>DATGXN010000245.1:0-23764 GCA_035298945.1 Chitinophagaceae bacterium | reverse complement strand
GATCTGCAGTATAGACACCAACGAAGATTTCCTGGCCAACCACCCGGGTGATCTGCGCGCGTTTAGCGCCATAGGGATCGGTCCGGGCATTGGCAAAGAGAAATACACCCGCGATTTGCTATGGCAGATGCTGCAAAACAGGGAGATACCCATGGTGTTGGATGCAGATGCCCTGAACATCATAGCAGAAGAAGGCTGGCAGGAGCAAATACCTGCAGGAACAGTGATCACTCCGCATATCGGCGAGTTTTCAAGGCTGTTCGGCACATCTGACAACCATTTTGACCGAATTGCCAGGGCTCTTGAGTTTTCCACAAGATTGGGGATTTTTATTCTTGTAAAGGGCCAAAACAGTTTTTTATCCACACCTGGCGGCCTTGGTTATTTCAATTCCACCGGCAATTCGGGCATGGCGAAGGCGGGCGCAGGCGACGTACTAACGGGCATGCTTACGGGTTTATTGGCCCAGAAATACAGTGCTGAAGAGGCTTGCAGGATTTCTGTATTTCTGCATGGAATGGCCGGAGATATGGCAAAAATGGAACATTCAGAATTTGGCGTAATCGCCTCAGACTTAATTGAAAAGATTGGATTTTGCTACCTGAAAGTTTTTAATATTTGAAGAGTGTGATGTACCTTTAACCTGCCAAAATCTATCCTTCCTACGAAAATCCAGAATATCCGGTATCTGGTGATAAGATCAAACGCTTATCCAATTCACAAGCTAATTTTTAATTATGAGAAAAAATTCTACCCGGATTATTCTTGTTGCTATCACCTTGTTTTTAAACACCAGTTTGATTGCCGCAAATTTTGTTGTAACAAGTGCCGCAGATTCCGGCCCGGGAACATTGAGGCAGGCATTGGCCGATGCTGACAACAGCGCAGGTGCTGACGTGATCACCTTTAATATCGGATTTCAGGAGCCAATTATATTGGCCAGTTCATTGCAGGTGAATAGTCCTGTTTTTATTAATGGCTATGGTCCAACAGCAGGAGATGACGGTACAATAACCGGAAGATCTATTGTTATAGGTATCATTGCTTCTGGTTTCGATGCCATTGTAGTTAATTCCGGTGATGTCTCCATTGCTGGTCTGGCTATTTACAGTGACGGAAATCCCCGCATGACCAATGGTATCTCTATCGGAATCGCTGGCGGTGTTGGTGCCCCTGTTAAGATCTGGGGAAACTACATTGGGGCAGACGAATTTGCGTCTATTCCCAATAACTCCGGAGCTTCCAATAGTGGTGTCAATATTTCCCAGGAGAATGCAGGCTTCTACTCTTATGCCAATCCCAGGGTAATCGTTGGAACTGACGGTGACGGCGTTAATGACGACCATGAAGGAAATCTTATTTCTAACAATACCACTGCGGGTGTTTATGTAGGCAATGCCGATAATATAGTTATTGCTGGGAACTGGTTAGGAACCCAGGCTAATGGTTCAGCTACCGCTATCTGGCAGCGTGGAAATGGCGTTGGCGTGTTGTTGGATGGTCAGAATGCCGGCAACGGCAGTGCCAATAATCGCGTAGGTTCAGATTTCAATGGAACCAGCGATAATTTTGAAAAGAACGTGATCAGTGGTAACAGGCAGAATGGTGTTGTGATCCAGGGCAGAAGCAGTAACAATACTGTTGCTGGTAACAATATTGGTTTGAACGCTGAAGAAACCAACCCGGGTGGTAACAAAGGAAACTCACAATATTTTGAAGGTAACGGGGTACTCATCTACGATGCACCTAATAATAATATTATAGGCAATATCATTGCTTCAAATAACCGCAATGGGATGACGATCTTTTGCGGCAACCTCACCAACCCATCCAGCGGTAACAATATCATGGGTAATGATATCGGTACACAAAATGGTTCTAACGCTTATGGAAATGGTGGTTGGGGTATTCAGTTGATCAATTTTGGTAATGGTTCAGTGGTTGACAACATTATCGGATCAAACGATGATGGAACCAATGATGCAGGCGAAGCCAATACGATCAGATTCAACACTAAAGATGGAGTTTCATTGTCACAGACAAGTACTGGTACTGTTGCCAGGAACAGGATCTCACGCAATATATTTGGTGGGAACAATGGTCCTTCAGGCGGTGAAGGCGCCGGTCTTGCTATCAATCTTCTTGCCGGTGGCAGTAATGCTGATGGCATCACGGTGAATGACGCTGGAGACACTGATGCAGGTGCAAATGCACTTTTCAATTACCCTGTTGTTACACAATTTGGTGTGGATCCACTTTTCGTATCTATTGTAGGTACTGTAAATGCGGGAGCTACCATGCAATTCTACCTGGCCAGCGCTGATGCAGCACCAGCAAACCCGAACTATAAAGAGGGTTCTACTTTCCTGATCAATGCAACAGATAATGGCCCTGGTGACGATGATCCAACTCCAGGTGCATTCAGCTTCCTGATCCAGCAATCAGACCTGGCAACCCCGGTTGCTGCGGGTGTTGAAGTAAATGCAATCGCTTTCAGCGCCGCCTCCGGTGCTGCTAATACATCAGAATTCTCAACTGTTACAGCCACTATCCTGCCAGTTCAGTTCCTGTCTTTCGACGCGGTGCTGAAAGGAGATAAAGTGCTTGTTTCGTGGACAACTGCCCAGGAAAGGAACGCTTCTCATTTCGAAGTACAGAAGAGCACTGATGGCCAGAACTTCAAAACCATTGGTACTGTTGCTGCCAAAGGCAATAGCAGCAGGAAGGTCGATTACTCATTCACTGACAACAGCGTTGAAGCTGGTGTAAGCTACTATCGCCTCCGCCAGGTTGACCTGGATGCTAAGGCTATCTTTACGAGGGTAGTTCCAATCAGGAATGAAGGTCGTGGTAAAGCCTTCTTCGTATGGCCTAACCCTGTAATAGATGTAGTGAACATCACAATTAACCAGACAAGACCTGAATCTCTCAATATCAGGGTGGTTGACATGAGTGGTCGTACTATGCGCACCAACAAAGTCAGCACCGTAAGAGGATTGAACCAGGTGACACTGAACCTCAATGGTCTCCAGAGAGGAATGTATATCATCCAGGTTATGGGTGAGGAAACACAACTCACACAGAAGATCCTGAAAGACTGATCTTTTTGAATAAATCGAAGCCCCCCAAAAACTGGGGGGCTTTTTTTGTCCAAATACCTATAAAATATGGTGTCATCCCCACCGATATTGACCCTAATCCCCTAATTTTGCCGGCCCGAGAACTGGGTATAAAGGCCCTTTCCGGAACCAAAAACAAATCATCATTCGCTTATGAATAATTTGATTTATCTCGTGCCCGTGATGGGACTGATCGGACTTCTTTACACTTTCGTGAAATTCAAATGGGTTTCTGAACAGGAAGCCGGTAACGAAAGAATGAAAGAGATCAGCGATTATATCGCTGTAGGTGCCATGGCCTTCCTGAAAGCAGAATGGAAGATCCTCGGATATTTCGTTGCTATCGTGGCCGTACTGCTCGCAGTGATGGCTGGTGCCAATCCAACCTCCCACTGGTCTATTGCCATTGCCTTCGTAATTGGTGCCGTTGCCTCTGCCACGGCAGGTTATATTGGGATGCGCGTAGCCACCAAAGCCAACGTAAGGACTGCCCATGCAGCCCGCACAAGCCTCAGTAAGGCACTCAAGGTATCCTTTACCGGTGGTGCTGTTATGGGTCTCGGTGTGGCTGGTCTGGCTGTTCTCGGTCTTGGAAGCCTCTTTATCATCCTCAAAATGATCTTTGTTCCTGCAGGCGCAGAAGTGAATGGCGAAGAGATGCTCCGCACTATTGAAGTGTTGACTGGTTTTTCCCTGGGTGCTGAATCTATCGCGCTTTTTGCACGGGTAGGCGGTGGTATCTATACCAAAGCTGCAGACGTGGGTGCTGACCTGGTGGGTAAAGTGGAAGCAGGTATTCCTGAAGACGATCCACGCAACCCTGCCACTATCGCTGATAACGTGGGTGATAACGTAGGTGACGTTGCTGGTATGGGTGCCGACCTTTTCGGTTCTTATGTTGCCACTGTACTCGCAACCATGGTATTGGGCCAGGAAACCCATGCGCATGACAATTTCGGGGGATTATCTCCTATCCTGCTTCCGATGCTGATCGCAGGAGTGGGTATCCTTTTCTCTATCATCGGTACATTATTCGTTAAGGTAAGTGATACGGCAGGTATCAATACAGATGTTGTCCAGAAAGCGCTTAACCTCGGTAACTGGGGTTCCATTGCGCTGACTGCCGTTGCATCTGTTGGCCTGGTAGCTTATCTTCTTCCCGATACTATGGTGCTTCGTAATCACGAATTCACCAAATGGGGTGTTCTGGGTGCCATTGGTGTAGGTCTCCTCGTGGGAACTCTGATGAGCATCATTACTGAATATTATACCGCCATGGGTAAGCGCCCTGTGCTGTCTATCATACGCCAGTCGTCCACGGGCCATGCTACCAACGTGATCGGTGGATTAGCAGTAGGTATGGAATCAACCTTCCTCCCTATCCTTGTGCTTGCTGGTGGTATCTATGGTTCATTCCTTTGCGCTGGTCTTTACGGTGTGGCTATCGCTGCAGCCGGTATGATGGCCACCACTGCCATGCAATTGGCCATCGACGCTTTCGGCCCTATCGCAGATAACGCAGGTGGTATCGCAGAGATGAGTGAGCTTCCTAAAGAAGTACGTGAAAAAACCGACGTTTTGGATGCTGTAGGTAATACAACAGCCGCTACCGGTAAAGGATTCGCGATCGCATCTGCCGCACTTACTGCGCTGGCACTGTTCGCAGCCTTCGTTGGTGTTGCCGGTATCGACGGTATTGATATTTATAAAGCCGATGTACTGGCTTCGTTGTTTGTTGGTGGAATGATCCCATTCATCTTCTCATCACTGGCGATCCGCGCGGTGGGTGAAGCTGCCATGGCGATGGTGGAAGAAGTGCGCAGGCAGTTCCGTACCATTCCTGGTATCATGGAAGGTACAGGCAAGCCCGAATACGACAAATGCGTGGCCATCTCAACCCAGGCTTCTATTAAGAAGATGATGTTGCCAGGTGCTATCACCATCACAGCTCCCCTGATCATTGGATTCACATTAGGCCCTGAGGCCCTGGGTGGATTCCTGGCAGGTGCTACCGTAAGTGGTGTACTGATGGGGATGTTCCAGAATAATGCTGGTGGTGCATGGGATAATGCCAAGAAGTCTTTTGAAAAAGGCGTTGAGATCAACGGCGAAATTTTCTATAAAAAATCAGAACCCCATAAAGCTTCTGTAACTGGTGATACCGTAGGCGATCCATTTAAAGACACTTCAGGTCCTTCCATGAACATCCTGATCAAGCTGATGTCGATCGTTTCACTGGTTATTGCGCCAACCCTGGCCCAGATGCATGGAACCGGCGGCGCCCATGGCGCAGCAGGCCAAAGCAAGACCAAGGAGATCACCGTTTCAATTATTAAGTCAGATAGCGTCAATGTGACTGTAGCCCCTGAACAAGGCGCAGAACAGCCCCTGGTTGATGCCCTGAAGAAAGATGGTGTGATCACCGGAAACTCTTATACCATTGAACTGGAGAACGGAGTGATGAAGGTGAATGGCAATGTGGTGGATGCAGCTAAATACAAAGAGCTGATCAAAGGAGACAAGATCCGGATCGAAGTTAAAGAAAACTGATTAGTGTGTTAGCCGGTTAACATGTTAGCCGGGGAATGCAAGAGATAAATAAGTAAGAGGTTGCCTGGCTCAGGCAGCCTCTTCTTTTTAGTAGCGCATGCTGTTCAGAAGAGTATTTCAAAATCACACATACATTTTGTGCTGGTTTGTGACCATTCGGCCTGCCGGAATTTTTGTTTATGGTATGTCACCCTTGGCGCGTCGCCCTAAAATCGATTTTGCTCATTTAATTTATATGACGCGTAACTGTTACATCTTAGTCAGAAATGTAGTGCACTGTTTACCTAACTCAGAATGGGTCGCGCAACAACCAGATCCAATTGCGCTATTCATAACACGCAAAAAAGATTGCGTTTTATCCAGGCCGTGATTAAAGTCCCTCTTCACCATGAAATGCCTTTCATAGGATGAAAAGTCTCCGCCTCCCCGTTTAACCCCTGGTAGGTGAAATCAAAGGGCTATAGGCACAACAAATGACCGGTAAGACCTGCTCTACCCTGTTTATCTCCTGCATTCCCCGGTTCACACACTAACCGGCCAGCACACTAATTATTGTTAAGGATTTCTAAATTCCATGAACGGCTATCCCAAATCCGAACAGATTCGTATATTTATTACGACAAAATTCGTAGTATGGGGCCAAACAAGATTTTAAAACCTACCGAAGGAGAATTGGAGATCCTCCAGGTGCTCTGGGAGAAAGGCGAAGCAACAGTAAGGGATGTGCATGAAGAGCTGTCCAGGACCAAGGATATCGGCTATACAACAGCGCTGAAACTCCTGCAGATCATGTACGAGAAAGGACTGGTAACCAGGGACGAATCCGCAAAGTCTCATATCTACAAGGCGGCAGTCAGCAGGGAGAAAACACAGAAACAACTGGTGGGAAAAATGATCAATACCCTGTTCGCAGGCTCACCCGGACAACTGGTGATGCAGGCTTTGGGTAATCACCAGGCCAGCTCTGATGAACTGGAGCAGATCCAGAAATTATTGGATAACCTTAAGAAGAAATAACATGCAGGAGCTTTACCGGTCTGATCTATTACAGGCACTAGGATGGGCCATTGCAGACAGTCTCTGGCAGATGTCGTTATTATGGCTGGTATACCAGGTCTTCATTGTGTTACCATTCAGACAAAAACCTGTAATTAAACATTCAGGTGCGGTATTGCTTTTAATGTCCGGAACCATCTGGTTCTTTTATTCGTTTTTTACAAGGTTTGCCAAAGAGAAAATGGCCGAGGAAACGGTTGGTAATATTTCACCGGCTTTCTCTTTCTCAATTACCAATCTTCTTACCAGTACACTACCCTATTTATCTTCTGCCTATCTCGTGATCGTTGTGTTATTGTTTGCCAGGCTGGTCTATAATTTCATTTCAACGCAAAAACTGAAAATGGAATTGAAACCCGCCATCGAATGGCAACATGTAGTCAACAGGCTTACAGTGA
This sequence comes from Chitinophagaceae bacterium, assembly GCA_035298945.1. Lineage (GTDB taxonomy): Bacteria > Bacteroidota > Bacteroidia > Chitinophagales > Chitinophagaceae > Pollutibacter. The sequence continues at coordinate 16,641 of DATGXN010000245.1, read as the reverse complement.
GTATGGGCATTTCACGGGAGATCTTTATTTATATCAGTGAGTATATCAATGTTCCATCCACCATTGGTTATTTGAAACCGGTTATACTTTTGCCAATAGCAACGGTGAACCAATTAAGTGTGGAGCAGCTGGAAGCCGTTATCATTCACGAAATGGCACATATAAGGCGTAATGATTACCTGGTCAACCTGGCTGTTGCATTTATAGAAACCATTTTATTTTTCAATCCATTTGCCCACCTGCTTGGCCGCGCGATCAGGAAAGAATGTGAATTATGTTGTGATGATGCCGTAGTACGCCAGCAGGATCCGCAAGCTTATGCCCAGGCATTGTTATTACTTGAACAATCGAAACTCCAACCCGCACTGGCCATGGCTGTTACGGGTAGGCAGGGTATGTTATTAGGCCGGGTTAAACGCATTCTGAACGTGCCCGACCAGGAAGTGAAATACAGGCATAAAGTTCTTGCGCTGGTGTTGCTTGCCGGCTTCATCATGCTTACCGGATTGCTCACGCCTGCCAGGGTTTCTGAGCAGGACAGGGAAAAAACCAACTCCATTGCACAACAGGTAGCCCTGGAGGAAACGGATCGTGCTCCCCTTCCTTTCGTGATGAAACTGTCTTATCCGGAAAAAGCACCGGCAGTAGAAAAAACTGTACCCAAGATATCCAAACCCAAAATTCAATCACCGAGGAACTTTGAAAGAACAATTGCTGATGATAACAATTCCGAGTTGCTTTTTGCACCGGAAACGCCAGTTGCACCAGTTCCTCCCCCTGCCCCTCCAGTCACCGAACTTACCAGTGAGGGATTCAATTTTGCATTACAATTCCCGGAGGCAGAAGACCTTTTGAAAACTGCTGGAGCACCTGATCCCAGGGACAGGAGACATCCGGATATCCTGAGAAATGAAAAGTTCAGAAAGGAACAGGAATTTTCAAGAACAAAAGATGCCTATCGAGTGGTGCAGGACAACGCGAGACAATTCCAGGATCTGGCAAAACTAAAAGGAAACATCGCTAATATCAGTGCACACCCGGAACAGATCTATACTGAAAAAGTACTGGAAGATATGGTAGAAAATATGATCACTGCACAGGGTCAGGCCATCACACCACGTATTCAATATGAAAGGAAGAAGGTATCCGGGACTAAAATAGCAAGGCCGGTGATCAAAGCAATTCCTGCTGACAACGGTATGACCATCACCATCATCCGGAATGAGGAGCAGATCGAAATAACAGTAAAGGATAAACGATAATTACCACACATTCCTGGGGCACATATCCCCATAAGTATTGTTGATCAGGAAACCGATCACAATTTCGTGTGTTCCCCGCTGCATGGACGATAACAGGTAATTGGCATTATTGATATCGTATGAATAACCAATGTTCACGGTCTGGGAAATATTCACGCCGCCCATGAATGCAAATCCTTCGGTGAATCTGTAACTCCCGCCCAGCCATAACCTGTCCTGGTACTGCACTTTAAGGTTGATATCTTTATAAAGCGGCATGGATGAAATATAACGCAGCATCACAGAGGGAAGTGCGGTAATATCTTCCGTCAGAAAAAATCTGTACCCTGCCGTGGCAAACAGATGCGGTACCGTTGTTGACTTACTCAGAGAGCTGTCAGTCAGTATAAATTTTGAAGGGATCACCTGTTGGGCTGATAAGCCTGCAAAATAATCTGCGGAGTATAACCATAAACCTACATTCAGTTCGGGACTGATCTTGTTCGATTCACCGGTAAATGCATTAACAGCCGGATCGAAAGGATTGGCGAGTTCGATCTTCGACCTGTCTATGCTGGTTCCCGAAAGCCCCAGTCCAAAGCCCGCTGATAAATTTGTTTTTGCACTAACCGGCATATGATAAGCATAGGAGCCCGTAGCATAAAATCTGCTGATATAACCGGTTTTATAATTCATCACATTGATCCCTACCCCGTGATGAGGTTCAGAAGCAGTATATTCTTCCCAATACCTTTTACCCCTCGGATTCTCACCCTTCATGTCAAATGAAGTGGGATTCTGTTTCTCATCTGTTTTACCAATGGGGCCGTGTGCAGTGATATAAAAAGTTGAAGGAGCCCCTTCAATACCCACCCATTGTTTTCTCATGCTGAGTTTCAGATCAACATAATTTTCAATACCGCTGATGGCAGGGTTGATCACGTAATTATTCAGGATGTACTGGGTATAATGAGGCCTTTGCTGTGCTGCCACAACCATACTCACATGTACAAACACGATCAGCAATATCTTCCTCATAACTTATCTTATAATGGTCACATAACCTGCTATCTTCTTACGGCCGTTTTTCGGATCCAAAACATAATAATAAGTACCTGCTGGTAACTGCCGGCCGTTATTGGTTCCATCCCATGGCTTGGAATAACCCACAGTACGGTACATCAACTGACCTGCCGTATTATATACTTCAAGTACCGACCCCGGGTAACTATCCAGGGAAAGTATTTCCCATCGGTCGTTATAACCGTCTCCATTGGGCGTAAATGTGTTGGGTATCTTGATATCTGCCAGGAATTTTACAAACACATCATCCGTTACCGTACAACCATCAGCAGTAGACACGTTCAGCGTATATGTGATGTCGTCTGGCGGAGAAACTTTTGGATTGATCTTATTCGGATCATCTATATAAGTGGGTGGTGTCCAGTTGACCCGGATCCCGGTTCCGCTGGCCGTTGCATTCAATATAACATAACCGCCGCTGAGTACCGCCCTGTCTGGTCCTGCATCAGCTTTAGGAACTTCTTTTACTACGATCGCCCTTGAAGCCGTGTCAACACAACCTGCTGCTGAAGTGAAGATATAGTCAATAGTATGGGAACCCCGGCCGGCTACTGAAGGCGTAAACATTCCTTTATCGTCCACTCCTCTTCCTACATACCTGAAACTGCCTGTAAGTCCTGAAGTTTCTGAAGCCTGGGTGATCTGGAATGCAGCCACATTTTCGCAGATGGAGGGCACTTCATTGAATACCAGTTGGGGGCTTGCCAGGAGATCAATATCCTGGATGGTTTCGCTGAAACAAACTGCTCCCGAATAAGCCACCACTTTCAATTTCATTTTCTTTGTTGCCGGTGAACCGAACGAAGCATAGACATACTGATATGTTTTCCCAACTGTGGGGTCTTCATCCACCAGTTTTGCAGATGGGTTATTATTGAAGTCCCAGAAAATTTCAAGCTTAGTTACTTTTCCAAAATCCACGCCTGAATTATTGATCAGTTCCACTACCCTGTTACTGCATAAGGGCCCGTTATTTTTTACCTGGAAGATGGCCTTGGGCAATGCTCCATTTACGGTAAATGCCGAGATGGTGGTATCCTTGCAACCGAATGAAGTGGTGATGATCTGTTTTACATCGAATGTTTTAGCGGAGCTGTATTTGTGCCTGGGCGACTTATCCGTACCTGTGCTGCCATCTCCAAAATCCCAAAGATAGCTTAACGGGCTTCCGTCAGGTATTCGGCTGGAATCTATAAATTCTGCATAGGCATCGTTCAGGCAAACCTCCGGAAGCGAGAAACCTGCTACAGGCAGGGTGTTCACCTTAACATCTTTACTGAAGGTATTACTGATGCATCCTTTTGAATTCACCAGGCTGAGCTTAACAGCAAAACTGCCGGTTTTTGCATAGACATGATTCACGGGAACCAGGGTTGTAGTTGAATCGAGTGCCCCGTCTCCAAAGTCCCAACGCCATTTTTGAATAGTACTTCCATTGGGATTTGAAAGATCGGAAAAAGTGACGGTAGCATCTTTACAGGCTACTGTATTATCGAAAGACGGAATGGGAATATTCTCCAGCGCCACTTCTTTTATTACCGGTTCCGATATACAACCCAGTTCAGTGATGGCTTGCAGACTGACGTTGTATTTTTTACCATCGGCATATTTATACCTGAAAGATTTTTTATCCGAAACATTGTTATCACCGAGGTCCCATTTCCACTGGGTCACCAGGCGGGTATTCAAACTGCCACTGATATCATTGAAAGAAACTGAATCAGATGAACAACCCGATGTGACAAAATTGAAATCAGCCTTGGGTGTTTCGAAGATCTGCAGGTCGTAATCAATTTCCTGTGTGCCGCTGCAACCGTCAGACGTCGAGCTCTGGGCCACAATAGTGATGGGATATGTACCTATTGCAGGTACATTATAATTCTTGGTCAATGTATAACGGTAGAGTTGCCTGCCATTCACGTTCCAGGTTGAATCATAAACCGGCGTACTGACTGTCTCGTCGGGGAACAGACCGTTAAACTTCCATTCATAGCTCAGGGGCTGATATGGAAACACGATCGAGAATTTGAAAGGAGTGTTCTTACATCCGGCGGGAACGTTCACTGTAGTGTATTGATTTCTGATCTGCACGAACTGGTAAAGGTCTTTAAGATTGGTGCCCGCTGAATAACCATAGGATTCCGCATTCCCAAATCCATACGAAATGGCATTGAATCCGGAATCGCAGGTGATGCGATGGGTACCCATTTGGGTTTCCAGCTGAACGTACACAAAACCAGGATCGGCAGCCACAGGCGTAAATCCTCCAACCGGGATGCCATCCAGTTTCAGGGACTGCATGGCAGACGGGGTATTCTGCAGTACGATGTTCAGGTAATGCTTGTTGTTCTGGGGATTGATCAGCCTCATTGAAGTCAGGGTGACATCACGGATCGTTTGTTCCACAGGGTTGAGGTAGATCATTTCCGGATCACCATTTGACGTGTTTTCACCACAGGCCTGGGTAGTGAAATATTGTGCCACCTGGATGGGCTTATCAGACTCGATCACATTGGGTGTGACAGACTGAAATTCGTAATAGAAATTATTGACGAAGGCTCCGGCCGGAACTATGGTGCCATTCAGTCGCACTGTTGCTGAGGCATCGGGCCTGATGATGCGGAAATAATTGGTGGGCCTGGTCATGCTGGGCACCGTAATATATTTTTTCCCCCAGGTGCTGATGGGATACACCTGCTGGTAGAGATTGTCGGAAGATGTTACACTGGTACCACACCCAATACCTATTCTGCCACTTCCTGAGTAGACTGCAATTTTTTTGCAGCCGGCCCCCGTGCTGACGGATTTAATGGATGAACCCGTAAGATCTGTTTTGGCCAGTACCTGGTAGATCTCTCCTTTATTGAGCGTCACCGAAAAGGGAACATTGGCTGGTTTGCCACCCACCGTGGCGGCCACGGGGTTGATCTCTACCGTGGTATTGTCTTCCGTAGCTACCACAAAAAAGTATGAATAGGCATCTCCGATATTTGCCTGGGCATATTGGGTGTAATTGATGGAATAGTATTCCCTGCCCAGTGTAGCCACCGGCAAAACCAGGGTGGCGCCCGAAACTGCCTGGTAATAAAGGTGGGCATAGACCACAATGGGTCGTTCCGCCACCACATGGATCCCCTTATTGAATTTACCCTCCTCGCTTAAAGTGGCGGATTGGGGAATGGTGACCGATGCGATCTGGTTGGCTGTAATGGTAACCGTTGTGGTAAAAGCAAGCCCCGGGATCTCAACGGTTGCAGTAGTATTTACGTCTGAGGTGAAATAGAGATCGAGCCCCTGACCATTGTTGGTGTACATAACCTGATGGTTGCCGTAACCTATCCAGAACTCCTTTCCTTTATTGGAAAAGTCCTGTGCCAGGGATACGGAGGAAGCAAACAGAAGAGCTAAAATGAGTAAGACATTTCTCATGCAGTACCTTCCTCATATAAGGGGAAACGAATATAATTAAAAAGCCGCTCAATAGGAAGCCTTCGTCAATAAAGAAAGGCTTTGGTTTCCCTCGTTAAAAATGAGATCTATGATGCTGACGTTGGGTTGAAATCCCAGCCGATCCTGGAATACCTGAGGATAGATGGGTAAGTCCCTGGTAAAGACTTGATTCTGAAAATTGGAGGGTTTGCATATTTCTCTGGGATCAAGAACGAATTCGGGATTTCTTTCTTCAAGGGTGCCTAATTCAATATTTGCTTTAAGTGCCTGCAACACCCATTTCATCAGTTCCAGATTCCATTCATGCAAGAGGTCAAATTGTTTTTCATACAGAGCGGCCAGTCCCGGTTCATAGAATTCAAACCATGGCGACCGGCGGTAGGCCGAGGTAATGGTTCTCCAATGCCTGACCTGCCAATGCTGGCTGTTATCGATTCTGACGTCCTTTAAAACCTGTTTAGTCTCCCGGCCGCCCACCAGTGGAATGGAGAGAGTGGTGAGGCCATTTGCCGCTGGTATGACCGCCCGGTTCATAAAACTCATTTTCTGAAACCTTTCATATAAAGGAAATCCAGTATCTATACTATTAAATAAAGTTTTAATAGAAATAATTGGCGGTAAATATTGTAATTCAATTAGTTGCATTGCTAATTTATATGATTTACAAATACATGTATTTTAATCCAATTATGGGTCATTTATACTTGTTTTATCTGTTTGTTCAGCTTCAAATAAAACTCATAACTAATTCTTTATCATTAATCTATATCAGTGATGAAATACTACTGAATTTAGCAGGTTTTTCTCGCTCAAAAAATTTCGATATTCCAACAATTTTAGCAACGTTTTCACAGCCTGCCGGCAGCAAAAATCGGCTGTTTTATTTTTCTGAACTAATTTGCCTTCAGAATTTCCAATGGTAAAGCTATTCCTGTTTATTGTGACCCTGGGGTCTGTTACCCTTTTCCTGAGAGAGCCGGAGTTTATAGACGCCCGCAATTTCGAGTTAAAGTCGCTTGGTGTGAAGACCTCCACCGTATCGGCCGACTTGTTTTATTATAACCCCAACAACATGGGTTTGCAGCTGAAGAAGGCTGAATTGGATGTTTATATAGACGATAAATTCCTGGGGCATTCCCTGCTGGATACCCTGATCTTCATTCCCAAAAAAGATACATTCTCTTTTCCGGTCAATATGGATGTGGAGATGAAAAATATCTTCCCTAACGCTTTTTCTCTGTTAACTAAAACGGAGATCGACCTCAGAATTGAAGGAACCGCCAAGGTTGGCAAAGGAGGTTTGTTTTTAAATATCCCGGTGAGGTACCAGGGGAAGCAGAGGATCAGGTAGCAGGTGGCAGGTTGCAGGTTGCAGGTTGCAGGTTGCAGGTTGCAGGTTGCTTCAAATAATTGGGTTGCCAAGATAACGCAACCTTTATAATGTGTAAAAACAGGAGGTAACATCTCACTCCAACCTGCAACCTGGAACCTGCCTACTGCTTCTTGTGTCCTCCATCCTCAGGCTTCTTGCAGGTCTTTGGAAGTAATTTATAGGAGTCTTCGGTGGCTTTGGTGTCGTCAGCATCATAACCAGCGTTATTGATCGCCGTTCTGATGTTTTCAATATTTGTTCTGTCAGCCAGGTAAGTCACCTGTGTGTATTTGCTTTTGGGGTATACCACAACTTTCGTGATCCCGTCTTCATATTTCAGGTATTCCTCAATGCGTTTCTTGCATTCATCACATAAGGCCCCGGGGGTCTGGATCTTTACGGTGATCGGCTTTTTCTGTTGTGCTGAACTTGTGAGGCTTATCCCGGCGGCAAGGAAGAAAAGGAAAACTATCTTTTTCATGGGCAAAATTCTCTATTAAATTTAAATAATTCCGGTCCAGCTGGCCGGATCCTGGCGCCAATTTAACAAAGTATTCTCCAGCTGCGGGGATATGAAACCCTTCTCTAATGCCATGGCAACAAGGTTCTCATAGTTAGTGAGTGAGGTATAACTGATCCCTTTAGCCGCGAAAGCTGCATCAGCGTGTTGAAAGCCATAGGTAAAGATCGAAACCATGCCTATTACTTCCAGGCCCGCTTCCCGGGCCACATCTACCACCTGGAGGCTGCTTTTACCGGTAGAGATCAGGTCTTCAATGATCAGCGTTTTCTGCCCCGGCTTGTAATACCCTTCGATCTGGTTTCCAAGTCCGTGTTCTTTTGGTTTAGGACGAACATAGATATAAGGTAGTTTGAGCTGGTCTGCCGCCATCGCCCCCCAGGCAATACCTGCAGTGGCCACACCCGCGAGTAATTCAGCTTCGGGATATTTTTCGAAGATCACATTGCAGAGTTCACTTTTAATAAAATCCCTGATATAAGGAAAACCAAGCACCTTGCGGTTGTCACAATAGATCGGACTCTTCCAGCCTGATGCCCAGGTGAAAGGTTTTTCCGGACTCAGTCTTACTGCTTCCACCTGTAGAAGCTTTTCGGCTACCGCTTTTTCATTTGTCATAATGCGATGTGATTTCTTTTTACTTTGTGGGGGCAAAGATAAACCTGCCAACCCATGAGGTATAAAATTTATTTCGGCAATTCTCCCCTTTACCTGACCAACGAGATCGACGAGGAAATGACCGCCATTATGCACCATGATGATGGTGTGTACATGGACGAGCTATCCAACCCTGGTGTGAAATCAATGATCCATGAAATGAAAAATCCGCAGCACCATGCGGGTGTTTTTTATCATGCCGATATTGACAAGCTGTTCAGGGAGTTCCGCAAACATTTCCACCTGATCACGGCTGGTGGTGGTGTGGTACGGAATGACCGAAAAGAAATTTTAATGATCTTCAGAAAAGGCAAATGGGATCTTCCTAAAGGGAAACTGGATAAAGGTGAGAAGATAGAAGACTGCGCCCTGCGGGAAGTAGAAGAAGAAACGGGAGTCAAAGGTACCAGGCTCGAATCCCCACTCACTATCACTTACCATGTATACGACGAATTTGGAAAACATATCCTGAAAGAAACCCATTGGTTCAATATGAAAAGTCCCGGCGTGCAGGCCCTGGTGCCGCAGGAAGAAGAACAGATCACAGGATTGGAATGGGCCAGTGAAGAAAGGATCACTGAAATGCTGAAGAACAGTTACCCGCTAATTAAAGATCTACTTATCTAGAGAGTCAGTGAGTCAGAGAGGCAGAATTCTCTATCTCTGACTCTCCGCCCTTCTGACTCTTTGACTCTCTTTTTTTACGCCTTTATTCTTATGTCATATACAAAGTCTTCCACGGCCACAACCTTGCACAATTTAAGATCCTTATGGGCAGGATTGATGATGTAATTGAATTCCTGTGGTACAACGGCGCTGGGTAACCGAATAATAAGATGGCTGCCTTCCTGTAAAAGCCGGGTTCCGAATTCACGGGCTGCACCGGGCGCTGGCACATCTTTCCAGTTGCCAGGTAATTCATCTATGGCCACCTCATGGAACTGGTCCGGTATCCTGATGGTTATCAAACTTAATGACCGGGGCATCTCATCCAGGCTCACATTGACTGAGAACTCAAGTATGGCCAGGCTGCGGGATGATGAAGTATAAAGGCAGGGAGTTCCCTTGCGGTTCCATCGGCCACCGTATAACCGTGCCCCTTCACCACTCAGGTCATTGGCCCATTTCGCTCTGACGATCCTGTACACCTCCATGCTCAGGAATAAACACCTTGATCAATGCGGCCCAGCAGATCCCTCACTTCATCGCGGCCAAAACTGGTATGGAGAAGATCGAAAGGCTTTTTCCCGCCCAGCGCGCGAACGGGATGCTGAAGCCAGGCTTTGAACTTTGCATGATCTTCGAATACCTCGAACCCGAAGCTGATGATATCGGCAAGATTCATGATCTTGTCACTGAGATCCGTATTGAATTTTTCGGAAGATTTTTTGTTGATCAGGGTAGCCCTCGCCACATTCAATATCTGCGCCAGTTGATCATAATCAAAACCCATCTGTTGCTTCAAAGCTTCAAGACTTTGCTTTGTAATACCATCTTCAACAAGCTCCATCTTTTCCATGCCCGTAAGTTTGTTCTCAGGGCCTTTCACCACTTTCAGTATGGATATTGCTTTGGTATCACTGCGATAGGCCGATACCGGCTCCTGGACTCCAGCCCTGCCGCCAACGGATTTTCTCAGAGGTTTCTTTGTAGCTGGCATAGTATAAAATTTACTCTAAGTTAGTAATATTTTATACTTTACCCAAAATATAATCAGGAAATGGACCGGATCACCGCTTCAGGAAGGAAAGGCCTGGCATCACCGCCATTGCGGATGATATCCCTGACAATGGTGGAGGCTACGGAAGTATATTTTGGCTCTCCCGTAAGAAAAATGGTCTCAATGGAAGGATCCATGGTGCGGTTAGCGTCAGCGATCGTCTTTTCATACTCAAAATCACTGACATACCTGATCCCCCTGAGAATGAAATGGGCTCCGATCTGCTGGCAGAACTTCACTGTCAGTCCCTCATAAACAGCCCCTTCTATGGATGGCTCGTTGGAGAATATATCCCTGATCCATTGTAAACGCTGTTCCGGGCTGAACATCGGTGTTTTGGCTGAGTTGATACCTACTGCCACAACGATCTTATCAAACAAAGGAATGGCCCTTTTAATGATGTCTACGTGCCCTAATGTCACGGGATCAAATGTTCCGGGGAACAGGCATATACGTTGCATGACATGAAGATAATGGAAAAATTATTCAGCTTCTCTCTTGCCGGCAAGCAGATAAAGTACTGCCATTCTTACCGCTACCCCGTTCTCCACCTGCTGCAGGATGAGTGATTGCTTACTGTCGGCCACATCACTGTCGATCTCCACGCCCCTGTTGATGGGCCCGGGATGCATGATGAACACCTCTTTATCGAGATCATCCAGCATTCTGCGGGTAATCCCAAATGCAAGGTTATATTCTCTCAGCGATGAGAACAATACCTGGTTCTGGCGTTCCAGCTGGATGCGCAGCACATTGGCAACATCACACCATTGAAGGGCTTTTTTCACATCATATTCAACCCTTACGCCAAACGATTCTTTGATATATTTCGGGATCAGTGTGGGTGGCCCTGCTACCGTGACCTCTGCCCCCATTTTCTGTAAAAGGTAAATATTACTCAGCGCTACCCTCGAATGCATGATATCGCCAATAATGGCCACTTTCTTTCCTTCCAGTGTACCCAGCGCATCCCGGATCGAAAATGCATCCAGTAAGGCCTGGGTTGGATGCTCATTGATGCCATCGCCTGCATTTACGATCACGGCCGGAATGTGGCGGGCAAGGAAATGAGGAGCCCCGCTTGCACTGTGGCGCATCACAACAATATCCACCTTCATCGAGAGAATATTATTCACGGTGTCCAGCAGGGTTTCACCTTTGGACACGGAAGATCCGCTGGAAGTGAAATTGATGGTATCCGCACTCAGGCGTTTTTCTGCAAGTTCAAATGAAATTCTTGTGCGGGTGGAATTCTCGTAAAAAAGATTGACAATAGTAACATCCCTGAGAGAAGGCACTTTCTTGATCGGCCTCTGGAGTACTTCTTTGAATTGGGTGGCTGTATCTAGAATAATCTGAATATCCTGAGCAGCCAGGTCTCTAATGCCCAACAGATGTTTTGTACTGAGTTGCATTAGGGAGCGAAGTTATTGCAAATTCAAAAGTCAAAAGCCAAAAGTCAAAAATTTAGTTTGACCCTAGTACAGCACCACGCTGGGCTCTTTTTCCCAAACTACTTTTACTTTCTGTGTGATGATGGAATCAATGGCCTTCCCAACATAATCCGGCTGGATCGGCAGTTGCCTGTTGTATTTCCGGTCGATCAGGATCAGCAATTCCACTTTTTCCGGCCTGCCAAAATCGATCAGGGCATCCATGGCAGCCCTGATGGTTCTGCCGGTGTACAACACGTCATCGATCAATACGATCTTCTTCCCTTCAATGGAGAACGGAAGACTGGTTTCCAGGGGCACATGTAGTCCTTTCCTGATATCGTCCCGGTAAAAAGTGATATCCAGTTTACCGTACTTGACAGGCAGTTCAGGATATAACTCTTTGATATATTTCACCAGGTGATCACTGACCGGTATCCCACGAGGTTGCATACCGATGAAACAGGTATCCTGGAAGGGAAAATGGTTCTCTATCAGCTGGTGTGCCAGCCGGTGTAAAGTCAGGTTGAGATGATATGAATCAAGTATGGTTACCACAGAACGGTTTGAGCGAAAATATGGATTTTATGATTCCTGCATGAAAGGATAACGGTAATCCACAGGGGGCACAAATGTTTCCTTGATCGTTCTCGCACTCAGCCACCTGTACAGATTCAATATAGAACCCGCCTTATCATTGGTTCCACTTCCGCGTGCACCTCCGAAAGGTTGCTGACCTACCACCGCTCCCGTTGGCTTATCGTTGATATAGAAATTGCCAGCAGCATTCACCAGCTTTTTGGTAGCCAGTTCAACCGCTCCCCTGTCTTGCGCAATTACAGCACCTGTCAACGCATAGGGAGAAGTATCATTGACAAGTTCCAGTGTTTGTTCAAACTGGTTGGCATCATACACATAAATGGTCAGCACCGGTCCGAAGATCTCTTCACACATGGTAATGTATTTAGGATCTTTGGCTTCGATCACCGTGGGCTGAACAAAATATCCAACAGACTTATCGCAGTTCCCGCCAACAAGGATGGATGCCTGGTCTGATCCCTTTACTCCGTCTATATAACCCTTGATCTTGTCAAAACTTTTCTCATCGATCACGGCATTGATAAAGTTGGAAAAATCTTCCACGCTGCCCATCCTGAAACTGTTCACACCGTCTACCAGTTTTCTTTTCACTTCATCAGCAAGATTGGAAGGAATATATGCTCTTGACGCCGCTGAACATTTCTGACCCTGGTATTCAAAAGCTCCCCTGAGCAATGCCGTAACCACAACATCTGCGTTAGCTGAGCTGTGCGCAACCACAAAATCCTTTCCACCGGTTTCACCCACGATCCTTGGGTATGACCTGTAATTTCCAATGTTCTCGCCGATCGTTTTCCACATGCTGTTGAACACACCGGTAGATCCGGTAAAATGAACACCGGCAAACTCCCTGTGTGAAAAACAGATCTTACCCAGTGTGGGTCCGTCAACATAGATCATGTTGATCACACCGTCGGGTAGTCCTGCTTCCCTGAGCACCTGCATGAACAGCTGGGCTGAATAGATCTGGTTATGCGCAGGTTTCCATACCACAACATTTCCGCACATGGCAGCTGATGTTGGCAGGTTGCCTCCTATTGCAGTAAAATTAAATGGTGTGATCGCCAGTACAAAACCTTCAAGCGGCCGGTACTCCATACGGTTATGCATACCCGCAGAACTGATGGGTTGCTGGCGGTATATTTCAGAAAGATAATGGACATTGAAACGAAGGAAGTCGATGATCTCGCAGGCCGCATCGATCTCAGCCTGGAAGGCGCTCTTACTCTGACCCAACATGGTTGTTGCGTTCATGTATGGACGATACTTCGTGGCGATCAGGTCAGCTGCCCTGAGGAAGATATTGGCGCGGTTCTCCCAGCTCATTGCTGCCCAGGATTGCCTGGCACTTAACGCGGCGGCAATGGCTTTTTCAACATGTGTCCCGTCGCCCTCATGATAGGTTCCCAGAACATGGGCTTTTTCATGGGGAGGGTTGATGGTTTTTATATTCCCTGTTCTCACTTCCTCAGCTCCGATGTACATGGGCACATCAATCGTGGCATTCTTAAGCCTTGAAATCACTTCTTTCAGCTTTTTCCGCTCTGCAGATCCGGGAGCATAAGAAAGCACAGGCTCGTTTATTGGCATCGGGTAGTTGAAATAGCTCATATTAAAAAATTAAAAGTCAAAAATTAAAAAACAAGTCAAAGTCAAAATTCAAAAGTTCTTTTTTTACTTTTTACTTTTGACTTTTTACTTTTCATCCTGCTTCTGTCTCCTTCTCCATCATCAGATAGGCCTTGATAAAACCATCCAGTTCACCATCCATCACAGGCTGCACATTACCTACTTCATAATCCGTTCTGTGATCTTTGATCATTTTATACGGATGGAACACATAACTCCTGATCTGACTGCCCCACTCGATCTTTTTCTTCGATGCGTTATTGGCATTTTTTATCGCTTCGCGTTTGCGCATCTCTTCCTCATACAACCGGCTCTTCAACATCGTCATCGCTTTCTCCCTGTTCTCTCCCTGCGTACGCGCCTGTTGACACTCCACAATAATGCCTGTAGGCTTATGCGTAAGCCGAACCGCCGTTTCCACTTTGTTTACGTTCTGTCCTCCAGAACCGCCACTGCGGAAAAATGCCCATTCAATATCTGCCGGGTTGACTTCTATCGCTATGGTATCATCGATTAGCGGGTATACATACACGGAAGCAAAAGAAGTATGCCTCCTGGCATTGGAATCAAATGGAGAAATCCTCACCAGCCTGTGTACACCGCTTTCTGCTTTCAAAAATCCATATGCAAATGGCCCGTCGAACTGAAAAGTACAGGTTTTGATCCCTGCGCCATCGCCATCCTGCCAGTCGAGTTCCGTCACCTGCCAACCCTGCTTATGGCCGTACATACGGTACATGCGGGCCAGCATTTCAGCCCAGTCCTGGCTCTCCGTACCACCGGCGCCCGAATTGATCTGCAGCACGGCAGGAAGTTCATCTTCCGGCTCATTCAGCGTACTCTTGAATTCAGCTTCTTCAATGGAAGTCAAGGCGTGCTGGTATGCCGCTTTAACATCTTCTTCCTCGCCCTCACCTTCTTTCCAGAATTCAAAAAGCACGGCAAAATCTTCCACGGCACGCTCGGTGTCGTCGAACAGCTTCACCCAGTATTCGTTCAGCTTGATGTTTTTGAGAATGTCAGTTGCCCGCTTATTATCGTCCCAGAAACCGGGAGATAGCGAACGCTGCTTGTCTTCATTTATCTTATGTTGCCTGTTGGCGACGTCAAAGAAACCTCCTCAGGACGAGAACACGGTCCCTCATATCTTTAATATGCTCTAATGTCATAGGGCGCAAAGATAATTTAAAACTAAAAAGTAAAAATTAAAAAAAGAGGCTGCAACTGAACAAATAACCCCATTTTTTACTTTTAACTTTTTACTTTTTACTTTGAAACATGCTCAAAGCCTATAACTTCCTCGCTTCCTGGCAACTTTTCCCCGAAAAATGCAATTATGAATTCGGGGAAAGGCCTAAAAGTGGCACTTACCGTATTGAGGCCGATAACCAAAAGAACGAACTCACCATTCATCATAACTGGGTAAGCCTGGAAAATCATGCTTTTTCTGCCAGTTATAAGATCCTGGCAGACGGTGATCTGCACCCATTCGACGACCATTCTTTTGCTGATGAAGTGCAGGTCAATTTTCCGGATGGCATCAGTTTCGAGATCCATTTTTACCGCGCCCGCCAGGTGCATTTTCATGTGGTGCATGAGATCATGCCCAATGGTTACCTCTGTGTTACCTCACAGGGACGCACAAACGAAGATGCAACTTATACCAACAGGGAGATCTATCATAAACAAATGAGTGTGCTGCCCTACTCTGCTTCGGTATCGGGCGCCGTGATCAAACCCAACGAAGAAGGTGTGATCAGGCACAAGGCACTTACGGCCATGGAAGAGCAGACCAATATGCAGCTGGCACAGATCAGAAAACAGATCGAATTACTCGCACTGCAGGCCCAGGAGATACAGAAACGCAAGGATCTTTCCATGATGATCTACAATGCAAAACTGAATTTCCATCCTGTGATAGGACAAGTCTACTATTTATATGAGAAGAAGGATGACTCCCTGATGATCTCTATGATCTCTCCAAAAGAATGGGGCGGCGGTGCAGGCCCTTTTAAACGTTTCGTAGCCAAAGTGCAGCTGCTGGCAGATCATACCTGGAACGAGATCCTGTAATAAACTTTTCGACAATAATTTTAAACTCAGTTTTGAGTTTTGTTTCTTACACTTCGGCCAAGCCACAGCAAAGCCTGAAGCACCATCTTATCCTGTAACTCATTGCCAAAGGTGTGAGACAGCTCTTTGTTGGTCTTATTCTCATAATCAATATCATTATGCCCCATATTGAAATAGACCATATGATATTTTATGTTGGTCCATACTACCGGATAAAAACCTTTATACCAGATCTCATGCGGTTTGGGTCCTGTGCCCAGTGGAAAACTCGATGAGTCTATGGTGACCAGTATTTTGATATTGGGATTTTTTCTCAGATCGATCTGCCATCTGTACCATTCATTAGGCGAAGACCTGAAAGTTGCTGGCAGGCCCTTCGTTACAGGATGGTGCTTACTTTGCAATTTTAAAACTGCTGAGGTTGGTCTCCAGGTATTGCTGACATATTCTCCTGCACCCAGAAAATGCACCTGATACCAGTTCCAGTTCTGCGGATATGCGGAAGGCGTCAATGCAAATGCGGAGAAATGAAATCCCATCCAGGCACCACCCTTCTCCATGTATTGTTGAAAGGCTTTACGTTGGTTTTCCTGTTCAGGACGGGTGTCCAGGAAAACCACCACATCAACCGTTGCCAGAACCTCGGTATTCAGGCTATCCCAATTATCTGTTGCAGTAAAACTGAACCCATTCTTCTGACCACTTTCACCAAACCATTTCTTTGCCTCTTTTACAAAACTGATATGCGCCGCGTCATTTTTCGCTGTATAGAAGGCCATGACCCTAAAAGCCGGATCCGGATCAATTAGCCTGGCCAATAATAAGACCGTTAAAATAAACAACTGATACATCATTGATCACGA
>DATGXN010000244.1:0-16576 GCA_035298945.1 Chitinophagaceae bacterium | reverse complement strand
TCTGTTAAATATCCCACTTCGATATTCCTCTACAGCGATTTTTTCAAAGGCGACAGCAACTTATTCAGATCATATTGTATGTCCTCGTGTAGGCCTTCCATCGTTTTCTCTATTTTCTTCAACTGGTTCAGGTAGAGATTGTTGAGCGCCGGATTTTTATCGATCCTGATACCACTGTCTTGAACCAGTTTACAGAAATGGATCAACAGTTCTGCCTCCGCTTGTTTTGACCCCGAAAACCGGATATACTTATTCGTTATCCTTAATACCTTACGTATGGTCTTTTTGGCAAAATAAACATGGGAGACATTGATATCCAGGAATTCTGTTTCCATTAGTTTTTTTACGGATTCTATATATCCGGAAATATCATGCGATTCAAAAAGCAGGAAACTAAGCAGTTCCTTATTCTCTTTTTTTGCTCTGGCTAACCGAAGGGTAATATTTGCGAGTTCACCATGTGGCAGGGCCAGTAATTCCTGTTTTATTTCCTGTATGGTAGCTGCTTTCATAGGGATATTTCCATTCAGGAAAAAAAATCATCCAGGGCCTGAAAATAGCTCTCACCCCATCCCTGGGTGATGTCTGCATATTCAGAGTCGGGGATATTTGTATGTCGCAATTCTACCGATGTGCCTTGGGCATGCGGATGTAAAATAATTGTTACGATCGAAGGCTCATCCTGTTCACCAAAATACCATTGTTGTTCAATTCTTTTACCAGGTATAAAAGAGATATTTCGTCCGGAAATGCTGCCTTCCCATAAAAAAAATTCCGAACCGGGCTCTTCAGACATTTCAGCAGGCTCACCTGTCCATAATCGAATGGCGAGTGGGTTGGTCAGTGCGTTGTACACTTCCTCCGGATTTGCGGGAATGATAAAATACTTTTTATAGTCTTTCATTAGAAACCTTGGCTAAAGTTAACCTATAATCTGTCCAAGTTCTGTTGACGATTTACAGG
This sequence comes from Chitinophagaceae bacterium, assembly GCA_035298945.1. Classification (GTDB taxonomy): domain Bacteria; phylum Bacteroidota; class Bacteroidia; order Chitinophagales; family Chitinophagaceae; genus Pollutibacter. The sequence goes on along the minus strand of DATGXN010000244.1, from coordinate 15,613 downwards.
CACAAATCCATACGATTTCAAATATTCAATCTCTCTGATAATATCATTGATAACTTCTTCGCTGTTCATAGAGAATCATTTTAAAAGTTAATTCCCGTGGTGTTGCTACTTTTTTGCTACCAGCCCGTTTTAGAAACACAAAACCCCCTGATTATCAAGGGGTTTATTTTTAAGTGGTAGTCCCGACAGGAATCGAACCTGTATCTAAAGTTTAGGAAACTTCTATTCTATCCATTGAACTACGGGACCAGTTTGGGGACGCGAAAATAGGAAAAATCGGTCTAAAAACATCATCTACGAGACTCAAGGTTGCAGGTTACAGGTTGCAGGTTGCAGGATTTCTCACTGCAACCTGCAACCTGCAACCTGCAACCTGTATATTTGCGCCATGAATTGGTTCAATAGTTTTATCCGATACAGGTTCTGGATCAGCATCGCCATACTTATCCTGGCTGTAGTGGTCAATATCACCAGTGGCTTCTGGCCCTCATTTATATTATACCTGGCAGCAGCCATTATGCTGTTCACCCATTTTTTCTTCGGCCCACTCAGGCTTATCCAGGATCACCTGGAAGGCGGCGATATCGAAGGCGCTAAGAAGGTGTTGGACATGATATGGTTCCCTAATTTGCTCTATAAACCCGTTCAATCGGTCTACTATACCCTCAAGGGAAATATCGCCATGATGGAGCAGGACTTCGATTCAGCAGAAAAACACATGAAGAAAAGCCTTGACCTGGGCGTTCCCATGAAAGAAGCTGAAGGCGCTAACAAGCTGCAACTCGGCATGATGGCCCTTCAAAAAGGAGACATGAGGCAAGGCGAAACCCTGATCAGGGCAGCACTCAAAGCCGGGATACCCGACAAAGAAAGCGCCGCCCTTGCCTATCTTCAAATGTGCCAGATCATGATGCAGAAAAGGGAATTCCGCGCGGCCAAAGACTATTTCCGTAGGGCAAAAGCAGAGAAACCAACCCAAAAACAGGTGTTGGACCAGATCAAGCAGATCGAGAAGTATATTTCCCGGATGCCCGGATAAGGTGCTTTTTAATAAGATTAGTAAGATGTTTAATGTGTGCAACAAGCGCACATTTTTTTTGGTCAGCAGCGGCTAATAAATACAAAAAATTGGGGGTGCTTTAAAAGGCGGGTATTTTTTACAGGCCAAATGTGGACCAATTATTGGCCCCACATTTCATTATTAAACTCGGTGCAATCTAAGGGGTGTAATCTGGTTAGGTGTTCGCAATTGCCCTGACGGGAATTGTATAAGGTGTTCGCAACGGCTGTTTAACTCATGCAAATTAGAAATTTCAACACCGCTGACAATACCCTTTTAGTGGTATAATATTGAATTAATGTGCCATATAAGCCATACCAGGCGACAAATTCGTTCTACAAATCTATGATTTTTCCAATGTTTGGACCTTTTTCCATACCCCAAAGAGCTCTTCGACCCTTCTGAACCGGAACTCAAAGATACCTTCCAACTGCTTTTTAATAACTATGCTGTTCGCCAGATCTCCGAGAAACCAACCAGGCACTTTATAATGTATAAGGTCGGTCATCTCTACCCCACCCTCGATATCCCGGAAATGATGTTGGTGGTGCCAGAGGCTGTACGGCCCGAAGCGCTGTTCATCGATAAAATATTCCCTGTCTTTTACATGCGTGATCTCCGTCATCCAGAACATAGGGATTCCAAACAATGGCTTTACGTTATAGGTCATCACCTGGCCCGCATACATTTCCTCTCCATAAAGTTCATTGGTGAACTTCAGGTTCAGATAATCGGGCGTCATCACAGCCAGATTCTTTGGATGAGAGAAAAAATTCCAGGCCTCGTCTAAACTAACCGGTATGTTCTGCACTTTCTTTAAACTATATACTGCCATCTGGGGAAAATGTTTTGCTCCCGTGGGAGCATTTTGAAGTAATTTGAATTCCCTTAAAAACACCCGAAACCTATCTTATGTTGACAGTTTCCCAAAAGTTGAAAGAATCGTACGAAAAAGAATATAAAAGGCTCAATAATGCCCAACGGGAAGCCGTGGACGCTATTGAAGGTCCTGTTATGGTGATCGCCGGTCCGGGTACCGGGAAAACTCAGATCCTGGCCTGCCGTATTGCCAGGATCCTGTTGGAAACGGATGCCGCTCCCGAAAATATCCTCTGCCTTACTTTCACCGATGCCGGCACCATCGCTATGCGGAAAAGACTGGTGCAGTTCCTGGGCAGCGATGCCTATAAAGTCAACATCCACACCTTCCACTCCTTCTGCAATAAAGTGATCCAGGAACAGAGCAGGCTTCTCCGGAAACCTGATCTGGAAGCCCTCTCCGATCTCGAACGCGTGCAGATCATGAAAGAACTGATCGACGGATTCACCAACGATAATCCACTGAAGCGTTTGAAAGGTGAAGTCTATTTCGATCTGAAATACCTGAGCACACTTTTTTCAAATATGAAAAGAGAGGCCTGGACACCCGAATACCTGCATCAGCATATCGATCATTATATAAAAGTCACTATTCCTGAGCTCCACACCAACAAGAAAAACCCCAAGCTTGGTATCACACAAAAAGGCCAGGATGAAATAAAAAAATTTGAACGATCAAAAGCAGCAGTTGATGCATTTCCCACTTACCAGCAGATGCTGTCTCAACATAGCAGGTACGATTTTGACGATATGATCAACTGGGTGATCAGGCTGTTCGAAGAACAACCCGAAGTGCTAAGAGGATACCAGGAAGCCCTTCAATACCTGCTGGTGGATGAATACCAGGACACCAGCGGTTCGCAGAATAAGATCGTTGAACTGCTGACCTCTTACTGGGAAGACAATCCAAACCTGTTTGTAGTGGGTGATGACGACCAGAGTATTTACAGGTTCCAGGGCGCGAACATTGAGAATATGATGGCCATCAGGGAAAGGCTGAATAAAAACCTGAAAACCGTGGTGTTGACAGATAACTACCGCAGCGTTCAGCCCATACTTGATGCCGCCACTTCACTCATCAGCCAGAACAAAAAGCGCCTTATCGGTAAGATAGAAGGGCTGAGCAAAGAACTCAATGCCGCAAGGGCGGAGCTTACCGGCCTAACGATACTGCCTGTTGCAAGAGTATATGAAAATGAATTCTCGGAAAATGCACATGTGGCCCATGAGATCCGGAAACTGGTGGAACAGGGTGTGAAACCCGGCGAGATCGCCATCATTTACCGTGAGCACAAATTCGGCGATGAGTTGCAGAAATTCCTCCACCTGGCCAAGGTTCCGTTCTATGTGAAGAAATCAATGAACCTGCTGGAAGATCTGTTCATCAGGAAGATCCTGAATATTTTCAGGTATATCAACATGGAAAATGATCTTCCTAACGGTGGCGAATACCTGCTATTTGAAATACTTCATTACGATTTTTTCGGGCTGGACCCGGTTGACATCGCCCGTATCACAAGGGAGAAAAAAGGAAGTCTGAGGGAATACATTGATGTGATCGGGGCAAAGCAAGCTGGCCTTCTTTTCCCTTCGGATGAAACCAGCGGCAAGATCCACCAGGTAAGTACCGTTCTGAATATGCTGCAACAGGGATCTTTCAATCTGCCCTTGCAGCAATGGTTTGAAAAACTCATTAACGAGACCGGCATCCTCGCGCATATCACGAAGCATGAAGAGAAGGTCTGGATGATGGAAAAGCTCTCATGCCTTTTTAATTATATCAAAGAAGAAACCCATCGGCATCCGCTCATCACCCTGCAGGAATTTGTCAGCATCATTGACCTGATGGAGGAGAATGGGCTTTCATTGCAACTGATACAGACCACGGGAAATGAAACCGGTGTGAACCTGATGAGTTGTCATGGCAGTAAAGGCCTGGAGTTTGAATATGTATTCTTCCTTGGCGCAAGGTCTGATATATGGGAAAGCAAAAGCAATAAGAATAAAGGATTCATCCTTCCTCCTACTGTATTTGAAGGCAGTGACCAGGAAGCCTCTGTCAAGGAAGAGGAAGATATTGAAGAATTGAGGCGGCTGTTTTTTGTAGCGCTGACCAGGGCGGAAAAACACATCTATATCTCTTATCCCAGGATGAAAAATGATGGAAAAGAACTGATGGCATCCATGTTCCTGGAAGAAATAAGATCGGCCCTTGACATCAAAGAAGAACTTATTGAATTGAATGATGGGGATAAACTGGAGTTCCAGGCTTTGAGGTTCGGCATCATTGAAAAACCAGTACTGGCGCAGGCCGAAAAGAGTTATATCGATGGCCTGTTGACGAAGTTTGTAATGAACGTATCGGCCCTGAATAATTACCTCGACTGCCCTATCGGTTTTTATTATACCAACCTGGTGAAAGTACCGGGTGCAAAATCTGAAAGTGCCTCTTTTGGAACTGCCGTACATGCTGCACTGAAAGTGATCTATGATGAAGGAAAAGGGAAAGATAAATTTCCGCCCCCGGCATTGTTACAGGATCAGTTCAGGGTGGCCCTGGCTAAAGAACGGGAGCATTTCACTAACGAAAGTTTCAAGCGCTTCACTGATCATGGCATTAATGTGCTGGCTGCCTATCACGAACATATGTTCCTTCATTCAACGCCTCCAAAAGTGTTGGTGACTGAGTATAAGCTGGATAGTGTAGCGCTGGACAATATCCCGCTGAGAGGCTTTACTGACCTGATCACGTTTGAAGGAAATGATATTGTGATCACGGATTTTAAAACCGGTGATTACTTAAAGGCCCTGGACAGCTTCAAAAAGCCGGGTGAAAAAGAAGAATTGCCACACGGAGGAAATTACTGGCGCCAGGCCGTATTCTACAAGATCCTGGTCGACCTGTTACCAAAGCCATGGCAGGTGCAATATGTCGAATTCGATTTTATTGAACCTGACAAAAAAGGGAAATGGCAGAAACAGCGTTTGGCGATCACCCCGGACGACGTGCATTTGGTGGAACAGCAGATCAGGGATGTATGGGAAAAGATACAAAACCACGATTTCTATACCGGTTGCGGTAAACCGAAATGCAATTGGTGCAATTTCTCCAAGAACAATAAGATCTATCTGAAACTGGAGGAAGAAGAACCAGGCCAGGAGGTACTCATTTAACAAACAGAGCTCAAACAATATGCAGAAAGGGCTTAAGTTTGCGCACGAAAAATTGCGGAACCCGGAATTAACATGTATCGAATCGTCTTCTCAATTATAGTCTTGTTTCTGTCCGCAGTTTTCTTTCGCTGCGGTCAGCCGCTCCCACCCATGGGAGGAGCTAAAGATACCATTCCGCCCATGCTGGCAAAAGCCACACCCACTGATTCGGCCACCAATGTAAAAACCAACCGCATCGTGCTTGAGTTCTCGGAATATATCCAGATGCAGAGTGGGGCCCAGCAACAGATCATAGTTTCTCCGGTACCTGAAGTTCAACCACTGATCGAAGCCAGGCTGAAGAATGTGACCATTAAACTGAAAGACAGTCTGAAGCCTAACACTACATACTCCATCAATTTCGGGGATGTGATCCAGGACATCAATGAAAGCAATCCCATCAAAAATTTCACCTACGTATTCACCACGGGATCGGTAATAGATACAGGCAAATTATCCGGCAGAATTGTGCTTGCCGAAACTGGTCTGGCAGACAGTACCATTTTCGCTATACTGCAACCAGAGATCTCAGACACAGCAGTACGTACAAAAAAACCAATGTATTCAGCCAGGCTGAACAAGGAAGGATTCTTCAATTTCAGGTTCATTGCCCCGGGTACCTACAATGTTTTTGCATTAAAAGATCTTGATGGCAGTTTAAAATACGACCAGGTCACTGAGCTGTTTGGGTTTCTTGATACGCCCGTACACATCACTTCTGCTACCCCGCCAGTTAAGATCAATGCATTCCAGGAAGAAAAGGAAAAGCCACGGGCAGTCAGCACTACAACCACCGGCAAACCCGCTGCCAATAAGGACGACAGGCGTTTGCGTTATTCCACGAATACCGAAATGGGATCCCTGGATTATCTCGGGGACCTGAAACTCAGCTTCGACAAAAAGCCTGTTAAATTCGACAGTACCAAAATTTACCTGGCAACGGATAGCGGCATAAAGCTTCCTTCCGTGCTCTCACTTGATTCAAATGTTTTAACGATCTCGCATAAATGGACACCGGCCACCAAGTATAGACTGTATGTTGAAAAAGGACTGGCTGAAGACACCCTGGGCAATTCTGTTTTAAGAAGCGATACATTAAAGATCACCACAAAAAGAGCTGAGGATTACGGCAGCCTGTCGATCCGGTTCCAGGAACTCGACACCTCCGCACATCCCGTATTATTGTTTTATGCGAATGATAAACTCAAATTCTCGAAGGCCATAACATTCAACAGGCTTGATATTGCACAGATGTTGCCGGGTGAATACGAACTGCGGGTGTTATTTGACAGGAATAGCAATGGCATCTGGGACACAGGAAATTATGGAAAGCGCCTGCAGCCCGAGATCATCAAAACAAGAAAGCAAAAACTCAACATAAGGCCTAACTGGGATAATGAAGTTGATATCAATATCAGGCAGGTCCAAAATCAGGATTAAATTTGCACCATGGTCTTCTCTTCTCAATTAATGGAATCTGCGGTCAACGAATTCGCCAAGCTGCCCGGAATTGGCAGGAAAACTGCATTAAGGCTGGTGCTGCACCTGTTGAAGCAGGAAAAAGAAAACGTAGAACATTTTGGGGAAGTGATCAGCCGGATGCGGAACGAGATCAAATTCTGCCAGCGCTGCCATAATGTATCGGATGCCGATATCTGTTCCATTTGCAGTAATACATCCAGGAAACAGGAGCTGATCTGTGTTGTAGAAACCCTCCGGGAGGTCATAGCCATTGAAGCTACCCAGCAGTATAACGGCGTTTATCACGTGTTAGGGGGTGTGATCTCGCCACTTGACGGCATCGGGCCAGACCAATTGCATATCGAATCGCTGCTGAACCGGGCTGCCAAGGAAAAGACTGATGAGATCATTTTCGCGCTGAGTCCTACTATCCAGGGCGATACCACCATATATTATATCCAGAAAAAGCTCCAGACCACCGGTATCCGGATCACCACCATAGCCCGGGGTATTGCCTTTGGCGGCGAGTTGGAGTATACTGACGAGATGACGCTTGCCCGCAGCCTCCAGAACAGGCTTCCGATAGAGAATTATGTTACAGGGAGATAAATCCCATTTTAATGTGCTGGCCGGTTAACCAGCTAACCGGATAATGCACGAGATAAGCAGGTTAGAGAAGTGTTCTGACAGGTCCTATCTGCGAATTCTATTCCCAAAGCCGACCAAATCTTACTTGTTTATCTAATGCATTAACCGGCCAACACACTTACCGGCAAACACATTAATCCCGTATCTTTGCCCCGCAGGCAGATTTGTTTATTGTTCGGCCTGCAGCGGTCAGGAAGAACTGAACTAATAAACGATCAAGGCACAACCTCATTTCGTTAGTACTCCCCCCGCTTCTTATTAAATTATAACTGATGAAAACAATCAATCAATTGTTGGAAGAGCGGATTCTTGTCATTGATGGAGCCATGGGTACCATGATCCAGCAATACAAACTGGGCGAAGCGGATTACAGGGGCAAAAGGTTTTCAGACTGGCATATCGACCTGAAAGGAAATAACGATCTGCTCTGTATCACCCAGCCCCAGATCATTACCGAAATCCATAAACAATACCTGGAAGCAGGCGCAGATATCATTGAAACAAATACGTTCAATGCGCAGGCTGTTTCACTGGCTGATTACGAGATGAGTGCACTGGCCACCGAGATCAATCTCTGCGCAGCCAAATGTGCCCGCGAAGCAGTGGATCAATTCAAAGCCTCGGATAAATACGATCCTTCAAGGGGTGGTCCCTTTGTTGCTGGTGCCATTGGCCCCATGAACAAAACCCTGTCCATGTCACCGGATGTCAATAACCCCGGATTCAGGTCAGTGTATTTCGACGAAGTGGCTGCAGCTTATTATGAGCAGGTGAAGGCATTGGTAGAAGGCGGAGTGGATCTGCTCCTGATCGAAACCATTTTCGATACCCTGAATGCAAAAGCGGCCGTATATGCCATCAGAAAATATTTCAGCGATAACAAAAAACCGATACTGCCCGTAATGATCAGTGGCACTATCACAGATGCATCCGGAAGAACTTTAAGCGGACAAACTCTTGAAGCTTTCTATACTTCTATCATGCATGCACGGCCCTTAAGTGTAGGGCTGAATTGCGCACTGGGTGCAAAGGAAATGAGATCGCATATCGAAGAACTTTCGCATATCGCTTCCTGTTATACTTCAGCATATCCAAATGCAGGTCTTCCAAATGCCATGGGTGAATATGATGAACTGCCGGTTCATACCGCGCACCATATTGAAGAGTGGGCCAAAGAAGGATTTGTAAATATTGTAGGCGGATGCTGCGGAACAACACCACCGCATATTGCGGCCATCGCTAAAGCAGTCAGGAATATCAAACCCAGGCCAGTGCCTGTTCTTGATCCATTACCAAATTAATATCATGAGTGAGACCTTACATATCAAACCATATTTAAGACTGGCCGGTCTTGAACCGCTGGTTGTTCGTCCTGAAACCAATTTCATCAACATCGGGGAACGTACCAACGTAACAGGCTCCAAGAAATTTGCACGCCTGGTCCGTGACGGGAATTATGAAGAAGCATTGAGTGTTGCCAGGCAACAGGTGGAAAGCGGAGCGCAGGTGCTGGATGTGAATATGGACGATGCGCTTCTTGACGGTGAAAAAGCCATGGTCACCTTCCTGAATCTGCTCCAAAGTGAGCCGGATATTGCACGGATCCCTATTATGATCGACTCTTCGAAGTTCAGTATCATAGAAGCGGGGCTCAAATGTGTGCAGGGCAAATGCGTAGTGAACTCCATTTCGCTGAAGGAAGGGGAAGAAAAATTCAGGGAGCAGGCCCGCACCTGTTTCAACTATGGCGCAGCCGTGATCGTGATGGCATTTGATGAAAAAGGTCAGGCTGATGATGTGCCACGTCGCGTAGCTATAGCAGAAAGAGCATTTCGCATACTCACGGAAGAAGTAGGATTCCCCCCGCAGGATATCATCTTCGACCTGAATATATTCGCCATTGCCACAGGCATGGAGGAGCATAATAACTATGCTGTTGAATTCATTGAAGCCACCCGTCAGATCAAGCAGAAATTCCCGCTGGTAAAGATCAGTGGTGGCGTGAGTAACCTTTCTTTCTCATTCCGCGGCAATGATGTGGTGAGGGAAGCCATGCACTCAGTATTTCTTTATTACGCGATCAGGGCAGGCATGGATATGGGCATTGTGAATGCGGGCCAGTTGCTGGTGTATGATGAGATCCCTGCTGACCTGAAAGAACTTTGCGAAGACGTGATCCTTAACCGCAGGCCGGATGCCACGGAACGGTTGATCGGTTTTGCGGAAACGGTCAAGACCAAGGGTAAGGCCATAATAAGAGATGAGGCCTGGAGAAATAATTCCGTTGAAGATCGCCTGAAACATGCGCTGATCAATGGTATCACCGAATATATTGATGCTGATACGGAAGAGGCCAGGCAGAAATATCCCAAACCACTGGATGTGATCGAAGGGCCATTGATGGATGGGATGAATGTTGTGGGTGATCTGTTCGGAAGCGGCAAGATGTTCCTTCCCCAGGTAGTAAAAAGCGCCAGGGTGATGAAGAAGAGTGTAGCTGTACTGACTCCCTACATCGAGCTGGAAAAAGAGAACCGTTCATCGGCAGGTAAGATCCTGCTGGCTACGGTGAAAGGTGATGTGCACGACATTGGCAAGAACATCGTAGGCGTAGTGCTTGGGTGTAATGGATACGAAGTGATCGACCTGGGTGTGATGGTACCTGCAGACAGAATATTGGACGAAGCAGAGAAACAGCAGGTAGATATCGTTGGCCTTAGCGGACTGATCACTCCCTCACTTGATGAGATGGTGCACGTAGCGCATGAGATGAAAAGAAGGGGTATGAAGCAGCCCCTGCTGATCGGTGGGGCTACCACGTCAAAAACACATACAGCGGTCAAGATCAGTACGCAGTACGATAATGGCGTGATCTATGTACTCGATGCCTCCAGGAGTGTGAATATAGCCAGCAACCTGATGAATGATGCGCGTGAAAGCACGATCAGGCAAACGCAGGAAGAATATGTGAAGATCCGCGAAGACTTCGCCAATAAGAGAACAGCAAAACAGTATATCACCTATGAAGAAGCGGTAAAACACAAGGTGCAGATTGACTGGAGTACTTACCGGCCGGTTGCGCCAACGTTCACGGGTAACCGCGCATTCAATGATGACTCACTGGAAGACTTCATTCCTTATATTGACTGGAGTCCATTCTTCATAGCCTGGGAACTGGGCGGAAGATTCCCGGATATTCTCTCGGATGAAAAGATCGGTACGGAAGCCACAAAACTTTATAACGACGCAAATGATCTGTTGAGAACCATCGTCAAAGAAAAATGGCTGACCCCGCATGCAGTGATCGGTTTCTGGCCTGCCAACAGTAATGGCAGGGATACGGTTGCATTACTTTCAGAAAACGGACCGGTGCATCTTGAGTTCCTCAGGCAACAGATCAAAAAAGCAGAAGGTCAACCCAGTTTCTCGCTGGCCGATTTTGTTGAGCCGGAAAGCGAGGGCGCCCAGGACTATATCGGGGCTTTTGCAGTTACCATAAAAGGGATCGAACCACATATAAAGAAATTCGAAGCTGCCCACGACGATTATAACAAGATCATTCTCCAGGCATTGGCAGACAGGCTCGCAGAGGCATACACAGAATACCTCCACGAGAAAGTGCGTAAAGAATTCTGGGGATATGGGAAAGATGAAAAGCTGAGTAACGAAGAACTGATCAAAGAAAAATACCAGGGCATCAGGCCTGCACCAGGTTATCCTGCCTGCCCGGACCATACGGAGAAGCGAAAACTGTTCGCTTTGCTTGATGCCACAAATGCAACAGGCATTCAACTTACCGAGTCCCTGGCCATGTATCCTGCTTCTTCGGTCTGCGGTTGGTACATTGCCCATCCTGAATCCAGGTATTTTGGTTTAGGCAAGATCAGCGAGGACCAGTTGGAAGATTATGCCAGCCGGAAGGGTATAGATAAGGACGAGGCAGAAAGGTGGTTGAGGCAGAACTTGGAATAATTCGGAAATGCTGATTTTTGACTTTTTACTTTTTACTTTTGACTTCGTACACCAGTTATTACCATGAGAATAATTTCTTACAACGTCAACGGCATCCGTGCAGCCATTAAAAAAGGTTTTCTTGACTGGCTCAAAACTGATCCTGCCGATATCGTTTGTGTCCAGGAAACCAAAGCCAGCAGGGACGATGTCAACTATGATGCCATCAATGCGCTTGGGTATAATGATTACTGGTTCAGTGCGCAGAAAAAAGGATACAGTGGCGTTGCAGTTTTTACGAAACTAAAACCTGATAACATCATCGTCGGGAATGGACATAGTTTGAGTGATGATGAAGGCCGGGTGATACAACTCGATTTTGGCGATACAAGGCTGATCAATGCCTATTTTCCTTCAGGAACATCCGGAGAACACAGGCAGTCTTTCAAATATGAATGGCTGGACGAGTTTTATAACTATCTCAACAAACTGAAAAAGAAGAATCCCAATATCATCCTTTGTGGCGACTACAACATTGCACACAAGGAGATAGATATTCATGATCCAAAAGGCAACAAGAATACAACCGGATTTTTACCGGAAGAGCGGGCATGGATGGATAAATTTCTGACTAACGGCTGGATAGACGTATTTCGTGAATTCCACCCTGAACCCCACCGCTACAGCTGGTGGAGCCAGCGTTTCCCGTCTGTGAGACTGAATAATAAAGGCTGGAGAATTGATTATATTACCACAACAAAGGAAATGCAGAGCAGGCTTAAAGATGCGGAGATCTTACCTGATGTCAAACACAGCGACCATTGTCCGGTATATGCCGAGATCCTTTGATTCTTTATGATCATATATAATGTAACTACACAGGTCAATTGGAAAATTCATGATGCCTGGCTTGCATGGATGAAGGGTGAACATATCCCTGAAGTGCTTGCCACTGGCTTGTTTACGCATCACCGGTTGCTCCGCCTTATAGATGTTGAAGAAGCGGAAGGCCCTACCTATGCAGTGCAATATTTCACATCCACCAGGGAAAAATACAACCTTTACATTGCGAACGATGCAAAAGAACTTCGGGAAAAAACACTGCAAAAATGGGGCGATCAGATCTTCGCATTCAGAAGCCTGATGGAAGTTGTGGAATGAGTGTGGATAAGATGATCAATAAAACATGATTTTCGTCATCTTCTCAAACCCGCTACAGGCAAGGGTTTCAGCAGACGGCCTGAAAATCAGTACCATAGCGGGTTCCAGCAGAAGCCTTTTTAACTCCTTTTTTGTTTAAAATTCTATCAATTTGCTGTAATCCGCTACAGTATTGGGTTACAAGCTTCAAAAAAATATTTTTTCAGTATCAAAACTTAGATATATTTGACTGGTTAAATTAAAAACTCATCTATGAACAAAGCAGAATTAATTTCAAAGCTTGCTGATGACGCAGGCATCACAAAGTCTCAGGCTAACGAAGCTCTTGATTCTTTTGTTGAAGCAGTTACTAAAACCCTTAAAGGTGGTGGTAAAGTTACTCTTGTTGGTTTCGGTACTTTCTCAGTTACCAAAAGAGCAGCACGCAATGGCCGCAACCCACAAACTGGCGAAGTGATCAAAATCAAAGCTAAAAAGGTTGCAAGGTTCAAAGCTGGTAAAGAACTTACTGCTAAATTATAACCTGAACCTGCCGAACAAAAAAGCAAGGCATTTTGTCTTGCTTTTTTTATTTTTGCAATCCACATCATAAAACAAATACAATGGGAAGAGGCGACAAAAAAACAAAGAAAGGAAAGATCTTCAAAGGATCATTTGGTAAATCACGTCCTGCCAATAAGCCAAAAGCGACAGCTGCTCCTAAGAAAGCTGCTGAGAAGAAGGAAGCATAGATCGACTATCGAACTGACGCATTAGCGGATTGGCGGATTGTATCATGATCCGTTAATCCGAAAATCCGTTAATCCGCCAATTTCATCTTACGGCGCCAATCTCCTGATCAGCCATTCTGAACCTTCAAGAGAATACAGGATCCTGTCGTGCAACCTGCTGGGTCTGCCTTGCCAGAATTCGATATGTACCGGTGTAACGCGGTATCCGCCCCAATGTGGTGGACGGGGTATAGGAGTAGAAGAGAATTTCTCGGTATAGTTCTTTACATTTTCCTCGATCACATCCCGATTACTGATTATGGTGCTTTGGGGGGATGACCATGCTCCTATCCGGCTGCCTTCGGGCCTTGAATGGAAATATTCTTCGCTTTCTTTTTCATCCACTTTTTCTATCCTGCCTTCAATCCTTACCTGGCGCTCCAGTTCTTTCCAGAAAAACAGCAAAGTAGCGAATGGATTTTCCTCAATATCCTTTGCCTTCCGGCTTTGGTAGTTGGTATAGAAAACAAAGCCTTTGTTATCGTAGTCTTTCAGCAGCACGGTGCGGGCAGATGGTATGCCTGAAGCATTGCAGGTGGCCAGTGTCATGGCGTTCACTTCGGTGATATCCGAAGCCAGTGCTTCTTTCCACCACCTGGTGAACTGCAGAAAAGGATCAAGTTCTACATCTCCCTCATTGAGGCTTTCCCTCATGTACTCCTTCCGTATGTCTGCAATCGAGTTCATATATTAATTCGCGAATTAATTTGTTCTGACTCTCTGGCTCACTGACTCTCTGGCTCTCTATTTAGAGACCATAGTACCAATTTCCTCTCCCATCACCACTTTCTGCAAGTTGCCCGGTTCATTCATGTCAAATACGATGATGGGCAGGTTATTCTCCATACACAAAGTAAATGCCGTCATATCCATCACTTTCAGGTTCCTGTCTATGCATTCCTTATAGCTGATCTTATCATATTTCTTCGCATTGGGATCTTTCTCAGGGTCGGCAGTATAGATACCATTCACCCGGGTGCCTTTCAGGATCACATCAGCACTGATCTCAATGGCTCTTAATGAACCGGCGGTATCGGTAGTGAAATAAGGATTTCCTGTTCCTGCGCCAAAGATCACCACGCGGTTTTTCTCCAGGTGCCTGATGGCCCTGCGGCGGATATAAGGTTCTGCTATCTGTTCCATTTTGATGGCACTTTGCAACCTGGTATATACACCAAGTTTTTCAAGCATGGCCTGCATGGCCATACCATTGATCACCGTGGCAAGCATACCCATATAATCACCGTGGGCCCTTTCAATTCCCGTTTCCGATTCATTCATACCCCGGTAAATATTTCCCCCTCCTATCACAATAGCCACCTGCACTCCAAGGTCAACAATTGTTTTTACTTCCCGGGCATATTTTTCGATAACCTCAGGATCGAGGCCGAAGCTTTTATTGCCCATTAATGATTCACCTGAAAGTTTGAGTAAGATCCTTTTATACTTGGGTTGCATGCCGCGAAGATAGGAAAACGCAGAGACACAGAGAAGAACGCGGAGACACGGAGGACCCTCCGTGTCTCTGTGTTACCCTCCGTGTCTCCGCGTTCTTCTCTGCGTCTCTGCGTAAAACAAGAATCCCCCCGAACATATCGGAGGGATCTATATAATATCTGCGTCTCTGCGTTCCTCTCTGCGTCTCTGTGTTTAACCCAGCGCTACACGCTTGAAAGCAACCACCTTGATATCAGGGTTAACTGACTTCAGGTAATCACCCACACTTTTGCTGCCATCTTTCACGAAAGCCTGTGCGAGCAGTGTGTTCTCTTTGAAGAAAGCGTTCAGCTTACCATCAGCGATCTTAGCGATCATCTCTTCAGGCTTACCAGCCATTTTAGGATCAGCTTTGATCTGATCGGTAACAATAGCTTTTTCCCTTTCAACAACCTCGGGGGCAACTGAATTGGCATCAACAGCAACAGGGTTCATTGCAGCGATCTGCATCGCAACATCTTTACCTGCTTCTGCAGCTTCCTGGTTTAAACCAACCAGAACACCCATCCTGTTTGCACCATGAATATAAGAAGCAACATATTCCGCATCGATACGCTCGAACTTGGAGATACCGATCTTCTCACCAATGCTGGCAAGTTTGTCGTTCACCAGGTCAGCGATCTTGGCGCCATTGATAGACAATGCATTCAACTCGTCAACACTCTTCACATTGTTTTCAATAGCCGCGTTCATGATAGACTGGGCAAAGGCAACGAAGTCAGCATTCTTGCTCACAAAATCAGTTTCACAGCTCAGGCAGAGCGTGATACCGGTTTTGTTATCTGCTGTGGTTTTAGCCAGCACAACACCTTCTTTAGCATCACGGTCACCTCTTAAGGCAGCTACTTTCTGGCCTTTCTTCCTCAACCAGTCGATCGCAGCTTCAAAATCTCCATTGGTTTCTGTGAGGGCTTTACGGCAATCCATCATACCTGCACCAGTTGACTGGCGAAGTTTGTTGATATCTGCCGCA
>DATGXN010000243.1:0-13072 GCA_035298945.1 Chitinophagaceae bacterium | reverse complement strand
GACTGAGGTGGATCCCAATTATTATCTGTTCCGTTTTAAAGACGAAGAGCTCATGGAGATCATCCGCAAGCCGGATGAGTGGGGAATATTCGATCATGCGCTGGCGAAAAAAATTCTGTCAGACAGGGGCATTCCCGTTCCCGATATTGCAGAAAGGGAGGTGCTTACCAAACGCCTGGATGAATTACGTCAACCCGAGTCTGTGGAACCGATCTGGATCGGGATCGGATATATGGCGGCAATAGCAGGTGGATTTTTCGGCATACTGATGGGGTGGTTATTCTCTAAAATGAAGAAAACCCTTCCCAATGGGGAAAGGGTCTATGTATACAATAACAACGACAGGATTCATGGACGCCGGATCATGAATATAGGGCTAGTTGTTTTTGCCATCTTTATGATCAGGGTGATGGTTTCATCTTTTATGTAATTCTCAGAACTCCACTTCGATCCATGTCATGGACTCTGAAATGGGAAAAACCATCTTCCCGTTTTTCACTTCCAGTGACCTGGAAACGGGTTTGTAGCTTTTATAATTCTGCTGATAAATTGTTGCCCTTCTTGCTCCCCGCACCGAGAGTGAGAAATCAGGGAAACTTTTACCAGAGCTGCTTCCCAGCCATACTTTATAAAGTTTTTTTCTCTTATCACTGATATGATCTTTCCTGGTTACCCATATATCATTACTATCTCCTTTTTGTACCAGCTCAGCGTAAAAATTGTAATTCTTTTCAACTGATATTTCATTGGCGAGGGCGTAACCTACAGGCTGTACAATGGAGTATTGATAACTGCCCTGCTGGCCGTATTTGTCAGTGATCAGTCCCATGGAATTGAATGGACCTGTATTATCTTCAAAGAAGGCGTAGTAATACATTTTCCTGAGAAACTTCACGGTTTGTATTATGGCTTTCAAACGAAGGGTCCAGTCTGCCTGTACCTGCCGTTCAGTTTTACCTGCGATGGCATTCACATCGTAGGGGGATCCATCGTCGGTGGCAAATCCGAATTCGGTCCACTGAACAGCTTTGCCTGGAAAGTATGTGGCAAAAAATCTTTGCAGGTCAGTAATGATATCCAGCGCTCCCCAGCTCTCGGGAGAGATCGCATACTCACCCTCGCGCTGGCTTTTTCTTGCATCGTTAATATAAGCGTTGAAATTGAATCCGTCGGCGGGAAAAGGTTTATTCCCGTTTTGCAGGTAATGGATAAAGAAAATGGCTTTCCAGTAGGTGGTATCCATTCCGGGCAATGCACCCGCATAGATCTTTGCTTTGGGATCGGCCTGCTTGCCCCTGGTATAAATTGCATTGATCGCTTCATAATAAGCTTTAGGGGAATGATAGTATTCCTGCTGCCACCATCTGGATGGTTCATTATCCCATTCAAAGATTTCCATCAGATTTTGTCCTGCTTTGGAAGATCCGCCTATGATCTTTGCGCCGCTGAGATCTGCGCCGGGATTGTTACCATACAGGGCTATAAGCCTGAAATACTGTTCCGCCAGCGGTTTCCAGGCAGTATCCATTTCCGGGTTTGCTCCGGGTTCAATATATTTTTTGCCCTGGGCAGAGCTGTTGCCAAGCCATGTGTTGTTGTTGGATCCATCACTTCCTGCCAACCATTTGATGGAGCCTCCTGACTTGGTCATCATGGGTTTGATGTCCCATTTTTTCATTGCCATCAACAGGTTCCTGGCGTGATCTTCATTGTATCTTCCCAGCCATAATGGTGAATTGACCAGCCTGTTATTATTAGTCAACGGATAATAATCAAAGGTTTGTCCTTCCCAATAAAAACGAATGGCTTTGGCCAGTTTATGCAGTATGCTATCTCCGTTCTGATCAATCCGATAAATACGGTCACCAATGATATTTACTCCATGGGCATAGATTCCAGGGTCAGGAAATTTTTCATTGACTGGGTCGGGCAGAATTGACGGCGCTTTACTGGTGCCTTTTCCCAGGAGCTGTATTTCTGTGATCGCGTCTGTGATATCAGAATAGTTATACCCGTTGATCTCTACAAGGCGCACCGATCTTAAGTTAACCGGTAGGCTGATCCACTGATTATAATAACCTGCCGTAGTAAGGGAAACAGTTTTACCCACCGTTCTTCTGGCAGCATCGTAAAACCGCATGATCAACCGGCCGCCAGTATTATTCGAGACATAATAATGGACAGTATTAATGTCTGATACACTATCCAGGGCAACAAAACTTGAAAATGGAAGCGACATAAAGCTGTCGTTAGAGCCATTTGTGAAATCGATCTTGGTATTGAGATCGTTATCGAAGCAACGGTAAAGGTCTTTTCCTTTGGTACCATTCAGGTTGAATACCATATCTGGCCGGATGGATATCTGGGCGGATACTGAATTAAGAACGAACACCAAGCCCGCCAGCACTGAAGCCATGTATTTCATAACCCGAAGATAAACTGCCTGATCAATACTGCAGTACCGGATTGTCTTTTGTTATTGTGTCAACTTGATGGATGATATTGTTCCTCGCTGCATCACTCAGGTACCACCCAAGTGGGAGGGACCTGTCTTTATTGACAAGCCTGAGTTCAAAATACCTGAACCTGTTTTTCAGTGCGTTGTTCTCAAATAATTCGCGTGTAATATTCTTGTGCGTGGTAGTTCTTCTTTCCCAGGCGTTCATAAATCCGGGAATAATGGTGCTGATATCCGGTAGAATTTTTGCTGCTCCCTTGTAGTTTTCGTCAAAAGTTTTTCCATTGGTACTGTTCTGGATAAACAGAATATGCAGGGGCAAATGATAGCCGGAATTGATTTCGGCAGCAGTCAGGAGGGTATCCAGTGCAAGGCTCAGCTGCCATGCTGTTTCAATGCCCGAATTTTCTTTGTAACCGCCATCAAGGATATGGCCCAGCGGAATTTTTCCCTCTTCTTTGAGCAGTGCTCCCGAAGTAATCACTGGAAACCTGGCGCCAAGGGATGCTGCTGTTTTCAGTGGTATGTCGGAACCCAGTTTACCGATCACATCGATATCATCTCTGAAAGACGATGTGTTGAGTTCAAGGTTTGAGGTGATGGCTTTTTGACCTGTTTCCGCCAATAACCCATTGATGAGGACATTGGGGATGGAGAAGCTGGAGTCGTTTTTCCATATATTTAAAAATGAACTGTCCATAGTAGCACTGAACATCCTTGCCTTCCATGCCAGGCCCCAGCTGTTTTCCAGTTTTCTGTTCCGGCTCAAAGATTCGATGGGCCAGGGAAGAATGCGCTGAAGGTTATCATGATAGATAAATCCAGCTGTTAGGTCACTCAGAAAATCATCGCTTACCGTTTGTTCGAACGATGATGGGGCCGATGGGAATTGGTCCAGTTTTCCGGTTAGCTGATCGTGCAGGTAGGCTGTGTAGAAAGCGGCACCTACGCCACCACCGGATACGCCGCTTATGGCATACACGTGGTCCATAAAATCAGGCCTGAGTTGCTGTAGTTTTTTCAATACTAACGCAGTCCATGTGGAAGCCCTGATGCCACCACCTTCGGCGGCGATGATAAATACGGGGTAGGTTTTATTCAGGCTGTCCCTTAGTTTATGCTTGTTCAGCTTAGCCTGGATCCATGCCTGGAAATTCTGGCTGACAGGCATTCTCTCAATACTGCCTGCAGTTTCTATGGTACGGATGCTATTGTTGTTGTTGCAGGTGCTTAATAAAACGATATAGGCCCCGATCAGCAGAAACACCGGTGACCTCCTGATATTGATGAACAGTATGACCAGTGAAATAATGAATGTGAAAAAGATCAGGCCGCTTAAAACTACCGTGGCAGGTTGTAGTGCCCTGGCAAATCCCCAGCTTGCAGGAGTAAAAAACAGCAGGGTCATAATACTGATCGTAAGAACGATCAGAGCGAGTGCTATCCTGGTGGCCCTGGCTGCCAATAGTTCCTTGAGGCTGGTTTTGCCTGTAGTGAATCTTTCCTCATCAGCCTGGAAATCAATTTTCATCATGCCGGCAATTTTTTTCCGGAATATGAAGAAACTCATCATGGCCAGTGCAGCAATGATCAACTGCAGACTGTTATACCATAATGTTTGTTTGTTTTCAGTAGTGATGATGGAAGCGGCGTGGAATTGTGCATTGATCACAATGAAAAAAGGGAATATCCCTATTAATCTCGGAAACCATTTGATCACGAAGCCAGTAAAATTATTGTTGGGCACTTCAAGCCTTTTAACCTGCAGCACAATCCTGGTGGAGTACCAAAGCAGCAGGCACCAGAGCACCAGCATGGTCAGGGATTTGGCGATATATGTAAGTGAGATGTTTTTGCCAATGACCCCAACAAAGAAATCACGTCCCTGGTCGTTCTGTCTGAAAGCATACCATGCAATAAACAGCATGGCAATGGAGTAGAGGATCGGGTAACTGATACGCCAGAAGGCGATCATAGAGGATATTACCCGGGAAAATCTATTCGACTTCATCAAATTGAATATTATGCTGATGCAGGAACTCCTTGATCCTGTCTACGTGCACGCATACTCCCACATGCAGAAAAGGGTGATTGGCAATTTTGATTTTTTTTCCATCCATCAGGATCTCATGGTCTTTCATGTCAAAGCCAAGATGCAGGTGCCTTGTGGCGAACTGCATTCCGTAGATCCTTGATTCGGTATCGAACAGAGGCCCACCACTTTGTCCGCGCAATCCCGGCGTACTCATCTCGATGCCTGTTATTCCTACTTCTCTTTCTGCTACGAATCTTGTAACAATTCCATCAATTGGGAAAATGGGGGAGTTCTGGTTTCCGTCGGGAGTCCATTCTATGTCGTCAGTTTGCGGGTTATGCCTGAAATTGGAAAATTCAGGAAACGGGAATCCCAATCTGCAGAGATATTTGCCCTGCCTGACCTTGCTGCTGTTCTTTACAAATTTGGCATGGGATGTGTAAAATATCTTATTGAATCCTTTGAACTCCAGGATAGCAAGGTCCAGTACGGGATGGATATGACAGGTGATCTCGGAGATACTGTCGAAGCAGTTCATGAAATTATGTTTCATCTGAACTGCAGTTTCGGGGGTGTAGTGATATTTCAGTTCGAGCCCTTTCAGCGCTGTCTTGAATTTCCCATCCCTGGGTAACTTATTCAGTTCCTGTTTGAATCCGGAAAAATTCTGATTGATCTTATCAGCATTCAGTATGAACTGGGCTACATGCTTACAGGTAATGGCAACACCACGATCGTTGACAAAAAAGAAAGTTGCGGAGGCAGGCGAGGTAAGTCCGTTATAATTACGGATGATGGTATGCATAGGTCTCGTGAACCGGGATACATCTTCAATGGCGTTTTCAAACATAGTGCTTAATAATTTTTTTATTTCTCGCCTCCCATCTCTCGCCTCGGATCAGTCCTCTATCTCATACTTCATATATCCTCTCTGCACAAGATCAGATACGGCAGTTCTTGCTGAATAGGATTTCAATGTGCCATCAGGGAAGGCGTCAAGTTTCATATTTCTTAATCCCAGTGTTTGACCACAAATAACAAGTTTCACTCCCGCATCCTGTAATTGTTTGACCATCGGCAGGTTTGGATTGTTTACCTGGAACTGCTTATTGAAGAGGTCATCGTCCAGGAAAGAAACTGCGGCAGGGCCATGGAATACAACATAAACGTCAAGATTCTCTTTTTTTACGCCAGCTGCACCATGAAGGTTAATGATCCGGATCACCTCCTCGATCCCTTCATTCACTTTCCCTTTTTCAGCCATTTGACCCAGGTCAAATACGAGTTTGCATTTTCCCTTATGCTGGAAAGGGAAACTTACATCAGTCACTGGAAGAACACCTGTACTTGTGCCGGCCTTGATGATTGGGTAGATCAGTTCTGCCTCACGTGCTTTAAGCGCTGCAGCTCTTGTGTTGGTTGGTGGTGCCGGCTGTTGTGCCTGGACAGACTGAATGAAAAAAATACAAACAAGGATAATAGGAAGAAGTCTGAATGTTTTTGAGGGGTTCATGTACTTTGATTTGCAGGTAATTTAATTGTTTTCTCCAGAAAAATGGAAGGCAACCTATTTGGTTGCCTTCGTCTTGAAATGATTTGCTCCTATACTGCTTTAGTCAGGGGTCCTCTTCCATAATACCACCCGATCACTGCACCAACCACACCAGTTACAAATGCCGAAGCAAGAATATCGGGAAGAAATATGCCGGTATCATAAATATTCATTTGTGCATAAATGCCCAGGTCGTAGGCGCCCGTCATCAAAGCTCCCGCAACCACCCCGATGATTGCTCCTGTTTTTGCCGATCTGACATTTGCCACATAAAGAATATAGGCAGTTAGAAAACCAAACAGCAGATTGCTCAGGATCAAGGCCCAGAATACCATGCCTTCTTCAGTTCGAAAAGCGGTGGCATTGGTAGCATGTCTGCCCATATAGTCCATTAACAGGATCCCCCACACCAGCCAGCCCAGGAAAAAATTGATAAAGCCTCCCAGCAAACCGCCGACAATGAATTTTGGAAAGTCCATAGAATGAGTTTTAGGTGATTAATGGTTTGTAAAAGGTATAGAAGATTGTCCAAATCAGGAATTTTCCCGTTTCTGGCTATCCAAATATGCTTCGGGGAAGAAGTATTATGAAATGATCTTAGTTCTGAAGGCGATGGAAAGGGCTTCCGACAAACTATTCACGTGCATCTTCTGATAGATCTTTTTGATATGGGAATGCACGGTTTCATACGCAATACCAAGCTCTGAAGCTATCATCTTGTAGCTCAAGCCATTACTTAATTTGATGAGGATCTCTTTTTCTCTTGCACTGAGATGGTACTCTTCATTTTTTTGCTCCGGGGCGATTTGCTGGAACATATGGATGATCTTCAGGGCAATGGCCGGACTGAACGCAGCGCCTCCTTTGTAAACATCCTGAATGGCATCGAGCATTTTCTGGGGATGGGCATCTTTGGTGATATAGCCGTAGGCACCAGAACAGAGGGCAGCAAATACTTTGTCTTCATTGTCGAAGATAGTCTGGATCAGTATCCTGATCTCAGGGTGCCACTCCCTGACCTTTTTTGTAGCTTCAATGCCATCCATACCTTTCATTTCGATATCCATCAATACCACTTCAGGTTTTGACGATTCGATGTCGGCCAAAAGGTTATTACAATTGGGAAATGCTCCAACGCAAACATATCCGTCTGTGGAGTTCAAAATGGTTTGGTAGGCTTCGCTCATGATCGCATTATCCTCAAAAATTGCCACACGTATGTCCATGTCTCTAATATCAGCTTTTTTTACATACAAATTACCTACCCAATTCAGGGTATTCTGACGGAAACTCTTACAGTCGTCCCCTTGTCGCAAGTGTCCAGGTCAAGCTCAGCCTGCATTTCATCAGCGCGTTCCCTGATATTCCTTAATCCATTCCCGTTGATCGCAATGGAAGGATCGAATCCATTTCCATCGTCTTTGATCTCCATGACCAGCCGGTCTTTGGATCTCTTCATATCAACATTGAGGTTCTTACACCCCGAATATTTGATAGCATTGTTGATAGCTTCTTTAGCAATCAGATACAGATTCTTCCTGTCTTCCATATTAAGTCGCTGATCATTCAGGATCCCGCTTTGCGAAAACTTTACTTTAACGTTATTGGGCTCGCCTATTGAAATGGCATAACTGTATAGCTTCCGGTACACTTTTATGAACCTGTCATTGTCAGGATTGATGGTCCAGACTATGTCGTTCATAGAACTGAGTACCGTCTCACAATATCGCTGCACTTTCTGCAGGTAACTCCTGGTAATATCCAGGTCCACATCAATTTTTTCTTCGGCCATTTGAGAAAAGATTCTGATCCCGCTCAGGGATGAACCTACCTCATCATGAAGATCCCTGCTGATCCTGTTGCGCATATTCAGCATATTGATCTTCTGCTGTAACCGGTATTTGAAAAGCCAGAATATGAATGCTGAGACCGCAGCAAGACATAACAGGAAAAACCACCAGGTTTGGAAAAAAGGCCGTGTGATCCTGAATGAAAGGGTAGCTGCTTTGCTCCATTCATTTTTATTATAGGATGCCTGAACTTCGAAATCATATTTTCCAGGCTTGAGAATGCTGAATAACGCTTTATTCGATCCCTTTGAATATATCCATTCGTCTGAAGCTCCTATCAGCCTGTATCTGAAATACATATCCTGGGGAAATTCAAGGTCGTTGGTAGTGAAACTGAATTCCCAGTTATTCATTCTGTACGGTACAACCATCGAGGCCTGGAGCATGGTATCACGGTTGTTGATCTTTGCCCCAGTGATCAATATATCCGGTACCATCCGGGAAGAGGCCATCAGGCTTTCGGGGTTGATGAAGTCTATGCCGGCTGTTCCTCCAAACACCAGGGTAGTATCATTCAACTTGCACGAAGAGAAGCTATTGTATTCAGAATTGATCAGACCATGTCGTTTTCCGAAATTCCTGAATTTATTTTCTTCAATGTTGAGGCAGGAGATGCCTTTATTGGTACTTACCCAGATGTTACCCAATTTATCATCCTGTATCTGGTAGATATAATTGTCTGGTAGTCCTGTTCCCATATCATATCTCACATATTTCATAGAGGGCAGATTCATTTTGATCAGCCCTTCTTGTGTTGCTAACCATAATGTGCTGTCTCCATTGTAAAATGCGTCAATGAATTTAAAATCTGCCGTTTCCTTCTTGCCAGGGAATGCTATTCCACGCACGTTATTGTCAGGAAGGATCTTATATAACCCGGAATTAGTGGCAAGCCAGATATTCTCCCATTTATCCATCACAACATTAGTGAGCGCTCCGGGAGTTATGAGAATGAGTTTTCCTGTGCTGTCGAATACATGTCCGTTATGGTAGATCCTCCCTTTAGGATCTGTTCTGACGTAGAGGAAGATGGGATCACCGGATCTGCTGATCATCTTCTTTATCCGATCGGCCGAACTCTGGATCTGCTTTTCGTCGAATTCCAGACCCAGCCGGAGAAATTGACTGATGTCAGTATTTACAGTGCCTGATTCTAACTTTTTGAATTGCCTGTCCCGGATCTCGTAGTTAGTGAAATCATGTATGAGAAGATTTCCTGATCTCATTTTCTTCAGGCCTGTGATCATGTTGCCCATCAGCAGATCCGGCTGATTTTGATATCCATAATTGGTTGTGATATCACTGGTGATCAGTTTCGAAAGGCCCCCGCCAAAAGTACCCGCCCATATATTATGCTGTCTGTCGACGGCCAGGCAATACACTTTATTGACCAGGATATTGTGGTTACTGTTGTTGATGATCTCTGTACGGTGTTTGGTCATGTCGTAGCAGATCACGCCTGCGTTAGATGCCAGCCATACCTTATCGTCGCTTGTGGCATATGAAGAGGTTGAAACTGTGGTGGGTAAATTGGTCAAAGGCATATCGTCCAGCTTCCCCGTATGGTCATAGGCCCGCCATCCTAAGTTTTTGTAAAAAACCCAATGATGTCTTGTTCCGTCTATAAAATAGTTTTGTATTGGCCCAAGTGGCTGGAAGGGGAATAAAGATTCAGGCACTACTTTACTGATCGTTTTTGAAACAGGATCGGCCTGATAAAGTTCATTCGGTTCAGCCTGCTCCACTGCAAAATATATCTTACCGCCGCCGGTTCGGAAAAACCAGTTGTACCCGATCTTGACCTGGTCATTTTTATGTTCAGACCGGAGGATCTGAATTTCATTGGTCCTGGTATTGAGGATCCCAACCTTTGTCAAATAATTGACTGCGATCAGACTGTCATCTATCCTCATCAAATGAAAAGAGCCTTCCTGAATATCTGCATAGGGAGGAGAGATCAGTTGTGACCTGAACGTTTTCTTTGAAAACCTGATTATGCCTTTTGCGGAACTAAGCCAGAGATTGTCGTTGTCTTGCTCGATGGCATAGATCACATTATCTGGCAAGCTTAAACTATCGTAATTGCTGTGATAAAAATTCTTCCAGTTATAACCATCGAACCTGTTCAGGCCATAATGTGTGCCTGCCCAGATAAAGCCTTCCTTATCCTGGATCACTGAATAGACCACATTTTCGGAAAGCCCCTGTTCTGTTGTATAGCTGTAAGCCCTGGTTTTATGCTGAGCCTCAGCCACCAGCGTACACGAAAATAAAACTATGGCCAACAGTGTCAGTCGCATAGGTGCCGAAAATGAATTGCTTAAGGGTTGAACGAAACTATCTTCTTAAATATAACAATAAAAGAAGAGACTAGCGAAGCCGGGAAATATCATCTATTGTCCAGACCCCCCGTCCATAAGTTGCAATTACAATATTCAGGTCGCGCGGATGTATAAATAAGTCGTTGACTGAAACACTGGCCGGCAGGTTACCCTGTAAGGACTGCCAGCTCCGGCCCTTATCACGACTCACATACACCCCCATATCAGTGCCACAATAAAGAAGGTTTGCAGATTTCGGATCTTCCCTGACCACATTAACAGGTGATGCCGGGAGGTCAGTTACCAGTGCAACCCAGGTGGTTCCATTATCTGTACTGCGATAGAGATAAGGCTTGATATTATCTTCTCTCCGGTCGCTCAATGTAACGTATACGGTATTAGCATCATATTTGGATGCTACAAGTCTTGATACGTGAGCATTTTCCGGAAGGCCCTTGGTCACTTCTTTCCATTCCCCGCCATCGTTCATTGTAGACCAAACTCTTCCATCATCTGTGCCTACATACAATAACCCTTTTTTCAGGGGTGATTCATCTATTGCTGTAATGGCCTGGTGGTTGATGGCGTATGGTGTACGGCCCATTTTCTCCTTGTTGTTATAGGTCAGGTCATCGCTGATACGCTTCCATGTTTCTCCCTGGTCAGTACTTTTGAACAGGTACTGAAAACCATGGTAAATGGTGTTATTATCATGAGGGGACATCAGCGTATAGGCCAGCCATTCTCCACGATGAACTTCTTCACCTTCGGCTTTCTTTGGATAGATATCTTTCCGGTCAGTAGAATCCTTCAGCAATCTGCTCCTGGTAAGTCTGCCATAAAAAGTACTGGAGTAGATCAGGTTTGGATCTTTTGGATCAACTGCATGGATGGTTCCTTCACCTCCCGGGGCTGAACGCCAGCGAAGTATGGTGGTATCTTTAATTCCGAAAGTATTTTTTATTGATGCCATGAAGCTGCCTTCATCCTGAACTGACCCAATAACATTATATGGGTTGTTCATATCGTAGGTGATGTTGTAGAACTGTGTGGTAGGGATCACATCAAAGAAATTATTCCAGTTCTTTCCGCCGTCATAACTCACTACAACACCGCCATCGTTTCCATTGATCAGGTAAGTTGAGTCTGCCGGATCTATCCATAATGCATGATGGTCGCCGTGGTTGCGTTCACTGCCTTTTTCTGAGCGCATCACATTGAAGGTTTTACCTCCGTCAACACTTTTTGCCATCGGTACGCCAAGGATATACACCGTGTTTTCGTTTGCCGGGTCTACACGGATCTGTCCGAATACCCAGCCATAGGTACCTGCAAACCGCTCCAGTTTATCATCTTCTGTACTTGCTTTAGTAAAACTTTCACCGGCGTCGGTGCTTTTCCATACCTGCACTCCGAAGGGGATCACCTGTATCGGTCTGCCATAGGGATCCAGTTCACCTGCTTTGGGTTCACGCTTGGAAGTATGGTTGTCGATGAAAGCATAAAGCACATCCGGATTGCTGCGGGAAAGGGCAAGGCCAACACGGCCTGTGAATTTCGTTTGAGGAAGACCGTTAGTAAGCTTTTTCCAGGTTTTTCCGCCATCGGTTGTTTTCCAGATAAAGTCATCGTCCTGGGGTGTGGGATCACTCCAGCGCAGGCGGATCCTGTTCCAGCTGGCGGCGTATAATGTGTTGGGATCGGTGGGATGCATTACCAGGTCAATGAACCCGTTCTTATCTTCATTGATCAGCCGTTTCCATGATCTGCCTCCATCAGTGGTCATGTATAATCCGCGATCCTTGTTGTAACTCCATTCGTTCCCCGATGCGGCAACGTATACGATATTGGGATTGGAAGGATGAACCACTACGCGTGCTATGGTGCCGGTGTTTTCCAGGCCGATATGTTTCCAGGTTTTTCCGCCGTCTGCGGAGCGATACATGCCAAGGCCTGGGAGGGAGGCCCGGAAAATATTTGATTCTCCTGTCCCCACATAGATGATATCCTGGTTGGATGGAGCTACTGCGAATGAGCCAATGCTTTGTGTGCCTTCTTTGTCGAACAGGGGTTCCCAGGTTTTTCCGGCATTTGTTGTTTTCCAGAATCCGCCGGTTGCAAATGCTGCCCAGATGAGGTTCTTGTTTCCTGAAACACCATGCACCTCGGTACATCTGCCGGAAATATTATCGGGACCCACATTGCGCCATTGAAGATCTTTGTAGGGAGACCTGCCCATGAGGGCTTTATGTTTTTCAAATGCTTTCGCGCGGTCTGAGCCGCTGGAAGGCCTGTTTTGAGATATAACGGTAAGAGATAAAAGAAGAAATGATGCCAGTAGGAATTTTCTCATGCCAAAATATTGAGGGCTAAATTTAATTCAATGGGGGATATGAATGGTAGGTAGATTAAACCTTAAATTGCTTTTCTATGATTATGAGAAATCTGATAATAGCAATTTGCCTGCCCCTCAGCCTGTTAGCACAGAAGAAGAAGCCCGCGGTTGACCCTTTCGGGAAAAACAAATTCGCAGCCGCCAGCGAGATCCAGCAGCAGTATGATCATTACAGGGATATAGCTTTGCAGATCTGGGACTATGCGGAGGTGGGATATAAAGAAGAAAAGAGTACGGCACTTTTACAAAAGGAACTAAAGGATAATGGATTTGACGTACAGGCCGGTGTAGCCGATATTCCTACTGCTTTTGTGGCAACCTACGGATCGGGATCGCCCGTGATCGGGATACTGGCGGAGTATGATGCTTTACCAGGTATTACCCAGGAAGCTGTGCCCGAAAGAAAAGAGGCTGCAGGGAAAAAAGCCGGCCACGCCTGCGGTCACCATTTGTTCGGTGCC
>DATGXN010000242.1:0-7809 GCA_035298945.1 Chitinophagaceae bacterium | reverse complement strand
GAGCTGAATAAAGGGATCTTTCCACCTTGTGCATCTTCAACATTGACTATCGAATAGTCGTTAGGCCATTGAAGTAAAGTCAGGAGATATCCACCTGCACTTCTCATGACCTTGTTATTCTCACTTGAAATATATGCCAGGGAAGGAGTCAGGTCAAGCCATTTCCCAACCTTTGTGGTATTGGATATCCGGAGATTATATTTCTTATAATCATTCTCAGGTACCACACCGGTTTGATCAAATATTGATCCCGAAACCCTGAACATAGAATTCTTCACGCCAAAATCAAGTCCAAGATTATGTGTCTGCGCAAAACCAGTACGAAAGAACAGGTCAATATTATTGTACAGTTGGGTTCCCGGTGCATACTCAGGACCGAAGTATTGAAATAGATTGGCACTTTGACCATTCGTTCCGTTGTCATATTTCTGATAAATATCCGGGAAACGGGTCACCTTGGAGAAGCGGAATGAGTTATCATACTGGATACCCAGTTTGGTAGATGTTGCTTTTTTAGTAGTGATCAGAATGGCACCTGAACTTGCCTGGCTACCATACAACGCAGTCGCCTCCGGTCCTTTTAATACTGTTACAGACTGAATATCATTCGGATTCAGATCTGCCATCCTGTTTGTATAGTCGGAGTTCCTGTTTGGTCTGTCCGAAGCGAGGCCTATCCCACGGCCGCCATCGGAATTTTCATCCAATGTGGAATTATCCATGATCACACCGTCAACAACAAACAGGGGTTGATTATTCAATGAAAGTGAATTGAATCCGCGAATTACCACAGAAGTAGAAGCGCCGGCTACACCACTTGTTGGATTGACAGTCAAACCAGCCACACGGCCGGCAAGTCCATTCAGGAAGTTTTCCCGTTGCGATTCCTTTAGAACATCTCCCTCAACAGACTGTGCTGAGTAACCAAGTTCGCGTTTGTTCCGTTTGATATCCATGGCAGTGACAGTGACTTCCTGCATGGTACTTTCATCCTGTTGCATCCTTGCATTCAGATTGCCACTTTCACTGACTTTTAATTCCATGGGTTTCAGGCCTATGGATGTGATCACCAGGATCTCACCTTTCTGCGCCTGGATCGAATACACACCACTTCCGTTGGTTTGTGTAACCCTTGAAGTTCCCTTCACGGTGATTGTGGCATTGGCCACTGGTTCGTTTTTGGCATCGGTTACTGTTCCGCTGACACTTCTGACCTGGGCAATAAGAACATTGGTCAGTGTAAATGCAAACAGTAACGCAAAAGCGACAAGCTTTTTACTCATTTTGTTTGTTTTGGTCTGGCCTTTCGGCAGCAATTGTTACAATACTTTAATTCCGGCGTTTTTATAAGGTTCAAGCAGTTTGTTCGTAGGATCGGATTCTGTAATAAGGATGTCTATCTTATCTAGGGTGCAAACCTGGATAGGCTGACTGGTATTGATCTTTTCAGTAATGGTGAGGCATATGACTTTCTTTGACGATTCGATCATGGCTTTCTTCAGTTGAACCACATCCCAGTCGTTATCCGTTACCCCATGCGTTCCGTCTATCGCGTTTATACCGAGTATGCAGAGGTCTGCCCGGATCTGTTTTATTTTTTCAATGGCATCTCCGCCCACCGTGATCTTTGAACTCTTGGACACTTTATCACCGATCACGATCACATCAATATTTGGATGCTTCATGTACTCCATAATAACCGGAATGGAACCAGAAATAAAAGTGGCTTTAAGAGAGGGTGAGAGGGCCCTGGCCAATTCAATAATGGTGGTACCTCCAGATGTAAGCACAAACATCCCATCGCTGATCAGGTTGATCGCCTTCAATGCAATGGACCTTTTCTTATCAAATGAATAGATCTCGTTCTCGGGGAGATAATGATTGTTGAAGGAGCGGGAAAGCGCTCCGCCATGGACCTTGATCAGGCTGCCTTCGTCTGCAAGCTCCTGCAGGTCGCGCCTGATGGTATCTTCCGATACACTCATTTCCTGGCTTAAGGTAGACGACAATACCTTGTTGTGCAGGTTGACCTGGTGAAGTATAAATGCCTGGCGTTCTTTCTTCAGCATTAGTAATGGTTAGTGTTAAAATTCTGTAAAAAACCGCATAAAAACGCACACAAATGCCGTTTTTTTTCCAAAATCTTGCAAAAACCAGGTCTAAAACGATTTAGTAACGAAAATAAAAAGCATGAATCGGCTTGCCATTTTGCGATTTTGAAGAAGAAAATAGCTTTGAGGAGAGAGGAATTAGCTAATTAGATAATCTCTTATTTAAACGCAAACCTGATCCCTAAACCTACGGTCGCGGCTTCAAACCCGACTTCTTTGACCAGGCTCAATTCAGGTTTCCAGTCGATTGAAATATTTATAGGGACTTTCTGGAATTTATAGTCCAGGCCCACCACACCCATAGCACCAACTACATCATTGTCATTGAAAGATACATAGGCACCGCCGCCAAAAAACCACTGGAAACCAGGAGCGCCCAGGGGCCGATAGACTTCATACAAACCACCTATGGTGACGGGATCGAAACTCAACAGGCCCTCCAGAGCATTGTTCTCATTCAAAAAATACCTGAAGGAAATGGCGTTGTTGACAGTTGCCTGGGCTGCGGTGAACCTCGCACCTAATGCCATTTTGTATTCCTGTGCCTGAATTCGGTTACTCACGCTGAAGATGCACAGAATGAGGCTCAGCATTAAGATCTTCTTCATCGGGTTTTTACCCATAAAGTGAACTAAAATAATGCCACTGCTTAAGGTTCCGGGGTTAATGTTTTACTAAAGAAGATAAGTGTTAAAGAACCCAGAATGACGGATAACAGTGAAGCCAGCAACACACTGATCTTGGCAATATCCTGGGAAGCTGCGTCAGTGAATGCAAGCGTGGCAATAAAAATGGACATGGTGAAACCAATGCCCGCAAGCATGCCCACACCCAGCATCTGCATCCATGATACGTTCTCTGGGAGTGCACCCCATTTCAGTTGTACAAGGAGATAGGAAAATATCATGATGCCCAATGGCTTGCCAATGACCAGGCCAGCCATGATCCCAAAGTTCAGTGTATTATCCAATGCATCCATAACACCAGATGGAAGAATAATAGCTGTGTTGGCCAGCGCAAATACCGGGAGTATGACAAAATTCACAGGGATGTGAAGCTTATGTTCAATATGTGACAACTCTCGCATCGGGATCGTGAATGCAAAAAGTACTCCGGCAACGGTGGCGTGAATGCCGGAATTGAAGATCAGGTACCAAAGAAAAACAGCCAGGAACAGACGTAGATAGAATGTGCCTTTCCGTTTTGCAAGAAGATAGATGGCAAAACTGGTCACCAGCGCCCCGCCCAACATCATCCATTGGATCTGACCGCCATAAAAAAGCGCGATCACACCAATAGCACCCAGATCATCAATAATGGCCAATGCAGTCAGAAATACTTTTAAAGCAACAGGCACCCGTTTGCCAAGTATAGACGCTATACCCAGTGAGAAAGCAATATCTGTTGCCATGGGGATACCCCAGCCATGTGCATATTCAGTGCCTTTATTAAATCCATTAAACAGCAACGCAGGTACAACCATTCCGCCAATTGCAGCAAATACGGGAAGCAGGGCTTTTCGCATATCGGCCAGTTCGCCATCAAGCAACTCCCGCTTGATCTCCATACCCACCATAAAGAAGAAGATGGCCATTAAACCATCGTTGACCCAATGCAGAACAGAGTGGGGAAGATGCAGGGGTTCAGGAAAATGAAACTCATGCAGCCAGGCTGATAAGTACATATCACTCCAGCCTGAATTAGAGACCAGCAACGAAACGATAGCGCACAACATCAAAATGATCCCCAATGAACGACTATCCCTGATGATCAGTTGTAAGGGGCTGAGCAGCGTATTGGTAATTGCTTTTAACATCTGAAATTATTGGAAGAGTTCAAGCCTGGTTTTGGGTCTCCTTTCATCCATCCAGCTGAAATTACGGAGCTTTTTTTTGTCGTCAGGGATCTGGTTCATAGGGAATGCCGTGGCTTCCACACTGTTCACCCAACTCACCCGTCGCAGACCCTCATTACCAAAATACATGGTGATGGCATCGGCTTTTGCATAGTTCATCCCGATATAAGCACTGTCGTCATCCTGCAAATAATACACGCTTTCAGCGTTGCCTTTGGCCCGCATGAAATCTATTTTACCCTCAATGAAGTTCCCGTTGATCCGGTTCCCGCTGATCTGGTTGAAGAAATTCTCTTTGGTTCTGCTGATCGCAAAGCCATTTTCAAAAACATAGAGCTGATCTGGCTGTTTGTTTTTAGTGAACATATAGATCGTATCCCCTGAGATCTGGTTTTCGCCCGACCATACCAGGGGCTCACGGTACATTCTGAACACAGAGTCTTTGGCAGAATAGTACAAACTATCGCATACGCCTTGCAGTGAGTCTGAAAAGATCTTTACATGCCGGTAGGCCTGAAAATAACGGATGCTGTCGGCCCCGCT
Organism: Chitinophagaceae bacterium; assembly: GCA_035298945.1. Classification (GTDB taxonomy): domain Bacteria; phylum Bacteroidota; class Bacteroidia; order Chitinophagales; family Chitinophagaceae; genus Pollutibacter. The sequence goes on along the minus strand of DATGXN010000242.1, from coordinate 3,300 downwards.
TTTTATTGTTGTGGCCGCTGCCATCGTGGTATCATTGATCTTCCTGCTTACCGTATCCAGCCTCATGGAAGAATGTAAAGTATCCGCCGCCACGTAAATGGAATCTTTATCCTGCTTGATGATCATGACAGGTTTTCGGGTAGCCAGTACATTTTTTGTTTTATTATTGAATGCAGTGGTGCCCGCCAGGATAGTCACTCCCTGTGAAGTATCCCTGTAGATCACATTGCCTTCTGCTGTGCCTTCGCCGGAATTCTTATCGAAATTGATATTGTCTGCAATCACCTGCTGCGAACTGTCTTCGATCAGTGTACGTGAATTGAAATTGGCCACGCCGTTCTTTGCATCGTAGATGCCCGAACTGGTTTTGATCACAGTATTGCCATCTTTAATAGTAGTAGGCGTTACAATGGTGAAGAGATCCTGTTCTGAATTGTACAGCAAGGTATCCGTTGCCACCGTGCGGTCAGGACTCACCAGTTTCACATCTTTAATGAAATAGGCTTCTTTGGTATCAGAATAATAAAATCCTTCTTTACTCGTAAGCACATTGTTTCCGTCTACCAGTTTACCGTTGTTCTTATATATGCCGATACCGGAATTCAGATCGTATTCCAATTCGTTGGTGGTGAGGGAAGCCTTGCCGTCAGTAAGCTTGACATTCTTTTTCAGGTACGCCATCCGGGTATCGCCAAGGTATTTGAGGTATTGTGAATAGGTATGTACGGAGTCGGCATCATTGATATGCACGTTCCCAAAAGCTTCAATCTGGTTCAACAACTGATTCTGGACCACACTATCGCAACTGATCAACGTGTTTCCCTGCTGTATCAGTACATTCCCTACAAACATGTTGAGCTTGGTGGTATCCTTGTCGATCAGTCTGAACTTATCAGCCCGGATGATATGCACGATCCTGGCCGTATCTGATCCGGGCAATACAACAGAATCTGATGCCGACCTTGTTGGCACCTGGGCCACACTGAACAGGAATAGAAAAATGAGGCCAACACTAAGGAGTAACTTCTTCATCATTGCTTAACGGGAGGAGTTCCCTGCAGAGAATCTTCCAATGGTTTCATTAATGGCTCAGACTTATCCTTCTTTCCAAATACTGATACGTTCACATATCGTTTAGGATGAAGTCTGAAATCCTGGAGCAATATGTTGAGACTGTTGGCCGAAGCATTCAGATTGTTATATAGCTTTTTATCGTTCATTAACAGCCCCAGTGTTCCTTCATTGGAATTGATCTTGGCCAGGGTTGCGTTCAGATTATCTGCCGTTTTCTGGAGCTTTTCCAGCGTTGCATTCAGATCCAGTTGGCTCATATTGCTGCTGAACTTTTCCACGTTAGCCAGGATCCGGTTGATCGTATCCTTATTATTATTGAGATTGGCTGTGATCGCATTCATGTTCTGCATGGTTTTGCCGATAGCACCCTGCGCATTCAGCATGGCATTCAGTGAAGCACTGCTGGCTTCGAGGTTGGCGATCATTTTCTGCATGCTGGCCTTTGTTTTTGGATCCAGGGTTCCACCAAATACTTCCGCTAATGAATCAATGGAAGTAATCGCTCCATTGACCCTATCGAGGGTGGGAGTCAGGGATCCCTGTAGTGACTCCAGTAAACCTGGTGTGATCACGGTAGATATGGTATCGCCTTCCTTTAAAAAAGCGGTACTTGTACCTTTTATGATATTTACAGTTGTAGTGCCAAGCGGGTTGGCGTTAATAGAAGCAAATGAATTATTAGGAATGTTGATTTCTTTGGTGATCCTGATGGTGACCACCACACCGGTCATTTCGGGATCTGAAGCCTCGATCTCCGAAACTTTTCCAACCTGGAACCCATTCATCCTCACAGGATCTGAAGTGTTAAGCGCTTCGATCTTACTGAATACGGCATAGATCTCTTTTTGTTTGTCAAACAGATTTTTACCTTTCAGAAAACTGAATCCCAGGATCAACAATGTTATAGAGATGGCTGCAAGGGCCCCGATCTTTGTTTCATTAGAAATTGTCATCAACAATGAATTTAAGGGTAAGGGTTGGTGCCCTATACTCAACGAAAATATAAAAATCTTTGCCGGAAAGGGGTTAAAGTTTTGTCTCTCCTTTTTTAGTTCCGGACGGCATTAGGGCCTCGGGTCGGGCTGCAGAGCCTGAATTCTTTTGTGGTTCAGGCAGTTCTTTCTTTTGATTCTGGCCTGTAGCGCCTATGGGTTTGGGCGCATCTACAAGGTTCTTATAATTCACCACGGCTTTGGTTATGGCATCCGATATCTCGTGCTGACCCTTGTCGCTGTTTAAATAGTCTTCTTCTTCCTGGTTGGTAATGAAGCCGGTCTCTACCAGAACAGCCGGCATATTGGTGGCCTGTAATACCCAGATACCTTTTTCATTACGCTGTAACACCCCCAGGCTTTTCCTGCCCACCTCGGTAAACTCAGATTCGATCATGGAAGCCAGTCTCACACTGCTTTTAAAGAATTTTTGCGACCAGAGCCTGGCTTTGATCATGGCCTCAGGGCTGGAAGGATCAGGAACGTCCACCACTTCTGATTCTGATTCGAACCTTTCGTCGTCCAGGATTCCGCTGGCTTTTTCATCAATTCTATCGGCCGCGAACACATAAGTGGATGTGCCATACCTGGGGTTGGGGGTTGTCCAGTTCCTGTAAACAGGTACTTTCTTGGTGACTTTCTTTCTTTTTTTACCCTTGCCTGTATAAGTAGTAACAGTTTTATAATTGACCAGTTCCCTGTGCTTGATAGCGGGGGCGGCATTTACGTGCACACAAACGAACAGGTCACCGCCATTGGAATTCGCGATATTGGCTTTTTCCCTGACGTTGTGGAATATATCCGTCCGCCTCGTCATTACGATCCGGGTATCCGGTAATTGTTCTTTTAATTTTTCTTCCAGTTTGAGCGCGATCTGAAGTGTGATCTGGGCTTCGGTAGAATATCGTCCTCTTGCGCCGGCATCAGTGCCCCCATGGCCCGCATCAACGATAATGGTCTTGATCTTTGGGCCACCACTGCGGGTTTGGCCATGCAGAAACTGACTGAATTGCAGCGCAACTATTAGAAGACCAGCTTTAAAGAGTACTCTCAGATGCATAGGTTCTTAATGGATTATGAGTTTAGAACTGGTTTTTTCTTCACAATATCTTACAACTTTAATGGCTATTTTTGTTCCGACTGCTATGACGAAAAATCGATGCAAAGTTAGAGCAAATTATTATTTACGCCTGCTTAGTGTATTAATAGGTTTGACTATTTTAACGTTCAAAGG
>DATGXN010000241.1:0-1626 GCA_035298945.1 Chitinophagaceae bacterium | reverse complement strand
ACTGCTTTCTTCGTTCCAGTTTATCATTGTCTTCCGAAAGCCTTTTCTCATCACCAGGCAATAAAGTCAAACCAAGAGAATCAGCTGTTTTATTGATCTCGTCGATCTTCTTGATGGCTGTCCTGATCTCTTTTTGTTCCGCTTTATATTTCACCAGGTTCAAAGAATACACCTTGTCGTTCATTTTCTCCAGTTTCGCAACTGTTTCCTTAATTGTGTTGAACGATGGGCTTGTGTTGATCCTTTGTTCACTGGTTTGCAAAACACTTGCTTTATCGTACCAGGTTTTAGAAGTATTGTAAGTGGCTTTCTGGATCTCATCCCAAGGGAGTGCATCCGGATTATCTTTCTCTCTGTATTTCAGGTATTCGAATTGGTCAGGGATCACGATATCCGGCGTCACACCTTTCAGTTGTGTTGATCCACCATTGATCCGGTAGAATTTCTGAAGCGTAAGTTTTACGGTTCCAAGATCAGTGGAAGCACTGCTTGCAGTAAATGGCCCTACATTATTTCCATCAAGACCAATATTCCGCTGCACAGTACCCTTTCCGTAAGTAGAAGTGCTGCCTATGATTATACCTCTTTTGTAATCCTGAATCGCTGCTGCAAATATTTCTGAAGCGGATGCAGAGAATTCGTTCACCATTACGGCCAACGGTCCATCATATAAAACTGTTTTATCCCTGTCTCTCAGAACATTTGGATTTCCGTCCCTGTCCTTAACCTGAACAATGGGGCCATCTTCTATAAAGAAACCAACCATCTGCACCACATCGTATAAAGAGCCCCCGCCATTATTACGGAGGTCCATGATAATTCCATCTATGCCTTGTTCTTTGAGCTTGATGATCTCCCTGGCTACATCCATTGCACTACGGGCGCCGTTAGGCCTTTCCCAGTCAGCATAGAATTCAGGCAGGAATATATATCCGATCTTTTTGTCGCCTTCATTGATCACCAGGCTACGGGCGAATGTTTCTTCAGTAACGATCTCATCACGGATCAGGCTGATCGTTTTTACGGAACCATCAGCTTTTTTAAGGTACAGCCTTACTTCAGTTCCTTTCTTACCACGGATCAGTTTAACAGCATCTTCCACTTCAAATCCGGTCAGATCAACCGGCTCTTCTGCACCCTGCCCTACTTTCATTACCACATCGCCAACTGTTACCTGTTGAGATTTCCAGGCAGGGCTTCCGGTGACCAGGGTGTTGATCTTAATATTGCCATCCTCAGCGCGCAGTGAAGCACCGATGCCAAAGAAGCGGCCACTCATCTGTTCGTCAAAATATCTTTTTTCAATTGGCGGGAAGAAACTGGTATGAGGATCCATCGTGGTGGTGATAGTATTCACCAGCATATTGAATCTTTCCTCTTCATTGAATTTATTCTTCAGGCGCTCAAAATTTCTCACCATGATGGTGTTCACTTTATCGCGTGCATCTTTTTCCAGTTCAGCGTCTGTTTTAACTACAAATCCCTGGGTGGTTTTATTTTGTTCCCTGGCATCCAATAGATCTGCATATCGTTCGAGGGCCAGGTATTTAAGCTTCTTTCTCCAGTTGTCTTTACGTGCTGCTTCATTTACAGGCCAGTCCAGTTTGTCACCGTCCACGATAATTG
>DATGXN010000240.1:0-2422 GCA_035298945.1 Chitinophagaceae bacterium | reverse complement strand
TGGTAGGAGAAGTTAAAATCTATTACCCCAATATTGTAATTTGGAGTATGAAAAAGTTTCTTCTCCTGACCCTCTTTGCGAGCTATGCCAGCCTGCTGACCGCACAGGATCTTTCATTATATGAAAAACAACTTTTCATTTCAAATGAAGACACATTGCGCTGCCGGATACTCACGCCGGTCAATTACAAACCGGGGGTAAAATATCCACTCGTGGTGGTATTGCATGGCTCAGGGGAAAGGGGCGATAATAACGAAAGCCAGCTGATCTGGGGCGGTGACCTGTTTGTGGATTCTGCCAACAGGGCAAAATATCCGGCCATCGTGGTATTTCCTCAATGTCCGGCCAACGAAAGATGGGCTCCGGGTAAAAGAATTGACGCCAAAGATTCAGTCGGAGGGCTGCGGGTATATTCAGATTCTGCGATCATGAAACCCACGAAACTGGTGCTTGATTTCATAGACACGCTGATTGCGGCGGGCAGGGTTGATACCAAAAAGATCTATGTAGGAGGCCTCTCGATGGGTGGCATGGGCACATTTGACATATTGTCCCGCAGGCCCGACCTGTTTGCCGCAGCTTTTGTGATCTGCGGCGCCGGTGATCCCAATGCCATTAAAAAATTCAGGAAAGGCCTGCCAGTATGGGTGTTTCATGGCGCCGCTGATCCCGTTGTACTGGTATCTAATGGCCGACTCATGGTGGATCTATTGCAAAAAAATCACTTCAAAGTCAGATATACGGAATATCCCGGGGTAGGACATGATAGCTGGAAAAATGCATTTGCAGAAAAGGAATTACTGCCCTGGTTATTTGCGCAAAAAAAGTAATGCAGGATAATTCGTCAGAGCCTCTCCTTCAACCTGACCACCATTTCATTCTTCCAGGAACTGAAACTTCCGTCAATGATCTTTTTCCTGGATTCAGAAACCAGCCAGAGATAAAATGCGAGGTTCTGAATAGAAGCTATGGTAAGTCCTAAGATCTCTTTGGATTTGATAAGATGCCTTAGGTAACTCTTGGAATAGTTCCGGCTGACTTCACAATTCAACCCTTCGTCGATCGGCGAGAAATCGTGTTCCCATTTTTTATTGTCGATATTGATCACTCCATTTGTGGTGAACAACATGGCATTTCGCCCGTTACGGGTAGGCATCACACAATCAAACATGTCAACCCCCAGCGCGATACACTCCAGAAGGTCCCAGGGAGTTCCCACTCCCATCAGGTATCGGGGTTTATCCTGGGGCAGATGATCGCAGGATAGCCCGCAGTATTCATAGATCATCTCCGTGGGTTCACCCACACTCAATCCTCCGATGGCATTACCTACTGCATTTTTTGAACTGATGTATTCACAGGATTGCTTACGTAAGTCTGCAAAGGTTCCTCCCTGGACAATGGGAAACAGATTTTGCGTGTACCCGTATTTGTCTGATGTTTCAGCAAGCCGCTTGATACAGCGATCCAGCCAGCGATGAGTCAGGTGCATGGAATCTTGCACATATTTAAATTCACTGGGGTAAGGAGGACATTCGTCAAAAGCCATGATGATATCAGCGCCAATGCTCCGCTGCACATCCATTACTGATTCCGGGGTGAACAAATGCCTGGATCCGTCTATATGACTTTGGAACACCACGCCCTCTTCGGTGATCTTCCTGCTGGATGCCAGTGAAAACACCTGGTATCCGCCACTATCGGTCAAAATAGGCCGATCCCAGCCCATGAACCGATGCAATCCGCCTGCATTTTCCAGTACTGCCGTGCCTGGCCTTAAATAAAGGTGATAGGTATTGCCCAGTATGATCCTGGCGTCCACATCGCTTTTAAGCTGTTGCTGAGAAACCGCTTTCACACTCCCTACCGTACCTACAGGCATGAAAATCGGCGTAGGGATCTCGCCATGATCGGTGACCATAGCCCCGGCCCTTGCTTTTGACGCAGGGTCTGTTGCTGTTATCGAAAATGAAAGTTCCAGTTTAATGTATTAGCGCGCAAAAATAGACATATGTTATAAGTTTTCCACAGTTGTGCAAGAGATTAGTGCCTGAAACACATAGCTCTTAACTATTTTCGCACACATGTTGATACCTTGGGAATGGATCCTGCTTGCAGGTTTTGCACTTGTAACGCTGATCCAGTTATTCTATTACCTGTTTTTCTTCAGAAGGCTGGCCTTCTTCAAACCCCCTACTTACAGCAGCAACCAGGAACAACCCGTTAGTGTGGTGATCTGTGCGCGTGACGAAGCTGCAAATCTCGCCGTCAATCTGCCAGGCGTGCTGGTGCAGGAATATCACAGCACCCATGAAGTGGTACTCGTCAATGATAATTCACAGGACGAATCACGTTACCTGCTGGAAGGGCTGCACAAACAGTTCCGGCAGTTGAATGTAGTAGAACTCAAACAAGAGGCCCA
>DATGXN010000239.1:0-2180 GCA_035298945.1 Chitinophagaceae bacterium | reverse complement strand
TCATAGACAAAAGATAACGATTCCATCAGAAAATAGTTGGATGCAGGCCTATGTTAGATCAAAAATTGCCAATCCTTTGGTATTATTGCAGAAGAAGAGACGCGGAGGGGAACGCAGAGACGCGGAGAGGGACGCGGAGACGCAGAGGGGACGCGGAGAGGGACGCGGGGACGCGGAGAGATAACAAAAAAGCGAGACATTATTGCCTCGCTTTTTTTATTCCGCGTCTCCGCGTCCCTCTCTGTGTCTCTGCGTTCCCCTCCGCGTCTCCGCGTCCCTCTCCGCGTCCCTGCGTTACAACCCGAACAACCCTGCATTCAGCAATTGAAGTGTTTTGGTCTTCTGTTCAGAAGGCACCAGCACCGACACGTTATGCGGTGTAGCACCAAAGCTGACCATACCTATCGACACTTCACTGAGCGCTTTGAACATATCGGCCAATACATTTTTTGAAGTGGCCATCTGGTTGCCTACAATGGCAATGATGGTTTGATTTTTCACTACTTCCACTTCCCCGAACGGATCCAGTTCACGAACGATCTCATCCAGGTTAGCACCATTATCAATAGTCAGTGAAACCGCAACTTCAGATGTGGTGATCATATCAATTGGAGTCCGGTATTTCTCAAACACTTCGAATATCTTCCTTAAGAAACCATACGCTAGCAACATGCGGCTGCTCTTGACTTTCACCACGATGATACCATCTTTTGCAGCTACCGCCTTGATACCTTGTGAACCTGCTTCTTCAGTGATCAACGTGCCTTTCGCCTGTGGCTGCATCGTATTCAACAACCTTACCGGTATCTTATACATCTGGGCCGGCCAGATAGAAGCCGGGTGCAGGATCTTTGCGCCGAAGTATGCAAGCTCCGCAGCTTCGTCAAAGCTGAGTTGTTCGATGGCAACGGTTTTCTCCACAACTCGCGGATCGTTGTTATGCATACCGTCAATATCTGTCCAGATCTCGCATACAGAAGCATTGATGGCGGCAGCTATCAGTGAAGCAGAATAATCACTTCCACCACGTTTCAGGTTATCTACTTCTCCCCTGGCATTGCGACAGATATAACCCTGCGTCACAAATAGTTTCTTGCCTTTGTGTTGCTCCAGTAATTGTTTGAGCTTGACTTTGATGGTCCCGATCTGCGGCTCTTCATTGCTGTCGATACTCATGAATTCAAGTGCCGGAATGAGGGCATGATCGATCTTCTGCTCTTCCAGGTATAAACTGAAAAGCTTGGTGCTCATCAGCTCACCCTGTGCCAGGATATCTTTATTAAGTGCTTCGTTAAATGAAATTTTCAGAATGATATTCAGAAACTCGAAATGCTCATTGATGATGGCATTCGCTTTGGCCTGCATGTCCGTATCACTGAGCAATTGCTGGATGAACTGTTTATAGTGCTCCTCAAGTTTTGCAATCAGTTGACTTGCCTGTTTCTTATCCCCTTTAGACATGGAATCACCAATAGCAACAAGATTATTTGTTGTACCGCTCAATGCACTTAAAACAACAATGGTAGGTTCATCCCCTACAGTCACCAGCCTGGATACTTCATGCATCCTTTCCGGCTTTCCAACTGAGGTGCCTCCAAACTTCATTACTTTCATACTTATCCTTTTTTGAGGATGGCAAAAATATGAAGAAAAGCCGGCAGATGAACAGTTGAATGGATCAACCTAAGGGAATACGATTGAAAATTTATCCGCGAGATTTTGAAGGTCATCCACCACAGCCGGCAAAACGGGGATCCCATGCTTCTTTCTTTCCACTTCCATTTCTCTTTCCGGATCTCCCGGCACCAGCACTTTCTTATTTTCATCAATTGTTCCGGCTGAACGGAACCTGGAAAGCCATTTGTCCATATGCTGCTTGAACTCATTTGCGGGTCTGAAAGCGTCTATGCGCATAGCTCCAAAAAAATGCCCTAAGCCAAGACCAGGCTGTCCTTCAGGCATAGGCACATAAGCAGGAAATGGAGGAACCCAGGGGCCATAATTGGCTCCGCTCAATACGGCAGAAAAAATGTCAACAATGGAACCCAGGGCATAACCTTTATGGCTTCCATGTTCCCGGTCACTGCCTAGTGGAAGTAATGCTCCCCCGTGTTTCAATGCATGGGCATCACGGGTATCATTACCGGATCCATCCTGTATCCATCCAACCGGTGCTTCAA
>DATGXN010000238.1:0-4273 GCA_035298945.1 Chitinophagaceae bacterium | reverse complement strand
GTTTTAATGGCACCGAGCATGATACTGATCGGTTTTACATTGTAATCTGTGGTTACCAGTTTGTAGCTTCCGTCAATGGTCAGCGATTTGTCTGCATTCACTTTTCCGCTTGCCACCAGGGTAACATCTTTTGTTCCGCTGCTGATGGAAAGTTTGCCGGGAGCTGAAATGGTGAAAGCATTTCCACCTTTACTCTGGATAGTTGCTGAAGCAGAACTGAACTTGATGGCAGGATACTTGTCAGAAGCCATGGCCTTATAAGCGTTGTTATCCATGGTTGATCCTTTTTCACTTTTCAGTGTGGTAACATTTACTATGAAGTTCAGGTTGGTGAGTGCTGTAGGAACACCTGCTGCGTCAACTGTCCAGGTACCACTGGTAGATCCTGTGTTGCTGATCATTACCCAATCGTGAATGTTGGAAGTTCCTTCGATGGTCACTTTTGTACTGTTGGAACCCATTTTAACCTGGGAGAAGGCCACACCTGGAAGTAGAAAGATGATGACCAGGAGGAGGGAACCAATTTGCTCTAGTTTTTTCTGTATTGTTCTCATTACTTGCATTTGAGTACACAAACCTATCCACATCTGGCTGTGCATAAAATGACTTACTAAGGCTAAGTGACTGATGTTACAAAGGGGTGAAACTGACATAAATCATAAATTTTATATACAAGAACGCTCAGGAATTCGTTGTCTGCAACCATTTGATCATTAAGTATTTGATTTTTTGGAATATGAGGAAAATTCTACCAAGCGGCCTTAAACCACCGAGGTGACTGCTCTTACTCGCTTATCTCCTGCATTAACCGGCTAGTTTGTTGACCGGCCAGCACATTAAAAGAAAAGAGGCCGTCTCAATTGAAACAGCCTCTTTTTTTATTCGGACCTTATATGGCTTATACTTTCACGCTTGTTTTTTTAGGGATCTTATACCCTTTCAGTTTCCCATTCAGTAAAGATTTTGATCTTTTCTCTTCTATTGCTGCCTGTGCAGCTGCCAGTCGAGCGATAGGAACCCGGAAAGGAGAACAACTTACATAGTTCATTCCGATCCTGTGGAAGAACTTAACGCTTTCAGGATCTCCTCCATGTTCACCACAGATACCTACTTTAAGATGTGGCTTGGTCTGGCGGCCTCTTTCAGTGCCCATTTTCACCAGCTCGCCAACTCCATCCTGGTCGATGGTCTGGAAAGGATCATCATGCAGTATCTTCTGGTCCATATAATTTGGAAGGAATCCACCGATATCGTCTCTGCTGAAACCAAAACTCATCTGAGTGAGGTCATTGGTACCAAAGCTGAAGAAATCGGCAACTTCTGCCATCCTGTTAGCCTTGATAGCAGCTCTTGGTATTTCGATCATGGTACCAAATGAGTAAGCTATTTTCTTCACCTTCTGTGCTTCGCATACTTCCTTATACACCTTATCTGCAATGGCGCGTTGGTGGGTCAGCTCATTCACAGTGCATGTAACCGGGATCATGATCTCAGGGAATGCTTTAATGCCTGCCTTGGTCAGTTCAGCAGCGGCTTCAAGTATCGCTTTGATCTGCATTTCTGTGATCTCAGGATAACTGACGCCAAGCCTTACACCACGGTGACCAAGCATAGGGTTGTTCTCATGAAGAGCAAGTACACGCCTCCTCAATACACTCATGCTGATGCCGAGTTCTTTTGAAAGCTCATGCAGTTTGGCTGAATCATGAGGAACGAATTCGTGCAGCGGTGGATCAAGCAAACGAATAGTAACAGGATGTCCCTTCATTACCTTCATGGTATCCTTGATGTCCTTCTTCACAAATACATACAGTTCATTGAGTGCTTTCCTTCTTTCCTGTTCTGTTTTACTCATGATCATTTTACGAAGCAGGAACAAAGGTTTGTCTGATCCTTCCCCGTAGAACATGTGTTCTGTCCTGAACAGGCCAATGCCTTCTGCACCAAAATCAAGCGCCTGCTGCGCATCTTTCGCTGTATCTGCATTGGTTCTTACACCGATGGTCTTGGTTTTATCTACCAGTTTCATCAGTTCTTTATAGCTCTGGTTTTTATTCAGGTCGATGTCAACAAGTGCCATACTTCCCTCATATACCAAGCCTTTGGTACCATTCAGACTGATCCAGTCGCCTTCATGAATAAGCTCACCTGTTTTAGCCTTGAATGTTTTTGATTCGGAATGTATTTCAATATCACTGCAGCCTACGATACAGCATTTACCCCAACCCCTGGCAACCAGTGCAGCGTGAGAGGTCATACCACCTTTGGTGGTCAGGATGGCTTGTGATTTATGCATACCGTCAACGTCTTCCGGAGAAGTCTCTTCTCTTACGAGGATCACTTTCTCACCTTTCTTAGCCCATTCAACGGCTTCAGCAGAACTGAATACCACGCGGCCTTTTGCACCACCAGGACCGGCAGGCAAACCCTTAGCGATAGGCTTGGTGACCAGTTCAACTTTTGGATCCAACATGGGGAGAAGCAGCTCTACAAGTTGGTTTGGACCAACACGCATCACAGCGGTATCCATATCGATCAGCTTCTCTTTGAACATATCTGTTGCCATGCGTACAGCGGCAACACCATTGCGTTTACCCACGCGACACTGAAGCATATACAGAGTTCCCTTTTCAATAGTAAACTCGATATCCTGCATGTCTTTATAGTGCTTTTCGAGCCTTGACTGATAGCCATCAAGTTCCTTATACAGCTTTGGCATGATCTTCTCAAGCGTAGGCATGTGGTCACTCTGCGAATTCTTTGAATATTCGTTCACAGGAGCCGGAGTGCGTATACCGGCAACTACGTCTTCACCTTGTGCGTTGACAAGATATTCGCCGTAGAACCTGTTCTCGCCATTACCCGGGTTACGTGTGAACGCAACACCTGTAGCACTATCAGTGCCCATATTACCAAACACCATGGCCTGGATATTCACAGCAGTTCCCCACTCATCAGGGATCTTTTCGATCCTTCTGTATTCAACCGCACGCTTTCCATTCCAGCTGGAAAATACGGCACTCATACCACCCCATAACTGCTCCATTGGATCATCAGGGAATGGTGTGCCCAGTGTTTTCTTCACTGCTGCTTTATAGTCTTTAACCAGTTCTTTCAGTTCAGGAACGGTCAGTTCCGTATCACTGGTATAACCTTTTTTATGTTTAACGGCTTCCAGTTTCTCGTCCAGAAGTTTGCGGATGCCCTTGCCTTTGGGTTCAAGGCCTGCGGCTTTTTCCATCACCACATCAGCATACATCATGATCAGCCTGCGATAGGCGTCATATGCAAAACGCTCATCACCTGAATGGGCGATGAGGCCTTTGATGGTTTCTTCATTCAAACCAACATTCAACACGGTCTCCATCATGCCGGGCATGGATTTACGTGCACCTGAACGAACGGATAACAGGAGTGGATCTTTCTTGTCACCGAATTTTTTACCCATCAGTTTTTCGATCTGCGCAAGCGCCTTGTTGATCTGGTCTGTCAGAATTTTTGGATATTTCTTTTTATTCTGATAGTAATAGGTACACACTTCAGTAGTTACCGTGAAGCCCGGAGGAACGGGTAGTCTGAGGTTAGGATGGCCGGCCATTTCCGCGAGATTCGCGCCTTTACCACCCAGGAGATTTTTCATTGATTCGTTGCCGTCGGCTTTACCGCCACCAAAGAAATAGACATATTTTGGGGCTTTTACAGATGTTGCCATATAAGTTAAATTGAACCACAGAGGTACAAACAAGCGAATTAGTGGTCACTATAAGGCGATCATTGATTTAAATGATTTTCATCATGAATTTCTCACTAATTCGCTTGAATGTGATGAATGTGGGAATGTGGGAATGTGGGAATGTGGGAGAAGCATAAAAAATGGCGGAATTTCTTCCGCCATTGAATGTTCTCTCGCCTTTTGCCTCTCGCCTCTCGCCTAAACTATTTTCTTACCTCAAACTTCCTGGCTACCTGGTTGCCATTCTGCTTGATCTGCATGATATACATACCATTATTCAGTTTGGACGTGTTTAAGCGATAGAGGTTGCCGCCGGCTTTGCTGTTAAAGGTTTCCTGCATTCTCAACCTTCCAGTTATATCTGTAACAGAAACAGTAACATCTCCGGTCTCTGGTGCATCATACTGCACCTGCAGTTCATGCATGACCGGGTTAGGGAAGAGTTTTAAACCCTTCAGCATGGTCATTTCCATAGCTGTAGGCGCCGTATTGCCAATGGTCACAGGAGCAAATTGCGATGAACTGCTCTGGACCTGGAGG
>DATGXN010000237.1:0-2449 GCA_035298945.1 Chitinophagaceae bacterium | reverse complement strand
TTTCTGCCTGACGATATTAGATACCAGGTGCTCCTGGGCTGGATTGATATGATCTGTGATCCATAATACCCCGATCCTCTCCATAAAGGGAAAAATGATCTGGTTGATGGTTTTTTCAATGCCGCGGGTATGGATATAATTGTCCAGCACTTCTTCGTACTCCTCCAGTTTGAGGTCGATCATGTGCTGGATCAGCTCGTTGATCACTCTTTCCTGCTGGGCCTGGGCATTGGACAGCGATACGATCTTATCCTTCATCTCATCCTCCGACATCCTGTCGATATGGGAGATCTTGTAGCCGTATTTGTTCAGCAGGGCAATATTGAGGATGGTCTTGAGCTCATGGTTATTGTAGAACCTGATATTGGTATCCGTGCGTTGGGGCTTCAGAAAACTATAACGCTGTTCCCAGATGCGGATAGTATGGGCTTTAACTCCCGTGAGGTTCTCCAGATCCTTGATGGTAAATGCGTTCATGCCATTATTAACAAGGACGAATATAAATTGTTTAATTATTACCTGTCAAAAAGTTAACAAATAGTGATTTTGATGGAAATGAGCGGGGGGGTAGAAACTACAAACTACTGTTGAGCAGCTCTCTGTCGATAAGTTTCTGTAATGCGGGGGTAAAGGGGAGCTCGCGAAGATGGCCCAGGTGGCGTTGGTGGTGAAGATCGGTACCTAAAAGCTCCACAAGGTTATGATTTACAAGATATTCGGCCGCGTCTTTGACGGAACCTCCATAATAACCGGAAAAAGAGAGAATATTTGACTGGAACAGGCAGCCAGAGGCTTTTAATTCATCAAATTCCCTGGGCTGGCGGTGGAAATAACTATATCGCTCGGGATGAGCCAGGATGGGTTGATAGCCTTTCATCTGGAGCTCGAAGATCATTTCTTTATAGCCCATGGGAGGACTGATAAATGAAAACTCCACCAGCACCATGTTATCTTTTATGGTGAGCAGCTTCTGATCCTTAGCCAGGAGATCCAGCACATGATCATCCAGGAAATATTCTGCAGCAAATGTCAGGGGTACATCCGGCCAGTCTCTTTTGATCTCATCATACCCCATCCCAAGGCTCTGGGGATTGTTAGGATACATGTCCTGCATCACATGAGGTGAGGTGATCAGTTTTTCATACCCCAGTTCAAGCATGCCTTTGATCAGGATCAATGATTCCTCCACTGAAGGAGATCCATCGTCCACAGCAGGTATGAGGTGTGAGTGCATGTCAGCTTTCAATCGCTCGAAAGGAAATGCACCGGGGGAAGATTTTTTTTTGAATATAGAGAACACTGCTAATTAGCTAATTGATGATAACTCTGCTCAAACTTTTCATAAACCATTTCAAGCCCCTGTCTCAATTCAATTTTATGTTTCCATCCGAAAGCATGCAGCTTGGAAACGTCCATCAGTTTTCTTGGGGTACCATCCGGTTTTGATGTATCATGTTCGATTCCGCCTTCGTATCCAACAACCTCTTTGATCATCTGCGCAAGTTCACGTATTTCAAGATCTTCACCGGTACCGATATTCACCAGCCCGGGTTCATCGTAATTCAACATAAGAAAATAACAGGCATCAGCAAGGTCGTCTGCATGCAGGAACTCGCGTTTAGGTTTACCTGTTCCCCAGATAGTAACAGTGGGATCGTTATTAAGTTTTGCAGTATGAAATTTCCTGATCAGGGCTGGCAGTACATGGGAGTTGTGCAGGTCGTAATTATCATTAGGACCATACAGATTGGTTGGCATCACAGAAATAAAATGACAACCGTATTGCGCACGGTAGGCATCACACATTTTTATCCCTGCAATTTTTGCAATGGCATAGGGCTCATTGGTATACTCAAGCGGACCTGTAAGCAGGTAATCTTCTTTAAGTGGCTGCGGAGCCAGCTTTGGATATATGCAGGACGATCCCAGGAACAAAAGCTTCTTCACGCCATTTACGTAAGACGCGTGAATAACATTATTCTGGATCATCATGTTCTCATAAATGAACTCAGCCCGGTATTCATTATTGGCCAGTATTCCACCCACCTTCGCCGCTGCCAGGAAAACATATTCCGGTTTCTCCGTCGCAAAAAAATCGTTCACCTCTTGCTGATTACGGAGATCGAGTTCGGAAGATGTTTTCAGGATGAAATTATCATAGCCTTCAGCCTGCAGCTTCCGCAACAATGCAGAGCCCACCATGCCGCGATGACCGGCAATATATATTTTGGACGATTTATTCATAGTTCTTGTCTCTGTGTTTATCTCCGTGTCTCTGTGTCCTTCTCCGTGTCTCTGTGTCAATCACTCGTACTGATTCTTGATCTCGAAACCTGATTCCTTCAGGTGCTTCTCCCTACGGAATAACTCCACATCACTCTGTACCATTTCACTCACCAGCATGGGAAGATCATATTTTGGTTTCCAACCGAGTTTGGTATTGGCTTTG
>DATGXN010000236.1:0-1808 GCA_035298945.1 Chitinophagaceae bacterium | reverse complement strand
GCGATCTTTAAATAATTCCTGATCATATCACCTGATTTTTCCTATTCTGATTTTAAACTCTTTGTGGGGTTCACACGGGCCGCCCTGAAAGCTTTGAAACCAACTGTGATCCATGCGATAGCAAGCGTTGTGGCAATAGCTACCAGGAACACACCAGGACCAATATCAACACGGAAAGTAAAATTGCTTAGCCAGTTACTCATGAACATAGATGCCAACGGTGCCGCAATCAGAAACGCGATTAATATAAGCAACATGAACTCTTTTGAAAACAGAAACACAATACTGGCGGTAGATGCACCCAGTACTTTTCTGATACCCACTTCTTTGGTTTTCTGTGCCGCCATGAAAGATACCAGCCCATAGAGACCCAGGCATGAAATGATGATAGCCAGTGCTGCAAAGATTTTATACAGTCTGGACAGCTGTTCCTCCTGGGTATAAAATTCTGCAATGGCATCGTCCATAAACCTGTTGTTACTCACGTATTCAGGGAAGTATTTATCCCAGGTTTTCTGCACTGTGGCCACCACATCGGTGAAATTCCCGCCACTGAGCCTGATCCCTGCACTGGAATAATAATTGCTGCTGCTGAAGATCGCCAGCGGCTTAATGTCTTCCCTGAGTGAATTGGTTTTAAAATCTTTTGCCACGCCAACCACGGGGAACCATGCGTTAGATCCCAACCGTAAATTTTTCCCAACTATGTCAGCCGGATCTTTGATACCAAGTTTTTTCACCAGGGTCTCGTTCACAACATATTCCCTGGTGGTGTCTGATTTCGACAAACCCCGGCCTGCAATGATGGTTATACCATAGGCATCGAAATAATCCTGGTCGGCCACTTTGATGAATATGCCGAACTTCTCATCTTCCTTACCATTGAATGCGAAATTCATTGACCAGTTATTATCTGACGTAGGCACATCAGAACTGAAGCTGACCGCCTCAATTCCTTTAGTTGCCAATAATTCATTTTTGAATGCTGGCATTCTGGAAATGCTGGCACTGTCTGAGCTATGGGTAACTACAAGCACTGCATCTTTCTTCAGCCCAAGATCTGCACTGCGTATATAGTTCATCTGGCTGATGGCTACAATGGTTCCTATGATAAGCAATTGTGACAATGCAAACTGCAGTACTACCAGCCCCCTGCGCAATGAGATATTGCCGATCTCGGTTGAACTGATCTTATTCTTCAAAGCAAGGGCAGGTTTGAAACCGGAGAGGATCATAGCGGGATAGAATCCGGAAAGCAAGACCACCACCACTGCAGTGATCAGCAGGAATATGATGGTAGGCACACTGATAATATTCACATCTTTCCCTACCGGCACAAAACTATCCAGCTGCGGAGACGCAAGGAATGCCAGAGCCAGTCCCAGCAGTACTGATATCCCCACAATAATGGAGGTTTCACCAAAGAACTGACCGATCAGTTGCGCCCTGTTCCCACCAAGAACTTTCCGCAGTCCAACTTCTTTAGACCTGCTTACAGACTGAGCTGTGGAGAGGTTAACAAAATTGATACAGGCCATAACAATGATCATCAGGCCCACCAGCATCAGGGTCCAGATCGTTGGGCGACTAACCATACGATTGTTGAAATTGCCGTACCGGGTATCAAAATGTATATCACTCAGCGGCTGTACAACATGTGACCTTGTATTTTTATCGTTGACCTGGCGATAATACTCTTTTGTAAGAGAATTGATCTTTGATTGCACTGGCGTTGCGGATGCGGAACCTGGAAGCAACATATAGATCTGCATATCGCTGTTGTTACTCCCCCAATAGGTATTGTATCC
>DATGXN010000235.1:0-6116 GCA_035298945.1 Chitinophagaceae bacterium | reverse complement strand
ACCCTTGCGAGCGCTGCGACCTGAACACAGTGCGTCTACCAATTTCGCCACCTGGGCATCACTGATTTTCTGTTCAGGGAGTGCAAATATAGGGGGAAAATTGGAATCAGTAAAAACTCACTGAATCTTCGCCGCAGGAACAAGATTTCTGACCGGCGTGGTGGATTTCAGATAGAGGAAGATCGATTCAACATCCTCTTCCGCCATATGAGCATAGTTCTCCCATGGCATAGGTGGCAGCAACGGCCTTGAATTGTCCAATCCCTTGAATTTTCCCTTGGTAAATGCTTTCTTGAACTGCTCAAAACTCCAGCTTCCAATTCCGGTTTCGTCAGACGTGATATTGGCCGCAAAAGACACCCCCAACGGCGATACCATCGACGTGCCTTCCATGCCCATCAGCGCCCATCCGGATTTCGCTATCGTGCTGTCATACGGGGGTAAGGGCGACCCTTCCCTGTACCCCGACAGCAACCGGTTAGAATCCAGGACCGGCCCCTGGGACCCAAATAATTTTGGCGTATGACAATCGTGGCAGCCACCAATAGTGACAAGATATTTACCACGCTCAATTTTCTCTGCTTGTGAAAGTCCTTCTTTTTCTTTTGATGATACGGAACTGCAGGAGGCAAACCACACCCCTGCCGCCATGATGATCAATAGCTTCTTCATGATAGTTCTGATTGTTGTTTATAAAAAAATTAGGGTTATGCTGCTTTCTTTTCCACCCTGGTGTTGCGGGTGAGCATGTAAACGAATTTCTTCACCAGGAATTCAGGATCATATTGCCCGAACTCTTCCGCGAGTTCTTTTACATTTTCCGCGTACTCCTGGTCGGCCATTACTTTGTTTACCGCATTCCTGATCTGATCAGGCGTTGGAGTTTCTGTATTGAGATTGATACCTAATTTGAAATACTCCACCCTCGTACAGATCTCATTCTTACCCTCATGCACACCCGCAACCACCATCGGCAATTCATTCTGGATCCCCAGCAACACGCCACCATATCCGCCATTACTTACATATACATCACAGTGCGGCATCACATCATTGAAAGGAATGAAATCTTCTATCCTGAAATTGGATTCAGGAAATCTTCTGCGAAGCTCCTCTGTACCGCTGCCCCCTGTTGTAACAATTACTTTGGTATTGGTACCGCGAAACGCCTGCAGTGTGGGAACGATAAGCTTTTCAATATCTTTCTCAACGGTACCCTGTGTCACCAGTACAGTTTTTTCATAGCTGGTATCCCGTGATATAGTGGCTGCAGATGACATTGAAGAAACGGCAGGTAACAACGGCCCTACAAAACGTATATGGCCACTCATATCTTTGCGGCGATATTCAAATCCGGGTGTTCCGCTTTGCAGAACAATAGTAGAATGATAGATGCCATCGTCAAATAAATTACCAGTGCCTTTGATGCCATAGGCTCCACAAATTTCTTCGTTGAGCTGGTTTGACTTTTTAAACAACACCTGGGAAGCAAGGAACTGCAGTGCTGAGACCTTCAGCCGCCCAAGCAGATTTTTCGGTGGCAACATACCCAGGCCATATGGTGCCAGGTCTTTCGCAGATTCCGGCAGGGGGAATACACTTACCCCAATCACCGGGATGTCCATCAGCCTGCGTACAAAAGGTATCCCCGTAAATCCAAGGTCTGCGATCATTATGTCGAACGGAAAGATCTTATGGATCTCTTTAAGGTCTTCGTAATATTCAGGTCCTCTTTTTACGAAGATCTCCTGGATGTCAAAATTGATCTTGGCTATCTTATTCTTAATAGCAGTCCGGTTGGGAAAAAGCTCGTCCATATTCCCATCGTGAAACTGCAGCGCATTTCTGAATGGGAAATGCGGGATCTGCAGTTTCGCGAGTTTGGGAGCATACTTTTCCTGGGTGTACCACCTAACATCATATCCTACCTCTTTTAAAGCCAGTGCTAAAGTGGTGAGAGGATTAAAATGCCCGTCGAATGGGGCTGTCGCCATGAGTACTTTTGTCCTTTCCATAATTCTTAGTTTCTTCTGTTGGTTAATTCCGTAACAAATATCTAAACATTAATAAGGCCAGTCAATCACATAAATGCGGTATTCTGCAGGTTTATGCATGATTACTAGACGCAGAAAAAATGGAAATGTTACAAAAAGATGTGATTTTCATGTGATGCCACCTTTTCTGAGATATATCATAAATCCACCCTGATCAACAATTCTACCTTTGTATCAAACGGATCATAATGAAAAAGATGGCTGCCTGGTTAGTCATGCTTATACTCGCGATTCCTGCAATTTCGGCCGCACAAACCAGCAAAGGCTATCATAAGAAGTTCTACCTGAATATGGGCCTGGGGTCAGGTAAAGTGGAGCAGAACTTCTATGAACATCCTGGCTCTGATGTTCGTTTCGCCATGTCTCTTTCCGCCGGTTATTTTATTAAGCCCTGGCTGCAATTAGGAGCCACCGCAGGCGGATGGAGTTATGAGTTTGAAGATTATTACGACTGGACCAAAGGCATATATATTTCTAATACAGTAGCTCATTTCCGCTTCTATCCCATCCCACAAACCGGTTTATATGCCAGTGGAGGTTATGGATTCTGCAGCTTCACCAACAGGAATCCGGGATCAAATCCGCAGTACTCTACCGGGCCAGGATACCTGGTCAACGCTGGCTACGAGCATGTAATTGATAAGAAAAATGGATTGATCCTTGGCGCCATGATCTCCTACCAATGGGGCAAGCTGCACAACTTCCCGTTGTTTGAAGCCAGCAATCGGAATTTTTCCGTTTGGGAGGCGATGCTGACATTTGGTATCGACTAACCAATACCTTTGCGCAAACTCTAATTCATCCGCATGCAACCTATCCGCGCTGCTCTTGTCAGTTTCGGTATTTCTTCCAGAACTTTTCATGCTCCTTTCCTGACTACCATGCCCGAATATCAATTGGTATCCGTAGTGGAACGAAGCGGCGAAACTTCGAAAGAAAAATATCCATTCGTCAAAGTTGTGAGAACCATTGAGGATGTTTTGAAAGATGACGCCATCGAACTGGTGGTGATCACTTCACCCAACGAAACCCATTTCCCTTACGCGAAAATGGCCATGGAAGCTGGTAAGAACGTGGTGCTGGAAAAGCCATTCACCAATACATCAGACGAGGCACTGGAACTGGTACGGATATCAAAAGCCACGGGTAAGGTTTGCGCTGTTTATCATAACCGCCGTTATGTGGCCGACTACCTCACCATGAAACAGATCCTGGAGAAAAAACTCCTGGGCGATCTGCACGAATTTGAAGCCCATTACGACAGGTATCGCCCCGATCCCCGCACCTATGGCTTATGGCGCGAAAAACCCATTCCGGGCAGTGGCGTATTTTATGACCTGGGTTCACATTTGCTCGACCAGTCCCTGCAGTTATTCGGACATCCGCAATATATCATCGCAGACATTCGCAAGCAGAAGCCATATTCAGTTGTTGATGATTATTTTGATGTGAGGCTGGATTATGGTTTTCTTAAAGTACTCGTAAAATCAGGTATGCTTGTACGTGAGATGGGCCCCCGCTATATGATGCATGGGACCAAAGGTTCGTTCATCAAGTATGGAGAAGATACCCAGGAAGAACTCCTGAAGGCAGGCCAACTTCCGGTTGGTGCAGAATGGGGAAAGGAACCCGAGTCTCAGTTCGGCCTCATACACACTGACATCGACGGTAAGGTGATCAGGGAGGTATATCCGTCTGTACAGGGAGGCTTCGGTGGTTTTTATAAGAACCTTGCCAAAACGATCCGTGAAGGGGCTCCATTGAAGGAAAAACCAGAACATGGATATAATGTGATCAGGCTGATTGAACTGGCATTTGAAAGTAATGAGAAACAGTGCCGGGTTAAAGTGGCAGGACTTCTGGATACCTGATCAGTTAAGTTCCAGGATCTCCATCGTTTGTTTGTTGAACTGGATCTCGTCGCCCTTCTTTTTACCCATAACAGAAATTGCCAGGGGAGCATTGGGTGAGATCACAAAGACACTGGTTCCGTCAACTGACATCTTACCTAATCCACCCAGGATAAAGAAATCCATGTTGGCACAGCGGATGAAACTGCCTGCCCTTACGATCTCGTGATCACCAGTTATATCAACTTCCATCATGGCAGCAAGTTCCTTCTTGTTTTCAGCCAATTGCCGGGCTAACATATCTTTTTCCAACTGGTTCATGGCCCTTGCCGTTTCATATTTATCACCCACACTGCTCTTGGTTTCTTCATTCGCAGCTGCCTGCGCATTTGACATAGCAGTGATCAGGCCTGCAATCCGGTCCTGTATGATGGCAATACATTTTTCCTTGAGATCTGTCTTATTGGGCATAATGAGGAGTGAAAGTAGTCTAGTTATCCTTAACAGAAGAGATTGTTCTTATAATGAAACAGGCAGCTTAACTACCTTATTTTCCCAGCTAAACCTGATTTCGCCCTTATTCTTTCCTGTTTCCACCACTTCGTAAGTAAGTCGTTGAACCATCTTAGCTGGCATGACCGGAACAATATCAACCCTGAGCAGGTCATCTTTCTGATCATATTCATCGGCCAGATGCTGGTCGAAATTCTTATTCAGGATAACTGTGAATTTATCCTGATGTGGGATCAGGAAAAATCCGTAGGTGCCTGCCTCTATTTTTTTGGCTGCAATGGTCACCCCTTTGCTGAAACTGATCTTGGTTGCATTATGTGCGCCAGCACTCCACACCTGGTCATAAGCAACAAGCCCGCCCCAGATGGTTCTGCCCCTCACTCCGGGCGAACCATATTCGATATGCACATGCGCATCGCCAATGTTGGCCATTGCCACGCGATGAGGGCTTGATTTCATGGTATCCCTGGCGATAAGTCCTGCATTCACTGAATCAGCATAGCCTGAAGCGCCATGGTTCTCATGTTGTGCATATACAGAAATACTCAGCAGTGTACCAATTATTAAGAGGATATTTTTCATGTCATTTTTTGTTTTCATATAAGATCTTCCCGCCCACAATTGTCATCAGCACTTTGGTTTTTGAAATGTCTTGCTCGGAGCAGTTGATCAGGTCGTTGGACAGCAATACAAGGTCGGCAAACTTTCCTTCCTGTATAGATCCTTTTTGTTTTTCTTCGAACATGGCAATTGCATTGGCCATGGTATAAGAATAGATCGCTTCAGCGCGGGTCATTTTTTGTGCAGGATAGAACGATGATCCATCTTTGAGTTTACGGGTCACCGAAGCATAGAAATTGGCAAACGGATCAATGTCCTCAACCGGAACATCAGTGCCATTATTCACCAGCACGCCTGCATTCATGAAAGCCCTCCACATATAGGCGCCATTCTCTGCGCGCTCTTCTCCCAGTCTTTTTATAACGAAAGGCGCATCAGAAGTACAATGAATACCCTGCATGGAGGCAATGATATTCCATTCCTTGAACCTCGGGATCTCACTGGGGTTTACGTGCTGGGCATGTTCTACCCTCCAGCGATGATCTTTGCTTTTATCCCTCTTGATCTGCTCACTGAATATGTTTATGGTTTCCCTGTTGGCCCTGTCGCCAATGGCATGCACACATAACTGCAGGTTCTTATCCCAGGCAAACTCAGCGATCTTGCGCAGCTCCGTGGTATCAAAAGTATTCTGACCATAAAAATCCTTTCGGTCAGAATACGGTTGCAATAACCAGGCACCGTAAGAACCCAGCGCTCCATCCAGTGACACTTTGATCGCTTTGACCGTAAGGTGTGCATTTCCGGCGTCGATGATGGGCAACAGCGAAGCGTTCTTCCTGAGCGCTTCATCACGCTCACGAACCATTACCCAATGACGTATCCTGAGTTTATCCTGGTCTGCCAGCTCTTTCAACCAGGCTACATCATTAAAAGATGAGCCGGCATCTACAAAACTGGTTACCCCGTTTCGTAAACATTCCTGTTCTGCCAGCGATATACTTTTCTGCCAGTCTGCCTTACGTTCTTCTATCGGCCTTTTGCTGAGCCAGTTGCCATATGCGAAACTGACAAGACTCTGGGCCCTTTCTTCCAGTACGCCCACGATCCTGCCATCCTTATCTTTCACAATATCACC
>DATGXN010000234.1:0-12174 GCA_035298945.1 Chitinophagaceae bacterium | reverse complement strand
GCTCGATATTAACATAAAATGAAATGTCGTGTTGATTTTACACAAATTCAACAAATCCCGAATATCACTGTATAATATCTACCTTTGTGGGATGGATAGCATAGAAAATGCCATTGAAGATATCAGGAAAGGCAAAATGATTATTGTGGTGGATGATGAGGACCGTGAAAATGAAGGTGATTTCATCACTGCAGCCCGCAATGCCACACCCGAAGTGATCAATTTCATGAGTAAATATGGTCGCGGCCTGATCTGCGCCCCATTGGTGGAAGACAGGTGTAATGAGCTTGGTCTGGACCTTATGGTCAATAATAATACTGCGCTTCACGAGACGGCATTTACTGTTTCTGTGGACCTTTTGGGCCATGGATGTACAACCGGTATTTCTGCGCATGACCGCTCAAAAACGATACAGGCACTGATTGATCCGCATACCAAGCCAGATGAACTGGGCCGTCCGGGGCATATTTTCCCCCTTCGTGCAAAAAGAGGCGGGGTACTCAGGCGTTCCGGCCATACCGAAGCTGCTATTGACCTGGCCAGGCTGGCTGGTTTTGAGCCCGCCGGGGTGTTGGTAGAGATCATGAATGAGGATGGGTCCATGGCAAGATTGCCCCAACTCCAGGAGCTGGCGGCTACCCTGGATATGAAGATCATCACCATTAAAGACCTGATTGAACACAGGCTTCAGACAGATTCCCTGATTGAAGAGGTGGTCAAGGTGGATATGCCAACCAAATATGGTCACTTTAAATTATATGTATTCCGTGAAAGGAATAGCCCTGAAAGTGGCGAGCACCTTGCCCTGGTGAAAGGTGAATGGAAAAAAGACGAGCCGGTATTGGTACGCGTGCATTCTTCCTGCTTCACCGGTGATATTCTGGGCTCCCTCAGGTGCGATTGTGGGGAACAACTCCACCAGGCCCTGGAAATGGTAGAACAGGAGGGCAAAGGTGTGGTTTTATATATGAACCAGGAAGGCCGTGGAATTGGACTGCTGAACAAACTGAAAGCCTATAAGCTGCAGGAAGGTGGGATGGATACAGTGGAGGCCAATCTTCATCTGGGCTTCCCGATGGATAAAAGAGACTACGGGGTAGGCGCACAGATCCTCAGATATCTCAATGTGTCAAAACTCAAACTGATCAGCAATAACCCGAAGAAAAGGGCAGCCCTGAAGGGCTATGGACTGGAGATCGTGGATACCGTTCCAATATGTATTCCTGCCAATCCCCATAACGAGAAATATCTTCAGACAAAGAAAGAAAAGATGGGGCACACGATATAGAATGTGGGGAATGTGATGAATGTGGGGAATGTGATGAATGGAATGTGAGAGTGAGTAAGTGAGCTAGTTGGTTCCTGTGGTATCGATTATTTCTGTTTTCTTCTTTCTGGAAAAGATCTTGTCGAATTCTGTCCGATAGGAAATATTACCTCCGGTACGGTCCCGTTTTCCTGAACTGGACAATGCATCATAACTGCTCCTGTAAAAGAACGAGGTTCTGAACTTGCCATCCGGAGTGATCTTATATTCCACATTCACATCAGGCAGGAACAGGAAACTCTGTGAGCTCACAGCACTTGTTCCCGTTGCATTGAAATTGAAATCAGATCCAAATGTGATGATCAGCCTGTTGTTCACCAGCGATTTAATGAACTCGAGACTTACATTTTCCCTGATATCCTGGGTAGACGAGTTGGTTTGCGTATTTCCTGTTTGAGTACCTGTGAGATCTGTAGCCACCCTGGAATAATTGAAATTGACATCCAGGGAC
Organism: Chitinophagaceae bacterium; assembly: GCA_035298945.1. Taxonomy (GTDB): domain Bacteria; phylum Bacteroidota; class Bacteroidia; order Chitinophagales; family Chitinophagaceae; genus Pollutibacter. Next base: position 10,396 of record DATGXN010000234.1, on the reverse strand, counting down.
GATCCAAATAATTTATAGAAGAAGTTCTGTACGCTGTTTGCAAGAATGGCATTGATCACACCGGAGATCGTATTGTTCAGCAATTCCTGGTTCAGGTCACTGGTAACAATGGCCGATTGAGGAGCAAAACTTTTAAACACGATCAGGTAAGTGGACTGCTTACTCACTTCATTCTGGTCCCTGTTGATGGTTTTCAATTTATTGTCCACCGACGGATTATTCTTCACCGGGCTGTTGGGAGGAATTTGAATTTCGAAGTTGGTGGTTGGTGAACTCAATGTTCCTCCCAGGTTACATAGTACGATCACATCACTGATCTCTCTCAATACATCAGAATTAGCAGTGGATACACCTGTTGCACTGTTATCTTCAAACAATGAACTCATACGCACTTTCTCAGCCACATATTTTGCATTGATGTTAATGTCTGCATCATAGGGATTACCCGTCCAGCTTATATAACTTCCTGATTCAACCGTAAAAGGTTTATTGAAGATATCCTGGAAGTTGAAATTGTATAAACCACGTTCAATATTGATCCTGCCATTCATGCTCATGGCTTCATTGGTTCCTGTTACTATTTTCAGATTGCCCGTACCTGCTGCTGTGATGCTGTCTCCGGTAAGCGGATCAAGTACCACGGTCATTTTCAGAAGATTGGTGGCAGCCAGGTCAAAGTCCATAGAGAGATTGCTGTTATTTCGTTTCAGCGAATCAACGTTCATTTCCCGGCCATACTGGCGCCAGACAATATAGTCCACCTCACCTGTTTGTTTTGATGTTCCCGAAGTCACAATGGTGATATTGGAACTGTCAACCGGTGCCCCTGTGATGTACATCTTCATGTTCTGCTCAGGTCCGTTGAACAGGAAATTCACTCTTGCTATGGCCTTTCCATAAAACAGGCTGTTGTCGAGCTTATTGGTATTCAGCACCAGCATCTTACTGGATGTAGCACTGAAGTCGTACCTCATATTCTTGAAGAAATGGTGTTCAAGTTTTCCCTTGATGGTTCCCCGGTTACCCAACGGATCAGTGAGTTTTATTTCACCAATATCGATCAATCCCGGCCTCAGGTGTATCTCGGTATCATCCAACTTGTAATACACCTTGGTATAATCTATTTCAATACCGGCTCCCGCCAGTTTTACATCACCGGTAAGGTCGGGTGTATTGGCATCTCCTGTCACTTTGACCAGTCCCGTGGCTTTGCCATCCATCTTGGAAAAAACACTGGAAAGATAGGTTTCCAGGATGGAGATCCTGGTGTCTTTAAGATCTATATTGGCATTGATGACAGGTTTGGATGAATCTGCCAGGTTCAGATTGCCATTGATCAGAAATACATAATCCGGATTATCCGAATCGATATTGAAAGTGACTTTGTCATTCAATTTATCATAAAATCCGTTCAGGGTGGTAATGCCAATGGAATCGTTTTCAAATCTTGTCTGGTCTGTCTGGGCATTCACATAAACCCTCAGTTTATTCAGCGGATCTTCTACCGTGATCTCACCGCTGGTGATCCCTTCTATCCTTGGTTCCTGTAAAACAAATGGAAGGAAATCGCCCAGGTTGACCTTGTGCAGTTGAATGATGATGTCGTGGCTGTTCCCTAACTCGGATGGAATGGAAGAGATCAGCAACTGCTGATCACCGTTAGTGAGCCTGATCTCGCTGGCATCTACTACAGATTTACTGATGGTCAGTTCTCCGTCTTTGTCTATCCGCCAGGTTTTTTCATTCAGTACTATGGTGGAAGGATGGAATTGTATTTTAACACCATCCTGCAGGTGTTTAATACTTGCAGAAAGATTTGCAGAATTGATCGTTTGATTGGCAGATGTGGTAAGGGAGAAATCAGAGACATCACCTGCTGAAAGTACCGTGAGGGTAGTGGAAGGGAACTGCAGACTGTCGTTCACCACTATTGTCCCGGCACTGGCTTTCGTTCTCAGGCTGTCGAGGTCGCCACGGCCTTCAAATACAAAGTCCTGGAACGTGTATTTCCCATAACTGGCCTGCGGTATATTGGCATTCAGCTGGAATATTTTCTCTTCCGTGTTTACCGCTGCCTGGAGTGAACTGTAGTCGAAGCCGGAAAGATCTTTATTGAACAGTTTCAGATACTGGTCAATATTCACCACATCGGCTTTAATGGTAAAGGACTGGTCTTTCACCGGGTATTTGGGCTTATCTACATAGGTAGGGTAGTAATTGCTCAGATAAGCTTTGAGTGTAGCGGGCACTTCAGATAGCATGAACTTTCCATTCATGACCACCGATATATCCGAGTTCTTCAATTCGATCTGCCTGTTCTCATCTATGTTCATAGCATAAAGATGGAGCGTATCGAATACGTATACATCTTCATTTTTCGTAAGTGCCACATCATATAGTGATGCTTCACCGATAAAATCATCGATCGTTTTGCCAAGGAAATTCAATTTGATCTTTCCCAGTACGCTGAAATTCTGATCGGTGAAATTGAGGGCCTTTAGGTTAGCGCGCTGGATGTCTGCCACCACATTGATCTCAGGTTGTTTAGGATCGTTCATATTGAAAAATCCATTGAGTGTGGCCTTGGCGTTAGGATCGTCTATGATGGCTTCGCCGATGAATTCTTTCTTCAGCAGTTTCCCATTCAATGTAACATTTCTGTAGTTGTAATCATTGAATACGAACTGTTCCACTTTGCCTTTGAGTTCTACGGCTCCCGATGTTTCAAAGCCCTGGCCGCTGATCTGGCCATTGAATGCGATAGTTCCAATATTATCCTGGTCCAGGAATTTTCCCAGCTGAAATCCTTTTGTGCTTACAATGCCTGAATAGGCAGGGTTTCCTTTTGCAGGGATCTTCATTTTAACGTCTGCATCAATATTTCCAAGTGCTGTTTGAATAGTACCCCTGGTAGAAAAATTGTTCAGGTATCCGGTAAAATTTCCATCGAATTTCAGGTACTGCAGGCTTGCCAGGTCCGGCTGTTTGATCTCTTTGATTTTTGGTGCGATGGCTTCAATATCGGCATAGGTGGTTCTCAGCGAACCTGAAGTAAATTCGACATAAGTTTTGTCAATGTCGGGCAGACCTTTCATCACAAGGTCCCCGGAAAGAAATGTATTCCTGCCATACTGAGCACGGATATTTGTGGCCTTGAAATTTTCCACTGTACCTTTTGCTTTTCCGCTCAGGAGTATTGTTTTATTCTCGTCTTTCAATTCCGGTGCGAAATAGGCTATGTCTTTGGAACTGATCTGGCTGTTCTGGAACGATGCGTCTATCTTGACGTTAGACAGAAATTCGTTCATGTCTTTTTTGAAATCTTCATAATGCATGGCATAATAATCCCTCAGCCTGGAATTGGGGGTTTGTATGTCCAGATTGGAGAATATCATTCCACGGGGATGAAATTTCATATTCGCTTTCAACCGGTTTACGGTAAACCCGGATCGTTCTTTTGCTTTCAGGTCGATCTTGCCGGATAAAGTATCGTTTGTCAGGTTCAGATTCTGTATGGTTCCGGTGATGCCGGTGAACAGGATATGTTGGGGGTCAAAATAATCAAGCACTTTCCGGTCTGTTTTCCTGGAAAAACTCAGGCTGCCGTCTCTGATGCTGAATTTATTGATCAGCATATCCCAGCCGGCCAGGTTCCATTCCAGGGAGTCTTTATTGGCGACCATCAGCGGTTTGACTTTTTTCGTGGTGTCCTCCGGTTTGTTCCCCTTGTAATCATAGGAATAGAAAGAAGGCTTGTCCAGTATGAGCGAGTTGATAAAGATCTTTTTCCTGGTGAGATTGAATTCTTCGGCCGTCAGGTCCAGCGACCCAATGCTTCCTACCATATCCTGGCCCACCCATTCATCTTTATATTTCACATAGACGTTGTACAGGTGCAGGGTTTTGAGTGACAATTGTATGTCAGTCTTTGTTTTCGGCTCTGTTGGCTTGGCCGGGGCAAGGGAGTCAATGATGAATTGGTAGTTCCACACAGAGTCTGACCGGTGCATATTGATCACGGCATTCTCCAGACCTATGTATTTTAATTCAATATCATCCTTTATGAAGAACCAGTCAGTTATTTCCAGTTTCAGGTTACCCGCGTACAGCAGCGTATCTTTTTGCTGATCACGAATCAGGGTTCCTTCCAGGTTTAACTTATTAAAGAAACCCAGGCGTATATTTTTGACGCTGACTTCAGTATTGAGGTCCCTTGAAAGGCGTTTTGTAACCTGGTAGATGATCAGGTTCTGTGCCCATTCTGTTTGAATCAGCAGCACTGAAACCAGCAGCAACAGGAGGATCGCATCAAGGATAGAATCTGTTATTTTCAGGATTCTGTTCAGGAACGGCATTTTAGAGGGCTAAAAATAGATAATAGCACCCACAATATCGATACCAGCAGCTATTGATTAACATTTGTTGTCCTAATTGCTTATGACTTAAAGGGCGGGTGGTATATTTATTTTATATTATAAATATTTATATGTATACTATTTTGGCTAAAGGCTGGGTAACTATACAGTCGAACTGGATAATTAAAAAATTTATATTACTGCCTGCCTGATTAATTTCGAACAAATATTCCAAATATTTGTCATTCCAAAACAAACTAAACAACTGGGTACATGAGAAAAAAGATCATTTACAGCTTATTGGCTGCATTCTTTTTTTTGAATGCGGCCGTTGGTCAGGTCCTGACCGTGACCGGCAAGGTGACTGACGAAAACGGGATTCCCGTTTCAGGAGTCAGTGTCATCGAGAAAGGTAAAGCCTCATCGGGTGTCAGCACAGACGATAAGGGTATTTTCAAAATTTCCGCAAACAAAGGTGCAGTACTATTACTGACTGCCGTTGGGTACGACAACCGGGAGATCTCCGTAACAGGCGAATCAGTTGCCATTGCGATGAGTACCTCTGTCAAGGGCCTATCCGAGGTAGTTGTAACCGGCTTTGGTGGTACAGCCATCAAAAGGGAGCTGACTGGTAATATTGCCCGTGTAAAAGGCAAGGAGATCGAAAACCTGCCTACACCTTCAGTTGACCAGGCGCTCCAGGGTAAAGCCGCCGGTGTATTTGTTAACAGCCAATCAGGTAAACTGGGACAGGCTGTTACCGTAAGGGTCAGAGGTAACTCATCGATTTCCGCAAGCAGCCAACCGCTTTACGTGGTGGATGGTACGCCCATTACTACCAACGACCAGAGTTCATATGGTGGTGACATGAACCCGCTGGCAGACCTTAACCCCAACGATATCGAATCCATAGAAGTACTGAAAGATGCCTCAGCAGGCGCGATCTATGGTTCAAGGGCAGCTAATGGAGTTGTACTGATCACAACCAAAAGAGGTAAAGCAGGCAGAACCCAGGTGACGTTCAACTTCCAGACAGGTTTTGCAGAAGCCACCCGCAGGGTGCAGATGCTGAATTCCGAGCAATATGCTGAACTGATACTCGAGGGGGCAAAATACCGCGATGACCTTGATGGTACTCCTGTAACTGATCCGGATTCATGGACATCTTATGTGAAGAATGACGTGATGGGTTATTACAGCTATGACCAATGGAAAGATGACCCTAAAAAAACCTACGACTGGCAAGACCACGTGATGCAGAAAGGTCCATACCACCAGGCAGATCTCCAGATCAGGGGTGGTAACGACAGGACTAAATTCTTTTCATCTTTTCAACATCTTGATCAGACAGGTACCATCATTGGTAACAACCTGATCCGTACTTCTGGAAGATTGAACCTGGATCAGAAAGCCAATGAATGGCTGGATCTGGGCGTATCGCTTTCACTGACCAGAACATATAACAGGCGTCTCCCTGGTGATAACGCTTTCTCAAATCCGCTCCAGGCGATCGCGTTAATGCCAATGACTCCATTCACTGATCCGAATACAGGATTACCTGCAGGTACTCCTCCCGGCGATGTGAATATTCCATTGTATTATAATCCGGTGATCACCGTTCAATACGCAAAGTATACGCAAGAGGTGTTCAGGACTTTCGGTAATACTTACCTGAAAGCGAAGATCCTCCCAAGTCTTTATTTCCAGACTGAGTTAGGTGTGGATTATCTGAGCCAGAATGAAGAAGGATATTTCCAGACTCAAACCGTACGTAACCAGTCAAGAGCTGCAAGAGGTCTTGGCTCTAACAATGGTGCATTCGTTACCAACGTGAACACCCAGAGTTATTTTGGTTACGACAAAACTTTTTCAAAGAGTCACCTGAATGCTACGCTCGGTATGCAATACCAGCAGTCAAGGGCTAAATACAATTTTACTGAGGGTACAGAGTTCCCTTCTGATTCTTATCAGAAGATCGCCAGTGCCGCTAATAAAACAGGTGGTAGCTCATCTCAGTCAGACTATCGCTTCCTGTCTTATTTTGCAAGAGCGAACTATAGCTATAACGATAAATATCTCCTCTCTGTCAGCGGTCGTATAGACGGTTCTTCCAGATTTGGTGAGAACGAGCGGTATGGTTTCTTCCCTGCCGTTTCAGCAGGCTGGATCATGAGCAACGAGAATTTCATGGGTAATATAGACTTCCTCAGCTTCCTGAAACTAAGGGCCAGCTGGGGACGGGTTGGTAATGCTGAGATCCCCAACTTCCCTGCTCTTGGTCTGTATTCCGGTGACGCGGGTTATGCCGGAGTTCCCGGTCAGCGTCCTTCCCAGCTGGCAAATCCAAACCTGCAGTGGGAAACTACAGATCAGTTCGATATAGGGGTAGACTATGGAATATTCAAGAACAGGATCACAGGTGAGATTGATTATTATCAGAAGAACACCTCGGGCCTGCTTCTGAATGTGAACGTTCCGGGTACATCTGGTTTCACGTCTATATTCAAGAACGTTGGTACCATGAGCAACAAAGGTTTCGAATTCGTGATCAACACGCAGAACCTGATCGGTGCTTTCAAATGGAACACCAACTTCAACATCGCCAGGAATATTGGCAAGGTTGAAAATATCCAGGGCCAGATCATTGAAGGTGGTGTGAGCAGTATGAACCGTGTGATGGAAGGTCAGCCAGTTGGTATTTTCTTCACCCCTGAATTTGCAGGTGTTGATCCCGCAAATGGTAATGCACTTTTCGTTAAGAATGTGAAGAAAGCAGACGGAACGCTGGATAAAACAACAACAAGCAACTACAACGAAGCACAAAGGGTAGTAGCGGGTGATCCAAATCCTGATTTCATCTGGGGTTTCACCAACAACTTTTCTTATAAAGGTTTTGATGCCTCCATTTTCTTCAACGGTGTATCCGGCAACCAGAATAATATTTATGGCATGGGCCGTTATTCTTCTGCAAGTATGTTGTATGAAGATAACAACACCGCTGACCAGCTTGGTCGCTGGCAGAAGCCTGGTGACGTGACCAATATCCCGCAGGTACGCCTGTACAGGGTGAATGGTTCACAGGCCAGCAGCAGGTATATCGTAGATGGATCTTATATCAGGTTGAGGAGTGCTTCAATTGGCTATACATTCAATAACAACTTCCTGAAAAAGGCTAAGATTGAAAAGCTCAGGATCTATGTGTCTGCATTTAACCTCCTGACCATTACTGATTATCCTTACTGGGATCCTGAAGTTAATGCTGACGATTTCGATTCTAATATTGCCAAAGGAAATGATTTCTATACGCCGCCACAGCCGCGCACCATTCTTTTTGGTATTAACCTGAATTTATAATCTTTAACCTTTTTGACTATATGAAATCAACAATCATAAATATCAAACAACTCTCCCTCGTGGCCTTATCGGCTTTCATATTGGGAAGTTGCACAGACAAGCTGGATGTGAATCCTACGCAGACGATCTCGTCTGAGCAGGCTTTGAAAACCGAAGGTGATATCAATGCCACCCTCATCGGTGCATATGATGGCATACAGAGTGCTGCCGTGTATGGCGGTGACATCCAGGTGCTCAACGACCTGACTGGTAACAGCGAAGACATCCAGTTTACAGGAACCTTTGCGGGTCTTAATGATGCTTACAATGCATTAATGGCTTCTACCAATACATTTGCAAGGGATACATGGGTTGCATCTTATAATGCGATCAATCGTACAAATAACGTTCTTGCAAACCTTGATAAAGTAGTTTCTTCTGATGCCAACAAAAAGAAGGTGGAAGGAGAGGCGCTTTTCCTCAGGGCCTCCCTTCATTTCGAACTGGTTAGGTTGTTTGCAAAAGCACCCGGTGATGGCGATCTCAATACCAATCCCGGCGTACCATTGATCTTACAACCCACCCTGGTGGTTGATGAATCATCTTATGTAACCCGTGCTACTGTTAAGGCGGTTTATGACCAGGTGATCGCTGACCTGACAAAGGCAGAATCACTTCTTCCTTCTTCCAATTCACGTTATGCAACAAAATGGGCTGCCGCGGCTCAGCTGTCAAGGGCGCACCTGATGCTGGGTAATTATGCAGAGGCCAGGGATGCTGCAAACAGAGTTATTACGGGTAGTGGTAAAACACTGGCTACTGATTTCAGTGGACTTTGGTTCACTCAGATCAACCTCGGTGGTACTCCTCCGGCAGAATACATATTCTGGTCAGAAGTAACAACGCAGGATGGTGTGAATGATATCAATACATTTTTCGGAAGAACGATCGGAAGTATTCCGGGCACTGCAGGTCGCTCCGATTGTAAGATCAAAGCGTCTCACCTGGCGAAGTATGAAGCCGGTGATACCAGGAATTATTTCATCCTGTCTGGTGGTTTCAACTATACCAGGAAACATCTTGACAGGTACGGTGACGTTCCCGTGATCCGTCTTGCTGAGATGTATCTCACCAGGGCAGAAGCGAACCAGAGACTGAACACAACAGTGGGCGCCACGCCACTGGCAGATGTGAACAGGATCCGTGCAAGAGCTAAACTTGCTGACCTGCCATCCGTTACGCTGGACCAGATCCTGAAAGAACGGTACCTGGAGCTTGCTTTCGAAGGACATAACCTGCCCGACAAAAAGCGTCTCAAACAAAATGTAGGAACTCTTGCCTGGAATTCTCCCAAGCTGATCTTCCCTATTCCACAAAGGGAGATCGACGTGAACAAGAATCTTACGCAGAATGAGGGATACTGATTAGATCATTGGCCGGTTAGTGTGTTAGCCGGTTAATGCATTAGATAAATATGTAAGTAAGAGAGAGGCTGCTTCATTTTGGAGCAGCCTCTTCATTTAATGTGATAAATGTGATGAATGTGATGAATGTGATGAATCCCTTACGCCAAAGACAATCTTTTGTGAGATAATTCTATTTGGTGGTAGATATGCCTGCTGCACAATTGTATCGCCAACCCGCATCTTTCGATTTTCAGCTGTCCACTCACCAAATCCTACCAGTATATTTAATGGGAATATCGAATAGTCAAACAGTATTGACTTCGCCTTTTCTCGGTTGCACCAATCAAGTTCAAGTTCGGCAGAGCTCGATTTTGGCACTAAAGCAGCTTTATTATAGTCAGCTACTCCTAAAGTTTTGAAGTAATCCAGATAATATCCCAATTTCTTGCTCTGATCTTTCAGGTATATTCTCATGATCTTTGGGCATCGGTGGCTTGTATCTGTCTCGTTTATCTAATGCACTAACCTGCTAACACACTAACCGGCTAAATATCTAATCAGTATCCCAGTGCGGCATCACCACCTCGTTTGTCGGCAATAGCTTCAATTTTTTTGCCATTGATCAGGATAAGTTCAGTTTGACCAATAGGTGCTCTTTCTTTGATCGTATATCCCATCGCTTTAAGTTTTTCAACCACATCGGCGGGGAAATCTTTTTCAACGTAGATAAGATCAGGTTTCCACTGGTGATGGAATTTGGGTTTGTTCACCGCATCAAAAGCAGAGAGTTTGAAGTCTATGATATTGACAATACTCTGGTAGACCGAGGTAGTAATGGTGGTTCCTCCGGGCGTTCCTACAACTATATAAGGCTTGTTGTTCTTCAATACCACAGATGGTGTCATGGAGCTTAGCATACGCTTACCTGGTGCAATAGCATTGGCTTCAGTTCCCAGGGCTCCATACATGTTGGGCACGCCGGGTTTTACGCTGAAGTCGTCCATTTCATTGTTGAGCAAAAATCCTGCACCTCCAACTACGGTCTTACTGCCATAGCCGCCATTCAATGTAGTAGTTACTGCAACGGCATTGCCCCATTGGTCGATCACAGAAAGATGTGTAGTTTCTTCTGATTCCGGAAGTTCACCGGGCCTGGTAATATCACTGTTGCCGGCTTTCCCGAAAACGAAGTCTTTCATCCGGGCATCCAGGTATTCTTTGCTCCGGAGTTTATTCACCGGTACTTTCACATAATCCACATCACCCAGATATTGGGCCCTGTCCGCATAGGCTCTTCTTTCT
>DATGXN010000233.1:0-24093 GCA_035298945.1 Chitinophagaceae bacterium | reverse complement strand
CCGGCATGGAGAATAAAATATCGGGTGACCTGCTGGCACTTGATATCCGCCGGGCCTTACATTACCTTGGCGAGATCACCGGCGAGATCACCAATGAGGACCAGCTGGATTATATTTTCTCGAAGTTCTGTATCGGGAAATAGCGGGGCTTTCCACTCTGTATTAAGATGATTTAAGGAGCTTTTGCACTGTTTTTCAGGGGTTATAAAGTATCCAAAAGTTTTAGGACGCTTAATAAGGAACTTATTATTCCTCGAGTTCCAGACCAGGCGATCAGTAAATAATTTTAACTATTCGGGATTAGGAAAATTTCGAGGTTCCATTTTTATTCTCCTCCCAAATCAAATAATTAGCTACCGCCCTTATCTGAGCAAAGCTATAAACATTATTCAGCATCGTTCGTATTTCGCTGTGTTTTTTATCAGTGTTAGAAGTGAGGTATTCCGAAATTATTTTTACAGTGGTTTCGTCTGCAAAGGCATCAACATTTACGTCACCTGTTTTGATAAATTCAGTAAGATGCCCTTCTATGGTGCTGGCAGCAAGACTTCTTTCTTTGGCAATGGCATTGATATCTTTTCCTTCTTTATACAACTGCATGGAGATAACCGCAGAAGGGATCTTTCCTTCAGCCTTTTCTACTGTGCGCTCTTTCCGTTGCCGTTTGGGATTGGCCGCCTTTAGTTCAATATTAGTTTCAAGATCGTGTTCAGTGCAGTAATCCTGAACCATTTCCAGGATCTCGCCGCCATATTTCTCTGCTTTGGCTTTGCCAAACCCCGTTATTAGCTGGAGGTGCTGTGTTGTTCTGGGGAGATAGTTTGCTATTTCTTTCAGACTGTTGTTGTTGGCAACAAGATAAATGGGAAGATCCTGTTCGTTACAGGTTTTGTCTCGCCAGTTTTTTAGATCAAAAAATAATCCTGCGTTTGGAATATCAGAAACTGGCGTTAGTTTTTTATTGGCGGCATAGCTGCTAATGTGAATCCGGGGAATGCTGAGGTTGAGTTTATGTTTTAAATATCCCGTAATACTAAACGCTGCACTGCAGTATTGCATGCCGTGTATGATTTTTATCAGTGCGGCCATGGTTTCATGAAGAGCTTCATCAACTGCTGTGGCTGTCTCCCGATGCTCCGTAATAAGCGGGTGTTGCTGCAATTGTCGCTTCATGTTTTCAAGCGAGGGTAAGAAATATGCTGCCGCTGCCTGTATTCTTTGTTGCAGTTGTTCATTGTTTTCAATCACAGGGCTATCTCTCATCAATAGGTTCACCTGGGATAAAAATTTTTCTGCTGTAGATCTGGCTTTCCTTATCTCTTCCAGATATTGCGCTGTCCATTCCAGTGCGATTTCGTTGAGTTTGTTTTTATTTTCATCTACTACATTTCGTAAAAAACCTATGTTTTTATCTGCTTCCTCCAGTAAGAATATTTCGCTCAGCAACTGCCATGTAAATATCTGCCTTGCACCCTGAAACCTTTCAGCCAGTGAGCCCTTTGGCGCCAACGCACGCTGACCTTCCACCACTTTTTGATTGCTATGGATCGCAGTGGGTGGAATTTTGGACAACAGCACAATTCCCTCAAGTGAAGTGCAGCGGCTCAGCGCCACGTAAACCTGTCCACTGCTGAAGGAAGAAGCGGCATCGATCATAACCTTTTCAAACGTTAGCCCCTGGCTTTTGTGAATAGTTATGGCCCATGCCATCCGCAATGGATATTGGATAAACCTGCCTAATACTGTTTGTTCCAATTTTTCATCTGAGCGGTTGATCGTATACCGCGTGTTCTCCCATGTTTCTTCAAATACTTCAATTTCTTCGCCATCGCAGTTAACAGTTATTTTATCATCACTGAGAGAAGACACGATGCCGATCTTTCCGTTATAATATTTTTTTGTAACTGTATCATTTTTAATAAACATAACCTGCATGCCTTCTTTCAAAACCAACTCCGCTTCGGCCGGATAAAGATTTTCCGGAAATTCATCTTCTATTATGGCTTTGTAGACAAAGGACGGAGTATCAAGGTTATTCCGGTTTATTAAATTGATGCTATCTGCCTGATTATTGTGGGAGGTGAGCGTAATGTATTTCTCTTCCGTGTTTGCGTGAAAGTCCGGAATGAAACGAAGGTTTAATGCATCGTAGTCTTCTTTCTCCAATATGTTATTACGCACTTTATTCAGGAGTGATACAAAACTTTCTTCTTTCTGCCGGTAGATCTTATTGAGTTCTATCAGCAGCGGCATTTGTTCTTTTACAGCGAGGCTGTCAAAGAAGAATGGAGATTCATAATAATTGCTCAATACTTCGTTCCACTCATTCCTGGTGACTACAGGAGGTAGCTGATATAGATCTCCGATGAACAATATCTGGACGCCTCCAAACGGGGAAGAGTGATTTCTCCTGACACTTCTTAATATAGTGTCAATTGCATCCAGTACGTCGCAGCGCACCATACTGATCTCATCTATTACCAACAATTCTATTTTCCGGAGCAAATGTATGCGTTGCTTTTGATAACGGATCTTGCTCAGCAATTCCTTTCGATTATTGTCTGTTGGCAAAAAAGGATAGAACGGCAATTGGAACAAACTGTGCAGCGTAACACCACCTGCATTGATGGCCGCTACGCCTGTTGGCGCTGCCACCACCATGTTTTTGGATGAATGTTCAACGAGGTACTTTAAAAAAGTGGTTTTCCCGGTGCCAGCTTTACCTGTAAGGAAAACACTTTCATTCGTTTCGGTTATAAACCGGTAAGCCAGGTCAAATATTTCATTTATTTCTACACTCGCCATAATAAAGTTTTTCGCAACATGTTGCGGGATTCTTGACCGCTTCTTTTTGATCTTAGGTTAACACTCTATTGAATTGTGTTGTCAAAATTACTGATTATGTTAGTGTTTATGCCTGTGTATTACACTAGAAAATATGTTTAAATACCAGAGATATTTATAGTTAATGGAGTAGTAGACATGTAGGAGAAATATCGAAACGTACGACCAAAATATACGTCATGCTTTTAGTTGTGACCTTTTAGCTTTAATAAGAGATAGAAAGTAGCGCAAATATTCATTCCGAACGAATGCTTTTAACCGGATTGACCAATGCAGTCTTGACTGCCTGGAAACTAATGGTAACAAAGGCAATCAGAATCGCCAATGCGCCCGCCAGCGCGAACACTGACCAGTTGATGGATATCCTATAGGCAAAATCCTGTAGCCAGTTATACATTAAATACCAGGCTATCGGCGTGGCTAATATAATGGCGATGAATACCAGCTTGATGAAATCCATGGCCAATAAGCGTACGAGGCTGCTAATACTTGCCCCCAACACCTTACGCACACCTATTTCGCGCGTACGTACCTGGGCTGTGTAAGCAGTCAAACCCAGCAGGCCAAGGCAGGAAATGAATATAGCGATAGCAGAGAAATAGGTAAATAAAGTTCCCTGGCGCTCCTCGCTTTTATATATGTTATCAAAAATGTCATCAAGGAAACTATAATCAAAAGGAAATTCTCCGTTGTACTGTTTGAACTGCTTCCCGGCTGCGGAAATAACCTTCTGTGCGTCTATGGCTGTTGTTTTAATATAGATCCTGTTTAAATACTGAGGAGCAAACCAGAAAATGGATGGAGCAATCTTTTCCTTCATAGAGCTATAATGAAAATCCTTTACCACACCAACTATAGTGCCCGTGTTTCCACCCATCCGGAATCGTTTGCCTACAGGATCTTTTATGCCCATTTCCTTAATCGCAGCCTCATTCAAAATAAAGTGGGCGGAATCCATCTGTCCGCCGGTGAAGGACGTGCCCGCAACCAGCTTCATTTTAAAGAAAGATATCAGGTCCCTGTCCACGCCAATAGGGTGCATGATGATATTATGATTTGGGTCTTTACCATCCCAATCTACATTACCCGTAAAGCCCTGGAAGTTTACAATATTCTGGTTTGATCGGGTCACCGCAGATACACCTGGTTGTTTCAATAATTCAGCTTTCACAACATCGTAATGTTTATCCATATCCCGCATCCAAAAGGTGACTACATGCGTTTTATCATAGCCCACACCGGTGCTACGGATAAAATTTAACTGGCGGGTGATCACGATGGTGCCGATGATCAGGATAATTGCAAATGAAAATTGAGTGACTACCAAAATTTTACGGAACAGCACATCTCCCACACCGGCGGATATTCTGCCTTTCAGCGCTTTCAATGGTTCGAAAGACGACAGCAACAGGGCAGGGTAGATGCTCGATGCTGCCAGTGTGCCGGTAATTGCGGTCAGCAACACCACCCATAGATGGTAATCGCCCGGATCCAGACTCATTTGCTTGCCTGATATCCTATTGAAAACAGGCATCAGGATGTAGATCATTCCAAGGGCCAGAACTGCCGCCACCACAAACAACAATGCTGTTTCCACAATAAACTGCATGAATAACTGCGTTTTGGCCGCGCCAATGACCTTCCGAATGCTGATCTCCTTCGCTCTTAGCATTGCCCGGGCGGTCGACAGATTTACATAATTGATACAGGCTATCACCAGTATGAGTATGGCGATAGCGATAAAGATTCTTACCGTACCAATCCCTTTATCGCTCAAGTCTGCGTTGTACAAATGCATTTTGGTAAGTGGTAGGAGCAAGTAATCGGCATCGGTATCCTTAGGGCTATGGTTCAGATGTATCCCGGTGATCTGTTTGGCCAGTTTTTTCAGGTCACTCCCGGGTTTGATCTGCAAGAAGGTGATATAGCTGAAGAAGTTAAAATTGTTGCTCATATCGTTCTTCTGCGCCAACTGCTCTTTGAAATGAAAGCTTATCGGCATGACCATATCAAACTGGATGCTTGAGTTTTGGGGCATGTCAGGGATCACACCACTTACAGTAAGATTAATCTTATCATCTCCAATGATCACCTTGCCTATAGGGTCCTGGTCGCCAAAAAACTTCTCAGCCGTTCTTTGGGTGATCACCACCGAATTATCGTCAGAAAAAGGCTTTGCATTATTACCCTTAACCAGTTTGAGATCAAACATGGTAAATAATGAAGGGTCTGCATACATAACATTCTCATCTCCAAAGACCTTGTCTTTGTATTTATAGAGCGAGTAATCGTAATTCCCCATCAGGCGTACAAAATCCTGCACCTCAGGCAATTGCTCTTTAGAGAGCTGCCCGATCGGTGCAACGCCAACGGTAAATATTTGCCTGTTATTGCCGGTTCCCCCCCAAAGCTCCACCCGGTAGATATCCTTCGCCTTTTTATAAAAACCGTCAAAACCCAGCTCGTCCTGAACCCATAACAATATGAGGATGCCTACGGTAAGACCAAGCGTTAGCCCGGCAATGTTGATGCCTGAATAGAATTTATTCTTTAACAAATTTCTCAGTGCCGTTTGGTAGTAATTCTTAAACATGATATGGCGGGTTAAGATGAGGCGAATCCACCTTGAAGTGGTTTCAGGACTCGAAATTATCGTCTCATACTCAGCACGCCGTCTCAGTTTATAAACTGGGATACCTTTTTTCAGATCGCTTTTATATTCTGCCGGAGTTTTTCCGGTCATTTCTTTAAAAATGCGGTTAAAACTGCTTTTTGAGTTAAAGCCTGAATCGTAAGCGAGGCCCAGTAAGGTTAAATGATCATTTCCGGGGTCCTTCATTTTCTCAATCACTTCAGCAACCCGATATTCACTGATAAAATCGTGGAAGTTTTTTTTGATCACGGTATTGATGATCCGGGATAATTCGTGAGGAGTCCAGCCAAGTTTTTCCGCCAGTGAGTTCAAATTAAGTTCGGGATCCTGGTAATAAAGGCGGTTTTTCACGGTTTGCCTGAGCAAGATGCCCTTTTGTTTTAATTCCACAGGTAGTGACGGCTTTAATAACGAAGACGAATCGGCAATCACGGCAACTTCCGGCCTTAAATAGGCCACAACTGCTATCCAAATGGACATTATACCTAATAAAAGGTAAAAAGGGTAATAGGCAGACTGTTGGAGAGTATAATAATAATCAGCGGCTTTAAGTGGTAGCCAAAAAAGCCATATCAAGCCGAAGGCTATTAGCAAATTATGCAGCCAACGCATTTCGAACCGGAAACGGTCGCCCCCGGTAAAGTTAATTCGGCTGTAAAATTGCCCTATAAGCTTGAAAGAAAAGTGTAAGTAGA
Source organism: Chitinophagaceae bacterium (assembly GCA_035298945.1). Classification (GTDB taxonomy): domain Bacteria; phylum Bacteroidota; class Bacteroidia; order Chitinophagales; family Chitinophagaceae; genus Pollutibacter. Next base: position 17,901 of record DATGXN010000233.1, on the reverse strand, counting down.
TGCTGACTGAAATAAAACCCAGCCATGGTAAAACAGGATTCAGTTGCTGATACGTTAGCTGAGCGCCTAGTTCGACCGGTAACGGAATGAAATGGCACAGATCCTTAAAACGAAATTCAAATTCGGGCCTGGTTATTTTAAGTACATAAAAGTAGATCAAAGGCCCCAGTGCCAGCGAGAACCGTAGCGGCAGGCTGCTCCAATAGGGAATGTCAGCTGTCAATCCAATATCAGAACTCAATATCCCAGCGATCCATAAAACGATAATTCCCAGCGCCAGGGCAAGAAACCGATTAGCAGCACGGTTTTTTCTTTTAGTGAACCATAAGAGCAGTATAAAATTAGACCCAATAAATATTACTCCCAGGAATGCCAGGTCAAAGAGGCTAATATGGAATGTGTAGGGATTCAATTGAAATTAATTGGAGCAATGCAAATCTATGCAATATCCCAGCAGAAGTTTTTGCCGCTTTATTCCCCGAAGCTGCTGCATTAATTACCTTTCATTAAGTTAACAGATTTACCTAAATTTAAATTCCCTGAATATTAAACATATGAGTACAATCAGAAGAGAAGATATTAAACAGGAAGTATTTGACTTGTATGATGATTACGCACACAATCGGATTGACAGGAGGAACTTTGTGCAAAAGTTGTCGCTGTATGCAGTTGGTGGTATTACCGTTTCGTCGCTCATGAGTTTCTTAATGCCAGATTACAAAACCACTTTGCAGATTGCAGTTGATGATCCACGTATAACATCAGAGTATGTCAATTACAATTCGCCAGTCTCCGGAAATATAAAAGGATTGTTGTGTAAACCTGCCGATGTAAAAGGAAAATTAGGAGCTGTTGTTGTGGTTCATGAAAACCGTGGACTTAATCCTTATATAGAAGATGTAGCAAGAAGATTAGCTGTAGCGGGATTTATGGCGATTGCTCCTGATGCACTAACTCCTTTAGGTGGCTATCCCGGTACTGACGACAAGGGTCGGGAATTGCAATCGAAACGCGACAGAAATGATATGCTGGAGGATTTTATTGCGGCAACTGGTTATCTTAAGAGTCGAAAGGAAAGTAATGGAAAGATCGGAGTGGTCGGTTTTTGTTTTGGAGGATGGATTTCCAATATGATGGCGGTACGCATTCCCGACCTGGCTGCTGCAGTACCTTTTTATGGCGGACAACCTTCAGCTGATGATGTTCCAAAGATTCATGCTCCTTTGTTATTGCATTTCGGCGCTCTGGACACCCGTGTAAATGAAGGATGGCCAGCCTATGAAGCGGCACTTAAAGCGAATAATAAAGAATATACTGCTTACATATATCCCAACGCAAATCATGGCTTTCATAACGATACTACACCACGCTATGATAAAGCCGCGGCAGAACTTGCCTGGCAGCGTACTGTTGATTTTTTTCAAGGGAAATTGAAGTAGATTTTTGTGTTGCCCAACTTTCTTAGTTAATTGATTTCCGTGTTGAACACATTCAAGATTCAATGTGATTGAAAAAGCATTCAAGCAAAGAGATCGTATACAAACACGGGGCGGTGAATCATGTTAAGATAGAATGTACGGAGTGATATTGATTGGCTGTCATTTATTGATGAAGTGTTGTTCATTAATCTTTCACCACCCATTTTTGTGTCCAGAAAAATTGACCTTCGACTATGATGACCTTCAGGTTATAAACACCTGCTTTCAATGGTTTGAAAACAAAATCTGCTGTTTCACCCACTCCAAAAAATGCACTTTCTTTCAGATAAGTCTGTTGTATCAAAGGGAAATCAGTTCCGTCTTTTGCAATGGATTTCATAGGGTAGGGGATACTGTCTAGTTCCATCCTTATCTTAATATCTCCGGCAGGCTGAATATTGATAAGCCGTATCCGATGTGATTCGCCAACACGGGCGTCTTGAGTTGGTTGTTGAGTGGTTCCGTTTAATACAACATCATCAAATGACCTTGGCTCTGGATTTTTCCAACCCACTATATAAAAGTGATCTGTTGTTGGATCATACACCTGGTTTTCACCCATAACAATGAGTGGCCCATATAGCCCGCTGGCGATCTGGCGCACATCATTAAAATGACTGTGATAGATATATGTGCCCGGCCTCATCAGGGTCAATTTATAGGTGAACTTTTCACCTGGCTGAATGGAGGGAGACATTTTACCATCGGAGGCACTCCAGTCCGGCACACCATCAGCCCAACTGTCCAGGTCCAGACCATGCCAGTGTATGCTAGTAGGTACCTGCATGCGGTTCTCCACCGTAACATAGGTGGGTTGATATTGTTTCATTAGCAACAGGGGCCCCGTTGTAAATGCAGCATTCGTATCGGGTTTGAAATCTTTTGCCAACGAAAAGCCGTTGCGTGGGGATTTCCCCGGGTAGTATTGATCCACATACAGATTAAACTCTTTTGCAGGTCCTTTAGTGATCAGATCGCTGGTTCCGGGTTTGACTTGTATGCCAACCACCAGGCCTGCCATATGCGGACTTTGATCAGGTTGATCAAGATCTGCTGCACCGGGCAACCTGATATCCGGGGTGACATGAAAAGAAAGATGGCAATGAAATAACCAATTACCCGGGCGCGTTGGCACCCATTTCAGCATCATGGTGGATCTCCCTACCATGGTTTGAGTTACAATGCTGGGCTGATAACCCGCTTTGATCACGCTATCGGAAAGTACAGAACCAAGGGATTGTAAAGTGAAGTTGAATCCATGAAGATGCATAGGATGATTCCGGATGGAACTATTGATCACCCTCCAACGAACGGTGTCTCCAACCGATGGCGTGAACAGTTCTGTATTAGGCCAGGAACCGCCATTGATGGTCAATGATTCCATGTAACCATTTTTAAAAAGAGCCGTGTCTATATAAAAACCGGCATTGTTAATGACCAACACGCGATCCGGTAATGATCCGCCTTTGGGATCTACGATAAAGCCTCCTCCTAATTGTTGTTCTTCCTGATCCCGTTCAGTAGGTATGAATACTCCATATAAATAAGTTCCAGGAGTACCCGCTTCAAAATTTATCTCTTTTGTTTCTCCCGGCTTCAATCTTATACTGTCATATTCGGAAGAAGGACGTTTCTGCAAACCAAAGAATGTAACTGATGAATCTGGAAGTGTATTATGAAGTACGGCATGTATCCTGGTGCCAGTCTCCACACGGATCAACGGTGCCGGGATGGAAGGAGATTTTCCTTTCTCCCTGATGGTGACCATTCTGAGTCCTGGGCGTTTATTTCCTTCGGGATAAAAATCGCTCCAAACTACTTCTAACTGCAGGTCCAGTAACTTATTGGTAAGCTTTCCTGCAGGAACCGTATTGTTATTGGCAACGGCTTGTGGATAGATAGATTTTTCATCAGGGTAGACCAGCCGCGGATGCCTGATCCTCGGTAATTGATCAAGTGAGAGCCCCTTTCCCGGATCGCAGGAAATGTACTCTCTCGGGCCTATTGATTTTCTTGTGAGTTGAAATTTGGAGCCTCCCGGGTTAGCCAGGAATAGCATGAATAGCAATTGTGCCAGGATGAACCTAAGCATTGGGTTGAGTTTAAGGAGTTGGATAAATATAGTGTTTAAATTCCGGTTTCGTTTTTCAAAAATTATTTCCAATTCAAGTGCGAGTAACCGAAATTTAATGGAGGTGGGGTTTAATATATAAACGTATCTTGATATTGTAAATATGATTGTGTTTGAGTGCGAATAAATAAACCTGCTTACAGCCTTCCGGTAATTAAATATTAAAAAAAATTGACATGGCAAATAGTCGTAAAGAACTCCGCACTGCAAGAACTACTCCGTTAGCATCAATATTCGGTAGTGGCTTGCTGGTGATTGTGCCTATTCTGAATGCTTCTGTTGGGCCTTACTCCGTTTTTGCCATGGCAGCAGTGTGTGCACTCGCTTATGCCATGGGCTCAGTCATTCGCTTCAATATTCGCCATGTAGAGCCTCTCCATGAGGCTGGTACCATATCGGATCGGACAGCACGTAACGAACGCACTGCGAATCTCGCACTGGTGCTTGCTTACGCGATCTCGGTATGTCTGTATATCCATATCCTGGCAGCCTTCCTGCTTGGGGGACTCGGGATGAATACGCCATTCAATGAGAATCTCGTTTGCATTGTCATTATTGTTGGGATAGGTGTCATGGGACGATTTAAAGGGCTTGATATGCTACTCATTCTGGAACGATGGGCCTTGGTTATCACCGGGGTGCTCATCCTGTTGATGATCGGGGGCTTTGCAGTTTTCGACTGGAAGGCTTTCAGTACTAATACCCTCCAGCTACCCGTGTTTCCAAAGCAGGACTGGTGGACCATACTTACGGTTCTGGGGGGGACTCTGATAGTAGTGCAGGGTTTTGAGACTTCACGCTATCTCGGCTCGGAGTTTGATCGTGAGCTTCGTATCCGTTCTTGTCGCAGTTCTCAGATCGTTTCCACGGTGATCTACCTGGTCTTCGTAGCTGTGTCGACTCCGCTTATGCATTTCCTAAGCAACGAAGTCCAGGATAATGGGCTCCTATTGTTGGCAGCCAAGGCTGCGGCCTGGCTTACGATACCGTTGGTGATCGCTGCGGTTCTAAGTCAGTTCAGTGCGGCTGTTGCGGATGTAGTGGGAGGTGGGGGTACGGTAGCTGAGTCAACAGGTGGCCGTATCGATGAAAGGCGTGCATACCTGTTGATCTGCGGAATTGCGGTAGTGATGGCTTTCGCTTCAACGCTCACACTTATTTCGTTTGCATCGCGTGCATTTGCTTTTTATTATTTTCTGCAATGTCTTGTCGCGATCTCAGTGAGCAAGAATGGTACCCAGAAAGTAGCCATTGGGGTCTTGGCCGGGATTCTCGCTTTTATAACGCTTTTTGCCGTTCCCGCAGGCTAGTTGGTCTTTTCGAAGTATTTTAAGGGCAGCGGGCGAAATGATTTTTAGGCTTGACATGCCCCCGGAGCCTGGTTTACTTAAAATGTAAATGATGAGAATAGCAACACTGATTTTCCGTGTCCTGCTTGGATTTATATACCTGGTGTTCGGCCTGGATTATTTTCTGCATTTTATTCCCTACCAACCCATGCATACGGGTGCGGCGGCGGATCTGAAAGCTGGCCTCATGGGAACCGGTTATATATATCCAATGATGAAAACCATTCAGATTGTGGGCGGCATATCCTTAATGCTTGATCGATACGCGCCTTTTTCGGCTGTAGTGCTGTTCCCGATCAGTTTGAATGTATTATTGTTTCATACCATACTGGTGCCCTCGGGTTGGTTGATGGGTGTTTTTCTCATGGGACCTAACCTGTTTTTGGGATTTGCTTACCGGAACTACTACCAGGGAATGTTTGTCAGGAAACCTGTTATATAAACAGGAAGATCTATTTCAGTGGGCTGTTCTGCGGTTGCTGTTTTGGCAAGCCCGTTCTGTTGTAATAGGGATAAACAGGATAATTGCTCCTGTCAACACTGATGCTTCCTGAGATCGAAAAAGTCTTTTCATCATTGATATACATCAGCCCCGCTTCAAATCTTGAATACATATACAGGTTATTTGTATTCATTTTTTTAATGTCTGTGTTTACAAATGAACGGGGAAAATTAACATAAGCAGGTGCTGCTGAAACTCCAGCAAATGCATATAAATTGTCGTTTAACCTGCGGTTCAATTGCAAACCAACAGGGGCTGAAAAATATGAGGCGCCACCACCATTGAAGAAACTATAGCCCACCGAGATCCCTCCATATTTATTGAGAGACCATTTCTTTTTCGCTGTCGTGCTGTCACTCATGGCGTTGAACTGGGAGAAAGTATTTCTTTGGGTATAGTTCATGCCATTGTACATCAATTGCGATTCCGCTTTCAGCGAAATGAAACTGATCATTAGCAGCGACAATACCATTTTACCCATGCGGTCCATACCTGGATGTAAAAATACGGGTTCCGGGGACATGAAAGCTATTTATTACCCTTTCTGCCAGACTTCAGCAAATACAATAGGTATCCAATGGCCGGGTGTTTCCCGGACGGTTTACGTTTCCCATATCTTGCAAAATAAATGGACGCCAATAATAACGGCAGCAAGACAAGCAGGGTCCAATAATATTCCGGGCCATGTATATATGCTGATTTAAGTACAGCTGCAATTAATAACACGAGGATCAATATGACAGAGCCACTTGCCGAAACCGGTTCCTGATTTCGAGACATAGTACAAACTTGTTTTCAATTGAAAAAGAAGAAGTAGAAAACACATCCCCGGGTGACTACATGGTCAGGCCGGGGTCAGCGTACCAAAGGCCTTTTGATTAGGGAAGAAATAGGCTTTATTGAGATGCAGACAAACCACATTATGCAATGTGATAACATTGACAGGCAAAAACGAAGCGTTTATGATCAATTGATTTTCCAATCTTAATAAATGTACGATTTTTTGGCCGATTTTCAATGATCGGTATTTTGAATACTGATCGTTCTCTCCACCACCACGCTGACCTTAGCGCTCATTCCCGGCACCGTGGTTTCACTCACTACCAACTCGTGCAAATTGGCTTTCTGTATCCAACCACCCGCCAGGTCTTTATAAATATCGCCCCAATAATGGGAACTGCCCTTGGTGGGCATTTCCTTATCTCCAAATTTTGTCAGCATCAGAAAAGAGCTTTTACCCGAATCATATTCGATCAATGCACAATTTTTATTATTCACCAGCCCCAAACCCTTGAACAGGAGTGTAACCTCTCCGTTTCTGAAATAGGAACCCCTGGCGATCCCTTTTCCCAGGTTTACAGGGGGCTGACTAAATGAAGCAATATGCACCACCTTATCGCCTATACGCCGGAGTGACTGAATTCCACTGTCTCCCGGTGTTCTGCCTGCAAACACACCCATGGCATGGAAATCTATAAATGCATTGTATACATGATACCTGTTCTCTACAGGAAGCTCATTTCCGGTTTCGTCTTTTATGCCCTCAAATTTCGCATGATCAATGCCGAATACCTGGCCGGCAGAATCAATATGACTATCATCCCACCGATAATAGTATGTCCAGTTGGAAAGTGCAGGTATAGACAACTCTTTAGAATTATTTCGAACCATGGTAAATTTCAGGCAGGTGTACTCATCACCCTTACCTGCAGCCCGGGAAGGAACACAACGCAAATAGAGGTTGTAGGTGTCAGTGGATGTGATCGTTCCATCCGGTGCATGTTTCTGTAATACTGAATGCATCTCGTAGTACTGTGTGTCTTTTGCAGGGGCTGGGACCAGATCATATGTTGCAGCCAATGTTTTTGTAAGGGCAGTATTTTTTTGTGCAGACAGAGACAATGCCAGCAGAAGGAGAATAGGGCAGAATGATAATTTCCAGGCATGGAACTCTTTCATATTCCAGGTTGTTTATACGGTTATTTTGTAGAATTTCTCTCGATCAGTTCTGAGTTTAAGACAGTTTTTTCGAGCAGGAAGTTATGTCCTCTTTTTTCAACTAATTTGAAAAGTATTGATGCAGATTCTCTGCCCATTTCATAGGCCGGTTGGGTGATGGTGGTAAGAGAAGGATTGAGCAGGGGGGCAGTGTATGAATTGGAGAAAGTAAGTACTTTGACGTCTTTCGGAATATTCAGTTTCAATTCATCGCAGATCTCATAGGTGGCAATGGCGAGTTTTTCAACTGAAGCAAATATTCCGTCAGGACGATCTTTCTGTTGCAGCAGTTTACGGATCATCTGTTTATTCTCCGCGTCATTTCCCACGCAAGAAATGATCAGTTTGTCTTCAGGAGTGAGTTTGTGCATTCTTAACGCTTCCTGGTAGCCGTTCATTCTTTTATTACTGATGGATAAGTTTTGTGAGATCGAGAGAAAGGCAATACGCCGGCATCCATTCCTGATAAGATGTTCTGTTGCCCGGATACTGCTGTTATAATCATCGGTGGTCACTTTAGGCACACTCATATGTTCAGCAATTCTGTCAAAGAAAACCATCGGTATATCTTTTTCCCTTAATTCTTCCAGGTGTGAGGTATTTGAGGTTTGTTCAGACAGCGACATCATTATGCCATCTACTCTTCCATTCTGCAGCAGGCTTATGATGGCAACTTCTTTCTGCATATCCTCATGGGTCAGGTAGATCAACACATGATATCCTTTTTCCTGAGCAACGGATTCAATACCATTGATGACAGGTCCAAAAAAATCATTGACTACTTCGGGTATCACTACTGCAATGGTTTTACTTTTCTGTTTTCGCAAACTGCTGGCAAAGGGATTCACTTCATAGTTCAGTTCTTTCGCTTTGGACAGTACTCTGTCTTTTGTTTGAGTACTTATTTCATGACTATCCCTCAGGGCTTTTGATACTGTCGAGATTGACAGTTCCAGTTCTTTGGCGAGGTGTTTTATGTTCATGTCAGCAAAAAATTATTAATGAACTGAAAGAAGTACTCATGTAAGTGTGCCGCACTTAATATGGAAAGTACGAAAACTTACGAAAACGTTGTAGTAGATAAATAGTATATATAAACGAATAGTATTTATATTTTCATTTATAAATTGATTGTTGACTTTTCGCCAAAGCCTGTTGTCCCTTTGATAAAATAGATGCTTTAATAGTAGCTGCTCAGATTAGCCTTCCTATTGCCCTTGGGAACTGGTTCTATTTATGACATAACCAACTAAAACTAGCCAGTATGAACATCCCTCAAACCAGGTTCAGATGGGCCGATGCTGCCCGTTATCTAACCTGCAAAGATCTAAGAGTTCCCCTTGTTACTCTGTTTTTAATTCTCTTTGTTCCTTTATTGACAATTGCATCTGGCAATTCCAAAAAATTGCCGCCCTTGCAAGTGACCGGCAAAATCACGGATGAAAGCGGCCAGGGGATAGGAGGAGTAAGTGTCACTGAAAAGGGAACTGCCAATGGTTCAGTGTCTGATGCGAATGGTGTATATCAGCTGACGGTGAAAGATGAGAATGCTACGCTGGTATTCTCCATCGTAGGATATGTAGGTCAGGAAATCAAGGCCGGTTCACGCACCAAGATTGATGTTGTTTTGCTGGCGGTGGCCGGCAAGTTGGAGGAGGTGGTGGTTACCGCGTTAGGGATCGAAAAGTCCACCAAGGGTCTTGGGTACTCAACAGCGAAAGTCAAATCTGATGAGTTGACCATTAACCGGACCACAAACATGATGAATGCCCTCACCGGTAAAGTAGCCGGCATGAGTATATCAGGTTTGGGTACCGGACCGGCAGGTACATCCAAGATCAGGATCCGTGGGCAGACTTCTATTGCCGGTCAGAATAATCCTTTGGTTGTGATTAACGGGGTACCTGTAGATAATACCAATTTTGGAAGCAATCCGGGTAATGCAGGGTCTGACAATTCAATTGGCACAAGAGGTGGTGGTGTAACCTCAGATGGTGGAGATGCATTTTCCAGCATTAACCCTGATGATATTGAAACCATGACGGTGCTTAAAGGTGCAGCAGCATCAGCTCTGTATGGTTCCCGTGGAAACAATGGTGTCATTATGATCACCACAAAAATAAAAGGATCGAAAAAAGGTATCGGCATTACCTATAATCTGAACTATTCAATGGATAAGCCGCTGGATTTTACTGATTATCAGAAAGAGTATGGTCAGGGTGAGAACGGTGTTCGCCCTACAAATCCGAATCCCACTTCCGGGCAATGGAGTTTTGGAGAGAAGTTCCAGCCAGGTATGACCCATATACTATTTAATAATCTTACAGTGCCCTACGAACCGCAGGGCAGCAGGATCGACGAATTTTATCGCAATGGCCAGAATGTGACCAACACCATCACCCTGGGTGCAAGTGGCGACAAAGGTGGAATGCATCTTTCTATGTCTAACCTCAAAAGCACCGGTATTGTTGAAGGAAATTCATTTGACCGGAAAACCATAAATCTTGGTTTTGGATATGAACTGAGTGAGAAGTTCAGTTTCCGCGGGAACATCAATTATTCCAACGAGTACAACAAGAACCCTCCAAATGTTGGGCAGCAGGATAATACCATTCCCACTGCGCTGATGGCAATGGCTAATTCCATGCCGCTGTCTGTTCTCAAAGCCAACAAATATAATTCCCTTGGTAACGAGTACATATACTCGCGTTTTCAAAACCGTACCAATCCTTATTTCATTGTGTCTGACCAGTTCCATAATATCCGTCGAGACAGGATCTTTGGAAATGTATCAGCCAAATATGATCTGCTGAAATGGTTATATGTACAGGGTAGGATAGGACAGGATTACTGGTCACGCGATGAAGATTACAATAACTTCCCTACAGGCCAGGCGTCACTGGCCGCGGCACCTGCAGGTTTCGTGAATGGATTGTACACGCAGGATTCCCGCCGGTTCAGGGAACTCAATACTGATTTTCTTTTTGGAAGTAATAATAAGTTCGGGGACTTTGGACTGAATGTAAATTTTGGCGGTAATCATATGTACCGGCGCAGTGACCTCAATAGTGTACAGGTGACTGATTTTGTAGTGAGGGGCTTATATACGGTACAGAACGGCCGGGCGAAAGATCCCATCTATGATCTGCGCGAACGTTCGGTCAATTCATTGTATGGGTCTGCGGAAGTCAATTACAAACAGTTCCTGTATTTGTCCGGAACAATACGTAACGACTGGTTTTCTACACTTTCGGAAGCCAACAGAAGCATACTTTATCCTTCGGTAGCAGTAAGCTATGTTTTCTCACAGTCCATGAAGAACCAGCCCAAATGGATTGATTATGGAAAACTGCGTGCTGCTTATACAGAAGTGGGTAGCGATACTGACGTGCCGGAATATGCTGATCTGTTATTTTATGGCGTGAATGCAAACCTTTTCAATAGCAGCCCTGTAGGTGGTTCCAACAGTAGCACTGTGCCAAATCCGAATCTTCGTCCAATGAGGACCAAGGAAACAGAATTTGGATTAGAGATGAAAATGTTCGGCTACCGGTTAGGAGTTGAGGTGTCTGTTTATCAAAAGCGGACCATTGACCAGATCGTGAATGCGCAGATCTCTGATGCATCGGGGTTTGTAAGCACACGTATCAACAGTGGAGAAAGCCAGAACCAGGGCATTGAGATGACGTTGAACCTGGTACCTGTCCAGTCGCGGAATTTCCAATGGGAATTTACATTTGCCGGTGCGTATAACGAAACCAAGGTACTTAGCCTGCTGACCGACAAACCGGGGGAACGTATCACGGTGGGCACACATGTATTCAACGGGGAACTCAGGCAGATCGTAGGATTGCCAATGGGTCAGATTGCAGGCTTTGGTTATCGTAAAGATGCCCAGGGCAGACAGATGTTTGGCAGCAATGGACTTCCGCTGCGTACCCCTGATCTTGTAAATTTTGGAAGTGCTCTGCCGAACTGGGTAGGAGGGATCACCAATTCATTCAAGATCTATGGTGTCGATTTCTCTTTCCTGATCGATTTCAAACTGGGTAATATGATGTTATCCGGTACCAATTTCAATGCAATTCGACATGGCTTGCACAAGATGACCCTGGCCGGCAGGGCGGAGGGAGGTATTGTAGGTGATGGCGTTGACATCAATGGCAATAAGAACACCGTGAAAGCACAGGTTCAGCCTTACTGGGAAGTTGTAAGATCACAGGCCCTGATCGAGCCGGTGATCTACAAAGGCGGGTACTGGAAATTACGCCAGATCACCGCCGGCTATGACCTGACGAAATTTATGCCGGAGAAATGTCCTGTTAAAGGCATGCGTGTCAATGTGTTTGCAAACAATGTACTGATGCTGAAAAAATGGGTTGACAATATTGATCCTGAAACATTCGGATACAGCTCTGACAATATTATCGGAATGGAGTCCCCCGGGCTTCCAACAACCAGGAGCATGGGTATAAATCTGAACATTAAATTCTGACGAACATGAAAAAGATATTCAAACTAAATATGCTGGTTATCACAATTTTGTTTTTAGGATCATGTGATAAGGGGTTCGACGAACTCAATACCAGTAAAACAGCGGCCATATCCATTGACCCCGTTTTCATTATGAACAGGGCTACCCTGGGATCTGCATTTACCACTGGCAGTGCGATTTATGAAATGGGGATCGTCCAACAAGTGATTAGTCCAAACTCCGGAGTTCTAACCGGTGCGAATTACAACCAGGATAACAGGGCTTCCACGCAGGCTAACTGGCAGAATTATTTCCAGAATGTAATAAAGAATACCATGGATATTCTGGTAGCAACAAAAGAGGATCCTGCCCGGAGCAACCTGTACAATATGGCCCGGATACTTCAGGCATATGCGTATATGGTGTTGACGGATTCATATGGCGATGTTCCATATTCGCAAGGTGGGGCCGGATATACAGAGCAGATATTTTTCCCCGTCTACGAGAGCCAGCAATCGATCTATCCAAAGATCATCCAGGAACTTACTGAAGCTTCTGCCGCTTTGGATGCCGGAAAGCGAATTGAAACCGGAGATGTGTTGTACGGTGGGAATGTTGCAAAATGGAAGAAATTCGGTTATTCATTGCTGTTACGTGCTGGAATGAGGCTTGGCAAAGCAGATGCCACCAAGGCACAGGCCGCCGTGGCTGCTGCATTTTCCGGAGGAGTAATATTACTCAATGCCGACAATGCCAGTATCCGCCATGACGCCAATTACCTGAGCCCTATAGGTAATATGCTTAATTCCACTGAAGCCGCAAATTTTTACCTGACCAAACCCTTTGTTGATGCGTTGAAGAATAACAGCGATCCCAGGCTCTCGGCGATCGCTATTCGTTATGTTGGTGCTACTTCAGGCACATCACAAACGGTGGCGAGCGGAAATACCACTGCATCCATGCAAGTAGGGATGCCTATGGGAAAAGATAACGCCACTGTGGCTGCAGCAGCTTCGGCCGATGGGCTTGCCAGTTTTTATGAGTATAGTCAGCTCGATCGTAGACGGCTCGCCAAAACCACTGCACCGAATTTCTTGGTTACAGCAGCTCAAACTAACCTGCTGCTTGCTGAGGCAAAATTCAAAGGTTGGATCACATCAACAGTTACCGCTGCAGAATATTTCAGTCTTGGGGTCAGAGCGCATATGGAGCAGGTCAGTTCAGTTGATGCAGCATCCTCTATTGCCGGGGCAGACCGGGATACCTATGTGAATGCGAGAACTGCGTTATTTGCAGGTAATGAATTGCGTGAGATCAATTATGAATATTGGATCGCTTCTCTTTTGAACGGCCCCGAAGCGTTTGCGAATTTCAGAAGAAGTGGATTTCCTGTATTGACACCCAATCCATATCCGGGAAGTGAAGTGCCAGGCGCGTTTATCAACCGCCTTACTTATCCAAATTCTGAGATATCAGTAAATAGCGTTAATGTTCAGGCCGCTATTGCTGCCCAGGGACCGGATAACCTGGCTACAAAAGTCTGGTGGGCGAAATAATATATGATCATGATCAACAAAGTAATTCTCGTTTTAATTCTATTGAGTGCTTACTGTTCGGGTTATTCCCAACGCGTGGGTTCTTCACCCGATTATATAAGAGCGCTGACGGCTGAATGGAAAGGTGAGAGATTTCCCGATGGCCGGCCCAGAGTTTCCGATGCCATACTTCAGAGACTTAAGAATATTTCCATGGAAGAAGCATGGGGCGTACTCAGGAGTAAAGGATATTACAATCAGTATGAAGGGGATTGGCAGATCATCAATCCAGACAGTGTAATGACTGGCCGGGTGGTGACTGCTCAGTATACCCCTCTTAGGCCTGATCTCCAGGCCTATGTCAGGCAAAAAGGTGCTGAAGAAAACCGGGCCGCGAAAGGTGGGACAAATTCATGGCCTATTGATGTTCTGGTGGAAGGAGATGTATATGTTGCTGACGGATACGGTAAAATCGCAGATGGTACGCTGATTGGGGACAACCTGGGTAATTCCATTTATTCCAGATCAAAACGAGGAGTGATATTCTTTGGCTCTGTACGAGATCAGGAAGGACTCAGCGAGATCAAAGGCTTCAATGCCTGGGTAAAAGGTCAGGATCCCTCCTATATCAGTCAGATGATGTTGACAACCATAAACGCTCCTATCCGTGTGGGAAGGGCCACTGTACTCCCGGGTGATGTGGTTTTGGCAAAAAAATTTGGGACCATTTTCATCCCGGCACATCTGGTAGAGGAACTGGTCATCAGTTCGGAAGTGACAGCACTGAAAGATGAGTTCGGACATCAAAGGTTGAAGGAGAAAAAATACCTCGCAGGAGAGATCGACAGCGACTGGACAGATGCCATTAAAAAAGATTTTTTGAATTGGCTGGACAATTATCCTGGCCGACTTCCTATGTCAAAAAATGAATTGAACGAGTATCTGAAGAAAACAAATTTTTAAAAATACCATTTAACAATTCACAATGAAAAGTATCATCAGGAAAATAGCGGCAGAGACCAGGGAAAAGGAGAAAGCCGCTGTGCTGGCCGAAAAATCAGAAATTGAAAATCCGATAACGAGCAGGGATAGACGAAATTTTCTGAAGAAATTTGCCCTCGGTGGTATGTCACTCACTGCCGTAATGGGATTATCTCTGCAGGATACCATAGCGCAAACCACGTCTAAAGTACCCCGGGCATCTGCACCTTCGGATCTTAAAATCACGGACCTGCGTTATTGCCTGACAGCGGTGATGGGAGGCACAGCCATTATCCGGATCGATACCAACCAGGGTATTTATGGCCTGGGCGAAGTGAGAGATGCGGCCGATGCTCGCTATGCGCTCATGCTGAAAAGTCGCATTTTGGGTGAGAACCCCTGTAACGTGGAGAAGATCTTCAAGATCATCAAACAATTTGGCGGGCAGGCGCGGCAGGCTGGTGGTGTTTGTGCTGTTGAAATGGCCTTATGGGATCTCTGTGGTAAAGCATATAATGTGCCGGCATGGCAGTTGCTGGGAGGACGATACCGTGATTCTATTCGCATTTATGCCGATACCCCTGAGTCTAGCAGTCCGGAAGAACAATTGAAGCGGATCAGGTACAGGACAGAAACACAAGGCTATACCTGGCTTAAAATGGATGTATCCATTGCAGATCTTAAGAATATTCCCGGTGCATTGGTGAATCCTGAGATACTGAAATCAGGCGGTAACCAATTTTCGGGCGGCGGATATCTGTCTTACGCAAATACCAAACATCCTTTTACCGGTATACAGATCACAGAGAAAGGCCTGGAAGCGCTGGCTGCAAAAGTTGAAAAAGTCCGGAGTATGGTTGGATACGAGATTCCCATCTCAACGGATCATTATGGTCATTTCGATCTCAATAACTGTATCCGCCTGGGTAAGGCATTGGAAAAATACAGGTTGGCCTGGCTGGAAGATATGGTGCCATGGCAATTTACCGAGCAGCATAAAACCATCACTGACGCACTGGAAACGCCAACCCTGACTGGGGAAGATATCTACCTGCTGGAGTTTTTTAAACCGCTGATCGATAATCATGCGGTAGACATCATTCATCCTGACCTTGCATCTTCAGGGGGGCTGCTGGAAACAAAAAGGATAGGTGATTATGCAGAGGAGAAAGGAATTGCCATGGCTATGCACCAGGCGGGTACTCCAGTGTCTTTCATGGCCAATGTGCATTGTGCCGCTGCCACCCAGAATTTTCTGGCCATGGAACACCATTCTGTAGACCTGGACTGGTGGGAAGGTCTGGTAAAAACAACTGATGGCAGAAAACTGATCGATAAAGGATTTGCTCCTGTTCCTTTGACTGCACCAGGATTGGGCATAGAATTGATTGATGAAGAAGTGAAAAAACATCTTCATCCATCTGATCCAACATATTTTGCTCCAACAAAGGAATGGGATGCGAAAAGGTCTCACGACAGAACCTATAGCTAGTTTGGTTTTATAATGAGTATTCTAATAAGGGGCGGTTTCTACCGCCTTTTTTAAAAAATTAATAAAATGATTAGTGCTGACATATTGACAATTGTAAATAAATTATTCAGTGAAATTGAGAAACTGATCCCTGTTTACATGGACGTTCCGGAAGACGAGGCGATCTCGCATGGGAATCTGGCAGTTTGTATAATTGACGATAAGGGCCAGGTACATGGCAAAATGTTCGGGACCAATAAGCCAAGGTTAAGACAGTCATATAGAGTGGCATGGACCAAGGCCAGCCAGGTCTGGCTGACGGGTGTGCGAACCGGCGAATATGAGAGAATGGTTTTCAATAAAGAAGTCGGCGAGAATGATAACGGTATTGAGGCACCCGATCTGATAGGTTGGGAAGGAGGTCAGCCATTGAAGTTGAAAGATGGAACAATACTTTCAGTTGGATTCAGCGGCTTCAGGGGAACAACAGACCTGGAGATCATGGCGAGATCGCTTGCAGCGGCAGAACAATATTAAATTTGAAATTCATAATAATACAACAATGAACTATTTGGCAGATTCCCGTCGATATGGGAACATGGAATATCGCAGATGTGGTAACAGCGGATTGAAGTTGCCCGCCGTTTCTCTTGGCCTCTGGCATAACTTCGGTCATATTGATAGTCTTGACAATGCCCGTAAGATTTTGCGCGTCGCTTTTGACAATGGGATCACTCATTTTGACCTGGCGAATAATTATGGTCCGCCTCCAGGTTCCGCAGAGGAAACATTTGGTACAATATTCAGGGATGATTTCAGATCCTATCGTGATGAACTGGTGATATCCACTAAAGCAGGCTGGGGCATGTGGCCCGGTCCATATGGGGATTGGGGATCAAAAAAATACCTGGTGGCAAGCCTTGACCAGAGCTTGAAACGCATGGGCCTTGACTATGTAGATATATTTTATCATCACCGCCCGGATCCTGAAACTCCGTTGGAAGAAACCATGGCTACGCTAGACCTGATGGTAAGGCAGGGCAAAGCCTTGTATGTTGGTATTTCAAGTTATCAACCCCAGGAAGCTGCAAAGGCATTCAAGATCCTTAAGCAACTAGGCACACCTTGCCTCATCCATCAACCCAAATACTCGATGTTCGATAGGTGGGTGGAAGATGGATTACTGGATGTATTGGAAGAGCATGGCGTGGGTTGCATACCGTTCTCACCACTTGCCCAGGGCTTGCTGACCAATAAATATCTGAAAGGCATTCCTGCCGGCTCTAGGGCAACAAGCCATCGTGGCAATGGTGCGATCGATGAAGAACAGGTTTCGCAGGATAAGATCGATAAAGCAAGGCAGCTGAATGTGCTTGCTGAAGAGCGTGGGCAGAACCTGGCACAAATGGCACTGGCCTGGATATTGAAAGATCCCAGGATCAGTTCAGTATTAATTGGTGTCAGTAAACCTGAACAGGTATTGGATTCCATTCGTTGCCTTGAAAACTATTCATTTACGAAAGAGGAGCTCGACAGGATCAATACTATGTTGAAATGAAAAGCAGAAATAATCCATATTGTAGGTTCAGGTGGATAGCGGCAACAGCATTTATTCTTTTTCAATTGAATGCAGGTATAGCCATCGCTCAAAAAAATAGGGGAGCACCTCCCGTGATAGCAGCATTAAACGCCTATTCTTTCAGCGATCTGCTTATGGCGAAAGATTCACGGAATACCCAACAGGTGTATACTTTATTTAATCTGCTCGATTGGTGTGCCACGCAGAAGATCAAAGCCATAGATCCTACAGCTTATTTCTTTCCAACATACCCTGAAGTTCCGTCAGATCAGTATCTGAAGAAATTCAGGGATCGGGCTGCAGAACTGGGCATTGTGATCAGCGGAACCGGTATCCGTAACAATTTTGCTTCTCCAGATACTGCTGTTCGGGCAGCAGGTGTGAAACTGGCTAAGGAATGGAT
>DATGXN010000232.1:0-7467 GCA_035298945.1 Chitinophagaceae bacterium | reverse complement strand
TATTTGGAAAGAACCCGCTCTTCATCTATCTGCTTTCCGAGATCCTGGCTATCCTGCTTTGGTTTATTCCAGTTGGAGGAAAACCTCTGTATGTAGCAATAAATAATGCAGTCTTTCAAAAATTGGCGCCCGGCCCCGTGGGATCATTGCTATTTGCGCTGATGATAATGATGACTTGCTGGCTTGTGGGTTATATACTTGACAAGAAGAAGATTTATGTGAGGGTTTAGCAATTAGCTGATCTTTATTACCGTCTCATAATCTATCTTCTCTCCCGGCTCAAGGATGGTCAAGCCCATTCCATTATTGAATGCGTCTGGAGCGGCACTGAGGTTTTCTATGGCAATACTATCTCTGCTCCCGGGAATATAAAGTTGCAGATAAGGGTAATTCTTGACGCGGATAAACTCTACTGTCAAAGATTCGTTTCGCAAGACACATATTGGAGAGATATTTTCCCGTAGCAAAAATCCATTATCGAGGCTGATCCCACCAATTTTCCTTCCCGGATAGAATGCTGCGTTGGTCACATATTTTCCAGTGGGGATAAGGGCTTGATCATATTCGAGCATCTGGTCTGATGCCATTTCAAGCCACCAATCGTCGACCTGCCCCCCCAGTTTGAAATAGGGATGCCAACCATCGCTGATCGGAATGGCCTGCTTCGCGGCCGCGGGATTTGACAAATGAGTCTGGATCGTAAGCTTACCTCCAACGCCAAGGCAATATCTGACTGTACAGTTATACGGGAAGGGATAACCAGTCAAATCGCCATCATATTGATAACGCATTGTCACTGAACAGGAATCATCAGACGAGGTTGATTCTATAATATCAAACGCAGCATCGTACAAAATACCATGTAAAGCAGATCCATTGAGCACAAACTTATTGTCAAGCTTATATTCAGCCCCCTTCCACGAATAGGTTGACTGATTCAGCCGGCAAACAAATGGGGAAAGTTTTGCGCTCCGAAAACCCTGGGTCACACGCTGTTCAAAATCCTCCCTGCTTTGATATCCATCGATGACATTGACCGGACCATCTGGGGTATTCAAATGAAATGCATTCAAAATGGCTCCGGCCCTTGGAAGCACTTCAACCTTGTTGCCTGCCTGGGCGTCTTCCAGCTCAACTTTCGACCAACCATCCTGATCTGCAATATTTACTCTGAACATATCCGTGATTTTTCCGGACATAAGTTAGATAAATATCATTGAACATGGATAAACGCCGCTTATCCAGTTTCTGTAACGAATTGCGCTATGCTGTGTCATATTATAACAATCCCTTAATAAAAGACGGTACAGAATTACTGTCATAGATATGAACTTGATTCCGGTACCCCTAAATTTTAGATTATGGTTGTTATATTGATCGGATTAATGGTTGCACTGGCAGTAGATGCCGTTAGACAGGAAAAGAAACTTAAAGAACTCATTGAAAACGGTAAAACAGATTGAAAAGCAAGGAACTAAGAGAGTTTCCCGTTATGGCAAGAATTGATCGGTTAAGCTCCCTTAGTTTTATGCTCCTCTTTGCACATTAAATGTCAATTCCGTCGATTTGGATATCATAGATCATCCAAATGTCAAGTTCATTCCAGTAGCGGAACTTTATTTTCCATTCTCCCATTTTAAGCAAGTGTTCATCCTTAGTTGTAAAACACACTTCATATTTTCCTGTCACCAGGCAGTCTTCGCCCGTGATCACACATTCCTGGCTCTCCAGGGAAAGGGGCTCGATATGGGTGTATCTTTTTTTGAATGCATTGATCAGGCGCCTGAATGAATCTATGCTGAGATCCCTTTTTTCATTGATACTCAGGCTCTGCTCATATTGGAATGTCCACTGCAGTTCTTCATCCTGAAATATCTCTTTAAGGCATTCATTGACTGCCGTCCTCGAGTTCTCATAGGGATGATCGGGATGGAATTCATCATAAATAAAGCAGGTGATCATTCCCGGCATATTCATGTGCAACATCCGTTGTTGAAAAAGCTCCTCGGTCACAAATCGGTAGAGCTCCCTGGCCCTGACATTAGGACTAAAAACTGTAAGTTCTATTCCCCGGCTTTTCATGTATTGGAGAAGGCCCTGCAGCACTTCCGTGATCTCTTCATCATTTACAGTCTCCTCTTTCGGGAAATGCTGCGGTCTCCCCAGGACCTCAAACACCGAATCCTCCCTGGCCAATGCCTCCTGTTGTTCAAAGTCCATGATATAATTCAAAAATTCGTGTTCAGTTTCAGCGCTGAGGGCGGCTGTTTCTTCACTGTACCTGAACTCTGCACCATGCTCCAGCATCAGCTTCATTTTGATCACTTCATTCTCGACCTTGAGCGCTTCCTGCTCATTCATGTTTTGGTATTCCTCGCGCATATTCTATTGATTTTATTAGTACGAATATGCACCTGTCAATTGGCCATTCAATCAGGTTTTTGGCTATGATTTGAATAGAAAAAAACGTAAAAATCTGGCCAATTGACGACTTCAGATTCCGGATCACCTGATCTCAAAAAGCTCCTCCCACCTCGTGGTATACTTCCCGCTTCGCATTTCCTGGCGCATTTTCCAGTTCCGCTTGAGGCCGCTGGATACATATTTGACCACATCACCCCGCATGGCAAAATTGATATTGTCTACGGCTTCCATGAGGGTCTTCTGGTTCTTCCTGTCTTCCTGTTCAAAAAGATCCGATTGCACTGATTCGTCAGGCACCAGCTTGCCAAGGACCACGCCAGCCTTCTGATATTTGAAACCTGGACGGAACAGCTGCTCAACTAACGGCAATGCGTAACTGATAATTTCATTGGTGAAACTGGTTGCCCGGGGAAGGATCACATAACGATGGTCGCTATGTGGATCGTAGGAGTATTTCTCGCCGTCTTTTCCGTTGGTGACGGTAAATACATCGATCATTCCTGCGGCATAACCCTGTCGCCTGAGTTTCTCGGCTGCCCTGGCCGTATAAGTTGCCACGGCTTCTCGCAATTCTTCCTTAGTGTATACGGGCTTCCCAAACATCCTGGTGGATGAGATCATTTTCTTGGTCTCGAGCGGGTCCTTGATGGGTATGCAGGAAATACCATTCAGTTCCCGGATCATCCTGATCCCTACAACGCCCCCCAGGTTCTTTCTTGCCCATTCTTCCGGCATATGCTTTAACTGCCAGGCTGTGTTAATGCAGAAAGTATTTTTCAATTTGGAAGAATACTTTCCTCCTATTCCCCAAAGTTCACCTACGTCAAAATGCTGAAGCGCCGCATTGATCTTTTCTTCCGTATCCAATACCATCACGCACTGGCTTTTGACCTTGTTCTTCTTTGCAGTCTTATTGGCAAGCTTACACAAAACCTTACTGGGTGCAACGCCTACGGATACCCGAATTCCGGTCCAGGCCTCAACCGTTTCACGAAGATGCATCGCAAAGGCCTCGTAATGGCCTGGCGCTATGTGGCTGATATCCAGGAATGCTTCGTCAACAGAATATACTTCCACGCATTCTCTGGGAAGGAGTGCCCGGAGTGTATCCATCACCCGCATGCTGAGATCGCCATACAAATTGTAGTTGGAAGAGAACACGGCGATCTTGTGTTTTTGTAAGAGGTCTTTTTGCTGGTAATAGGGACCAGCCATATCAACTCCCAATGACTTTGCTTCATCACTCCTGGCAATAATACATCCGTCGTTATTACTCAACACTACCACGGGCCTGGTCCAGAGGTCGGGCCGGAATAACCGCTCGCAGGAGCAATAAAAGCTGTTGCAGTCTACAATCGCGCGCATAGATTCTATTTTTTCCCGACTACCTATAACGCATGTATCACATAAGTCACCACCCCCCAAACCGAGAACTCTGCATAGGGATCTATGTCGATGGATGCGAGCTTGGAGGTTTCGGGGATCAGTTTGATCTTATTGAAGGTTTTGTCGAAACGCCGGATCAGCATCTCGCCATTCAGCGTGGCAATGATCACTTTTCCGCTCATGGGTTTAATACTGCGGTCAACGATCACCACGTCGCCATCGTGAATACCTGCATTAATCATGGCATCTCCGCGGACCCGCATAAAAAAGGTGGCCGGCTTGTTACGGATAAGCTGCTCGTTCAGATCGATGCCCCGCTCGGCAAAATCGTCTGACGCTGCCCCAAATCCGGTAGCATCTGTATTGCGCACCTCTTGCTGTGTATACTGCTTAGAACCCTTATAAGCAGCGTTAAAAAATACTTCCCCATCCATAAAATATATTTTGATAATGCTAAATTATTTAGTAAATTTATGCTAAAGAAATAATCAGGCTTAAATAATTTTGGATGGATCAGGGGTTAGTAAAAACAGCGGTCTCCAACGGTTTACTGAGGGAGGAGTGGCCAGAGTATCGTTTGGTCATTCCTGCCGAAGAGCCGGTCAGCAGGCAGGTCAAACAGTTGCGGGTGGAGTGGGAATCATTGTATGGTTCCAAATCGGTGTCTGATAAACCACCGAGCATCACCGTTGCCTGTTTTGAAGCCCGGGAAGAAATGGAAGATATCCTGATCCGGTGGATACAAAAGATCTGTGATCACCAGGAAGCCTTTATGGTCACGCTCAATAATTTCAGCGCTGTTCCGCCCCATATCGTATACATCCGGGTGCAGGAAGAAATTCCCTTCAAACAGTTAGCCAGTCAGCTTCGTACCCTGGAAAACTTTATGCGTAGCGAGGATGGGCGTAAGGCAAGGGTTTTTGAAAAGCCCTTTATCAAACTAGGTGCATTCCCTGATCTGGCTTCGCAGAAAGATTGGTTTCATTACAGCCATCAGTTGTTTCATGCTGCTTTCACGGCCAGGAAGATGATCCTGTTCAGGCATGAGAATAGTGTATGGAAGATGGTAAGTGTTTTTCCATTTAAAATCCCAATATAATGCTACTGAAAACGCCCGGATACCGACTGAACGAATACAAACTGGTAGTTCCCTTGTCAGATTCATTGGAGCATAAGATCTATGCACTGAGGAAGGAGTTTGGAGAAAATTATTCCTACAAGGCAGATCCAGGCAGGCCCCACCTGACCTTGGTCATGTTCAGCCAGTTGAATATGATGGAAGAAAGGATCATCCAGAAACTGAGCACGATTGCCATGGGTGAGGCGCCTTTTAAAATGGAGATGAAGGATTTCGGAAGCTTCCCTGCCCACACTATTTACATCAATGTGACCACCAAAGAACCTGTGAAAAAGCTGATGCGTTCTGTCAAAGAGATCCAACGGTTATTAAGAACCGATATCGACCATAAAGCCCATTTTCTTTCTGATCCCGTGATCTCTGTTGCACGCAGACTCAAACCCTGGCAATACGAGAAAGGATGGCTGGAATATTCGCACCGCCAGTTTACTGGACGATGTATTGCCGATGCCATGCTTTTGCTGAAAAGGCCCGAAGGCACGCTCCCCTGGCAGATCGTAAAGAGATTTGAACTGCAGAATTTGCCGGTCAATGCAAGGCAACAAGAATTGTTTTAATCATTGAAGATTGGCCAATTGACGGTTTAATGAATTGACGGATTGAATATAAATTTCGCCGGTTCGTCAAGCCGTTAATTCGTCAATCCATTTTGAAAATTTCCTCTAATGAAAGACTACATAAAAGGCCGCGGCGCCCAGATCAATACCAAAAATAAATTCGACAAGAACGAAGTAGTTAAAGAGCATATTGAAGCGATTGACGAATGGACTGAAACTCTTGAAGAAACTAAATACATTGAGCAGGAATCGAAATCCATTGTCAATAAAGTGGACAGTCCTGACGTAGGCATGTTCTATAGCATGAACCCTTATGCAGGTTGTGAGCATGGATGCATTTATTGCTATGCCCGCAATTCGCACGAATACCTGGGATTCAGTGCAGGACTGGATTTTGAAAGAAAGATCATTGTAAAGAAGAATGCCCCGCAGCTGCTGCGCAAATTCCTGATGAATCCCAAATGGGAATGCAAACCTATCTCCATCAGTGGTAATACGGACTGTTACCAGCCCGCTGAACAGCATTACAGGTTAACCAGGAAATTGCTGGAAGTATGCCTTGAATTCAACCAACCGGTTGGAATGATCACTAAAAATGCAGGCATGCTGAGGGATAAAGACATAATTAAAAAACTGTCTGATAAAAATTTGATCTCCATTCTTGTTACGATCACTTCTCTGGATGAAGACCTGCGACAAAAAATGGAACCCAGAACCACCACGGCTAAACAAAGATTCAGGCTGATCAAGGAATTGAGCGATGAAGGAGTGAGAATGGGTGTGATGCTGGGGCCTATGATTCCAGGATTGAACGAACACGATATGCAGAAGATCATGAAAACTGCTTCCGAAAGTGGGGCAGTATTTTCGGCTTACACTTTTATAAGACTGAATGGCGCTGTCAAAATTCTTTTCCACGATTGGCTATATACCAACTACCCGGACCGGGCAGATAAGGTCTGGCATATGATAGAACAAAGCCACGATGGCAAGGTCAACGATAGCAGGTTTGGAGTGCGTATGCGGGGTGAAGGACCGATCGCAGATATGGTCCGCCAGCAGTACAAGAAATATGGACAGCTTTATGGTTTGAACGCTGAAAGATGGGAGTTGGATACCTCATTATTTAAAAGGCCCGGCGAGCAGATCAGCTTATTTGATTGAGTTTAAAAAAGATTGTCGAGCCTATTATTTTTTACCTTTTTGTGAAACCCAATAAAGAGTTAACAAACAATAGTTAATTTAGCGATCAATAGATTCTCATTTCATTCAATTTAATTAACCTATGAAAGTATCCATTTCAAAATCACTAACAGATTATTCATTAGTTCGCCGAATTGTTGGTAGAATAGTTCAAAATAAAAAGCTTTTTCTACGCCAAAGTAAGATTGAGAAAAAGTATCTTGATGTTGGATGCGCTGGAAACATTCACGACAACTTTGTAAACTTGGATTATACATGGACCCCTCAAATTGATGTTTGCTGGGATATAACAAGGCCACTCCCTTTTGAAGATCATTCATTTGAAGGCATTTTTACCGAACACTGCCTGGAACACATTACACTTGCTGAGTGCAAAAATGCACTAAAAGAGTTTTTTAGAATTACAAAAAATAATGCCATTGTTCGGATTGTTGTACCGGACGGAGAGCTTTATTTCGACATATACAATCGAAAGAAAAAAGGTGAAAATATTTATATGCCCTATGAAGAAGGGTATATAACCCCAATGGCTAGGGTGAATGGTATTTTTAGGAACCATGGTCATCAATTTATTTATGATTTTGCGACATTGAAATTATTATTAGAGATGGCTGGGTTTAGAAATATTATAAGAAGAAGCTTCAAGGAAGGCTCAAATAAGGACTTATTGATAGACTCAAAAGAAAGAGAGTTGGAATCACTCTATGTAGAAGCACAGAAATAAGCAACTGAATATTGCCTTGAAATTCCTTGAAAGGA
>DATGXN010000231.1:0-6190 GCA_035298945.1 Chitinophagaceae bacterium | reverse complement strand
GGTGATAGATTCGATAATTACCGGCTAGCCAACAAAAAGAACATAAGCAACATGTTTGGAAACAAATGTCCCGGGATCGAAAAATACCTGGAATCCGAAAAGATAAGCTACCATAGTTCATCGGATATGCAAAAACTTTTTGATTTTATAAA
The DNA here is from genome assembly GCA_035298945.1 of Chitinophagaceae bacterium. GTDB lineage: Bacteria > Bacteroidota > Bacteroidia > Chitinophagales > Chitinophagaceae > Pollutibacter. Next base: position 6,038 of record DATGXN010000231.1, on the reverse strand, counting down.
CCGAAACTTAAAGTAGAAAGAAAGTATCTGCTCCACTGCTTCCTCCATTATCCTTGCATTTATGGAAATAGGAATCTGCACATTCGGAGATGTATTTACACGCCCGGTAACCAAAGAGAAAATAGAGCCCTATCAACGGTTGAAGAACCTGTTGGAAGAGATCGAACTGGCTCAGCAGCGGCAGTCAGGACAAATAACATTAAACTGTCCAAAGGCATCACTCTATTGGGTTCAGAAGATCCGGTTCGCGTATACCAGCAGTTTGCCACATTGGATTTGCTGTCGTCCGGCCGGGCCGAGATCATGGCAGGAATAAGATTATTTATTGAATCTTTTCCCCTGTTCGGATACGATCTGCAGGATTATGATGCGTTGTTCGTAGAGAAGCTAGAATCAGAAGTTGGTACGCTGGTCGATGTGTTTGTTTCTCTGGCTCTCTAATTCTGACTCTCCGCCTCTCTGACTCTCTGACTCTCTACTTCATGTAATCAAGAGTCAAATTAACCATCGCCTTCACACCTAATTTAAGTGCGCTTTCATCTATGAAGAAATCAGGCGTATGATGTGATGGCGCTTTTTTCAGATCAGTGCCTTTGGGTGCACCACCGAGAAATATAAAAAGTCCAGGAACTTTTTGGGCGAAGAATGAAAAGTCTTCAGCACCGGTATCAGCCGGCACCAGCAATACATTTTCCGGACCCGCTGTTTTCTGCAGTGTGGGCAACATCTTAGCCGTCAATGCAGGATCATTATAGGTAACAGGATAATGACTGGACCAGGGTATCTTAATATCTACCGTGGCACCATTGGCTTCCGCTGTTTTTGTAACTATAGTTTTTACACGGTCAATGATCATGGCTTCATCTGCTGCACTCAATGCCCTAAGTGTGCCCAGCATCTCCACTTCTTCGGGAATGATGTTTGAACGAACACCTCCTTTGATAGAGCCGATGGTTACAATTCCAGGGTTTTCTGTAATGTTCAGATTGCGACTGACGATGGTTTGAAGATTATTGATGATCTGGGCTGCAGTTACGATGGGATCTACCGACGACCAGGGAGATGCACCATGTGCCTGCCTTCCTTTTACCACGATCTTCATATCATTGATACTGGCCATAGTTCCGCCAGGCCTATAGGTAATATCGCCTACTTCAGTTTGGGAATCGATATGAAGCCCGAATGCCACATCCACTTTGGGATTTTCCATCACGCCTTCTTTCACCATCAGTTCGGCTCCGCCTTCTTCCCCAACTGGCGCGCCTTCTTCTGCAGGCTGAAATAGGAATTTCACGGTGCCCTTGAGGTCTTTTTTCATACCAGCCAGGATTTCAGCAACTCCCATCAAGATAGAAACATGGGTATCATGTCCGCAAGCATGCATCACGCCCACTTCCTGCCCATTATAGGTTGATCTCACTTTGGAGGCAAAAGGAAGGCTGTTTCTTTCGGTTACAGGAAGTCCGTCCATATCGGCCCTTAAAGCAACCACGGGACCTGGTTTTCCCCCCCTAAGAATGCCCACCACGCCGGTTTTGGCCACGCCTGTTTGTACTTCGATTCCAAGCGACTGAAGATGCTTGGCCACCAGGTCGGCAGTTCTCACTTCACGGTTACCGAGTTCAGGATGTTCATGAATATCCCGCCTCCAGGCTATGACCTTGGGCTCTATCTTGTCTGCCAGTTGTGAAACTTTGGCATAATCTGTTTGCGCGGTAGCGGATATCGAAAATAGAAGGGACGCGAAAAGAAGTCTTCTCATTACAGTTTTTTAAGGAATGTAAAATAAGCCATTCCCCGTTATTTGAACATAGTTCGCAGCATTCTGATGTTATCATTCACCTGGTCCATAGTGATTACTCCTGTCCTTGGCCTGTCCAGGTCAAGAATGGTGAAAATGGTAATTCCGACCATTACAGCAAATATCATAGTCACCACCCAATCATTTTTTGAGCCATTTGAATAACCCAGCATGAATGATGACGTAAAACAAAGCATGAATAAAAGGAAGATGATTAAGTCGGGGACCTTGGCCAGGGTCAGGGCAGTACGGGTTGTTGTGACATCAATCATGGCATTCAGGGCAGGTATCATTTGCGACGTTCGGTGTAGATTATCTCTATCCCGACCCAGGGTTGCAGCAATGTTCCAGAGCCGGTTTTGAATGGCCGTGGTACTGTCCATCGCAAGTTTTACGCGCTCTATATCTTTTCCTGCATCAAAAAATTCGATCCGGGCATCCACGTAGTTTTTGAACTCTGCCCTGAAGGCATCCCGGATGCTGTCCGGATATAGATCGGCACGCAATACCGCAGTTCCGATGTCATTGGCTTCTTCGATGACCACCTTCAAACGGCTGTCGTACCGGCTATTACTCAAACTGAAGGTAAATCCCAGTAATAAAGCAAGTAGGCCGAGTAAAGCTCCTTCAACCGCACCCAGACCGGATTCATCCGTGATTCGCTTCCGTTTTTTACGGACCATAATACCTATCCAGAAGAAGACCATCATGATCGCCATGACAACCAGCGTGAGGTAAATGGAAGGAACAGAATTCAGGAAGGAAAGTTTAATCATATCTCAAGAGTGAATATTTTAATACTATTGCATTTTTAAGGGCCGGATTATGGAAAAAGATAAAATCTTTGAGCAAGTTAAGCAAGTAGCAATTAACGACATCGACGAACTTGAGCATGTGAATAACGTGGTATATCTGCAGTGGATCATGGATATAGCACAGGAACACTGGAAGCGCTTATCCACCCCCGGGATCAGGGAAAATATCGCCTGGGTGGTTTTGAGGCATGAGATCGATTATCATCGTTCGGCAAGGCTGCACGACGATGTGATCATCCGTACATGGGTGGGCGAAACGGCAGGTTTCCGTTCCGTCAGGTATGTTGAGATCCTTACCCACGATGGCATTAAGATCGTTTCAGCTAAAACATCCTATTGCCTCATCGACCCGAAAACTTTCAGGCCGATGAGGATCACGCAGGAGATCAGGGATAGCCTGATGCCTTTCTAACGCGGAGACACGGAGGTGAACGCGGAGACACGGAGGGGGACGCGGAGACACGGAGGCGTACGCAGAGACGCAGAGGTCTAAGCCTTTTTCTTGTCCGCTACCACCATAACCACGCCCGCCAGCGTAACCGCAACACCGGCATATAAAGGCCAGTTGACAGACTGCTTTTCCTTTTTATTGATCTCTACCGGGCCCAGATCGACCACTTTTTTCTCGGTGGTGAAATTAATCCCTCGGAATACCAGCATCAGGATACCGGCAATGATCAGGACGATACCAATTGTTCTCATGTTTTTATTCTGTGATGTATAAATTACATGCCGTGAACAATAGTAGGATTTGCCGTTGAAGCGGATGGAGGACTTTGGTTTAATCAACTCATTGCAATGGTGGAAATAGTTCAGTATTTTTATGCAATTGTTCATTATGAAGCTGATTTGTTTTCTGACCTTATGCCTTCTTTCTAATTTCCTGGTCCGGGCACAGGAACAAAAAAAGGTATATACAGTAAACGCGGGTCAGACCCTTGACCAGGGTTTGCCGGTTGAAGTAAGATATGCATACCCCGAATTCAAAGCAGGCTCGGCTCATTTCAGGGCGGGTACGCAGGTGGGTTCTAAATTGAACTTCAGTTTTGTTCATGAAGAGATGCAATTCATCAATGGTGCTGATACATTAGCAGTGGACAGGGAAGGAGATATCAGGTTCATAGCGATTGAAGCAGACACATTTTATTTTCAGAAATTCTGGATCAGGCAGATCGCCGTATCTGCAAAATCCAGGTTGGGGGTAAAAAGATCATTGGTATTGGCAAAAGCTGAAAAAGAAGGCGCATTCGGACAGATGAGCGCCGGCACTTCTATCGATGCTGTTGAAAAACTGAATACTCCAAATGCTGTGGCAAGGAAGTTAACGCTGAACGAAGTGCTTAGTTTCACCACGGTTGATTTGTATTATTTTGCTGACAAGTTTGGCAACTTCACCCAGGCCAGCAAAAAAAACCTGGTGAATATGTTTGGTAATAGCACACCTGGGTTTGAGAAGTTTTTGGAAAAAAACAAATTCAACTATAACAAAGAAGCAGATATGAAGGCCATATTTGATTATCTGTCTGATCACTAACGGGCAGACTAACCTTCAGAACAAACGGATAGCCGTTGTCATTAAGGATGGATGCAGGGATTGAAATAGTTTATTACATTTAGATAAGTTATCATCATGAAGCAGCTCTTCTCATTCGTGCTTTGCTTTTTGGCAAGTTATTTTCTTACCGCCCAGGAAGTAAAGAAGGTCTATACGGTAAATCCGGGTCAAACCCTCGACGAGGGGTTACCTTTTGAGGTTCGATACGCATATCCTGAATTCAAAGCTGGTTTTGCACATTTTAGAAATGGTAATCTCGGGGGCTCTAAAATGAATTATAATTACCTGATCAGTGAAATGCAGTTCATTAATGGAGCAGATACGGTATCCGTCAATAAGGCAGAAGATATCAAATTCATAGTGATAGAAAAAGATACGTTTTACTACGTGAAAGGCTGGGTCCGCCAGCTCGCAACTTCCGGGGAGGTCAAACTCGGCGAGAAAAAATCTTTAGCTTTTTCAAACCGTGAAAAGATAGGCGCGTTTGGAACTTCTGGCGGAGGTTCTTCAATAGATGCGGTTGAGAATGTAAGCACTGTGTCCAATATTCAGAAATCACTGGAGGCCAAACAGATGCTGAGTTTCGCGGAATATTCGGTCTTCTATTTCGCCGACAGATTCGGAGAATATCGCCAGGCCACCAAAAAGTCATTGGCGAATATGTTTGGAAAAAATCATCCGGGTTTCGAGAAATTCCTTGAAGAAGGGAAGTTTAACTACTTCAGTGAAACTGATATGAAAAAAGTATACGACTACCTTATTCAGCACTAATGTATTTTATATTCTTTTTCACCGGCCGTAATGGCGATGTCGAGAAAATTCTGCCTGGGAGGCAGGGGACAGGTTGCGAATTCGGTGAACGCACAAGGGGGATTTAATGCTTTGTTGAAATCCAGTATCGTATAGCCATTGGCGTCAGGTTTTTTTGCATACAAATACCGGCCGGAAGCGTAAGTGGTTACGCCAGTAGTTTCGTCTCCAAAAATAATATAGAGTTCTTCACCTTCCCAGACTGCGTCCAGGGAATAGGTTTTATTGGAAATGGTAAAGATGAGTTTGCCTGGCGAATCGTGTGTTATCGTTTGTCCCAATACGTTAGTAATTGCTACCCCGGACCTCAGCTCCCTGCTGTCCAGATAAGCTTTTACTTTCCATGTGGTGTCCACAGGGAATCGCTCAATGCCTTTGAAATTTTTAACAGCCGGATGTTCAAGGTCTCTTAACCTGATGCCGTATTTGTCGTCAGACCTCTTGATGGTCCATCTCAGTGATCCGGAAGAGCAAACCGGAAGTTTGCTGGAGTCTTTATGGTAAATGATCGCCCTGTTGCTGATCTTGCCATTCACTTTAATACCCGCCTTGGGTTGGGTTACCATGGTCACCACGCCATTTGCCAGCTCAAAATAGCCTGCGTGGGTTGCCATTCTTTTATCAGGGAATATAACCTGGTTGGAGGAGTCGGAACCAAAGCTGTTCTTGCCTTCAGACAACCATAGCAAGCCCATCAGGTTCAGCCAGCCGTTGTCGCTGGTGAGATAAGTCACCCGGGCACTATCCCATTGACTGATCTCCTTTACATAGGGATCGGATGCCTGGGCCATTGACAAGGATTGCGAAAAAACCAACATGATCAGACAAATGACCCTTTGCATGTATGCAAGTTAAGAGCTGATCTTTAATGCGCCAACTCCCGCGGCAGCCTTACCTTTGCAACCTGAATTGATTGTATGGAAATAGGCATTTGTACGTTTGCGGATGTGGGCACGCATCCCATTACTAAAGAAAAGATAGAACCGCACCAAAGATTATTGAATTTATTGGAGGAGATCGAATTGGCCGATCAGCTGGGCCTGGATGTTTTTGCAGT
>DATGXN010000230.1:0-5498 GCA_035298945.1 Chitinophagaceae bacterium | reverse complement strand
AGTTCATCTTTTTTTCACAGTTGTTTGGCGCCATTTATTTCACTCTAATTTTAAAGCCAAGTTTTGAAAACCATGAAAAACATCTCTTATAAATACCGCATTCTTCCGGCCCTGGATGACTATAGCTACCTGGACGAGCTCAAGTTGTATTATGCCTATTTCGGATCGGTACCTTCGGTAAAAAGACTTGCGAACCTTGATCTTGAAAAGCTGGCAACATGGATAGAAACTGAAAAAGGTTTTGAGAAGAAGCATTATAGTTCCGTGAAAAGACTTCATCCCAGGGAGTTGTCCATTTTCATGACTAGTGTGAGATATTATGTGCTCGATCAGAACCTCCTCATTAAACTGGAAGAAGGCTCTATGTCGGTATTGTTTGAAACCGGCGATGAGCCGCGTGTGGATGAGCTGCTGGAGAAAGCCTGTCAGTTCAGGCAGGAAACTACAGAGAACGAGATCCATATGGTGATCGTCAGCCATAACGAACTCTCGACGGAGAAGATAAAGTTTCAGAAGCCGGACCTTGTTTTGGATAAGCATTATAACGATGACCTGAAACCCGTTCATGAGAAGCTGGTGAAAACACTCAGTGAGGGAAACAAAAGCGGGTTGATCTTGCTGTACGGGGAGCCCGGTACCGGCAAGTCCACCTATATCAGGTCGCTGATATGCGGGCTGAATAAGAACGTGATCTTCATGACACCTGAATTGGCTGGTTCATTGGGAAGTCCGGAAATTTCAAAGTTCCTGATCCGGAATGCGGAGTCTGTTTTCGTTATAGAGGATGCCGAACAGTTGCTGGTGTCACGGGATACGGGCAGAAGCTCTTCGATCTCAACCATCCTGAATCTCACAGATGGCATCCTGGGTGAATCGCTGGGGATCCAGATCATAGCTACATTTAATTCTGACCTTTATAATATTGACAAGGCGCTTTTACGGAAAGGCAGGATGCTGGCATTGTACGAGTTCAAGCCACTTGAGGCTCGTAAGTCAGCAAGCCTGCTTTCGGAACTTGGTATGGAGAATGTTGAAGTCACAAACCCTATGACACTGGCAGATATCTATAATTATGGAGAAAGCACGCACGAGGTATTGCGAACAAGGACTGCCATCGGCTTTAAAAATTGAACGATGAAAATTAAACTGGCTGCAGCAACAGATATTGGCATGGCCCGGGATCATAATGAAGACAGCTTTGCCATATTCACGGGTTTTAAGGGTAGGGGTGATATCCAATCAGCAGGTGAGTATATACTTGATGAGCATGGAGCAATGCTGATAGTTGCCGATGGTATGGGTGGAACCAATGCCGGGGAAGTAGCATCTGCATTAGCGATCTCCTCGGTCAAGGAGTATTTGGGAAAAATTCCCGAGGGCTGGGGCAGTTCCTCAGAGCTTTTACAAAATGTCCTGGTAGGGGCAATAAAGTTTGCACATAGAAAGATCCTGAAGTACGGCAGGAATCATCCTGGGTCAAGTGGCATGGGAACTACGATCGTTCTTGCTTATATAAACAATGCCACAATGCATGTGGCATGGGCAGGTGATAGCAGGTGTTATGTACTTCGCAAGGATGAGGTGGAGTTGGTTACGCACGACCATTCTGTTGTGCAGGAAATGATAGATGATGGTGAGATCAGTATTGAGGAGTCGTTCTACCATCCCGAGCGAAACTTCATAACAAAATGCCTGGGTGGATCTGAACCGGGGATCGTGGACCCGGAAATAAGGGAGTTCAAACTGGAGGCTGGTGATCGCATATTGCTATGCAGCGATGGGTTGAACAGTATTGTTTTTGATCACCGTATTGGTGAGATCATTTCTGGCCACGATGATTTGGCTCAATGTGCTGCAGCTTTAATTAATGAGGCGAATACGGCTGGGGGGTATGATAATATTACGGTGGTTCTGGCGGAGATTGGTTTCTGAGTTAGGTGGACTGCCATTCCGAGGGCCGGTTCTTAATCAATTGTCGCATAAATTTACTATATTTGCGACAATATTATAGATAATATATGACAGAAAAAGCTGAAAATCAAGCATTAAAGAGGATAAAAAAAGCCAAAAGGGGTACGCTTTTTTTTGGAGAAAACTTCCAAAGCCTTGGTACTGCGAAAGCGATGGCCAAGGCCTTGGAGCGATTGACAAAACAGGGTGAACTCGTAAGAGTAGCCAGGGGTATTTATGTGCGGCCCGAGATAGATCCCGTTATTGGTGTTGTTACCCCAGCTTTGGAAACAATTGCTGAAGCCATTGCCAAACGGGATAAGGCCCGAATTATCCCCACCGGTGTATATGCACTCAACCGTTTGGGTTTATCTACCCAGGTGCCACTTAATACAGTGTACCTTACAGACGGGGCGGCTCGCAAAATAAAAATTGGGAAAAGAACCATCACCTTTAAAAGAGCCACCCCTAAAAATGTAGCCGTTATTGGAGAAATCAGTGGGCTGGCTATTCAGGCATTAAAATCCATTGGAAAAAACAAACTAAGCCAGAATGAAATAGCCAAAATCCAGGAGCAGCTGCGAAAGGAAAAAGTAACCTATCTGCAACATGACATAAGGTTGGCTCCCGATTGGATAAGGCAAATTATGCAACCGGTTTTACATGAACAGAAGCAATGAATAATGCAGCAATACAAGAATGGTTAAAACTGACTGATCAAACCCGAAGAAACATATTTGGGGAGACAGCTGCAGCTATCGGGCTGCCGCCCGCTGCTGTTGAAAAGGACTGGTGGATAGTTCGTACACTGGAACTGGTATTTGAAACATCGATTGCATCATATACTGTTTTTAAAGGAGGTACATCGCTAAGCAAAGCCTGGGGACTGATAGACAGGTTTTCGGAAGACATTGATTTGGCATTGGACAGGAAGTACTTGGGTATAGAAAAGCCAGATAGTGAAATGACAGGTTCGCAAGTATCAAAGCTGCGAAAACTAAGTGGAAAGTTCATCACTGAGAAATATTTTCCTGAACTGACCGAAAAATTTAATGCTGCCGGATTGAAAGTCAACGTCCAGGTGGCTGAAGTGAAATCGGATGACCAGGATCCTTTGATTATCGAAGTTTATTATCAATCATTAACAGATCCCATTACTTACTTACAGCCCAGAGTATTGATTGAAGTGGGCAGTCGTTCTTTAATAGAGCCATACGAAGAAAGAAGTTTTACGTCAATGGTGGGTGAGAAGTACAAAGGGCAAGAATTTGCAGATGAAAACATTCTCATTCCTTCTGTTAACCCACAAAGAACATTTTTGGAAAAAATATTCCTACTGCACGAGGAATTTCAATTGCCAGCTGAAAAGATAAGAGTAGAACGTAAAAGTCGGCACTTATACGATTTAGAAAAACTGATGGATACAGATTATGCCATTGCTGCATTGACAAACAGAGAACTATATGATATAATTGTTGAACACCGGAAGAAGCTCACGCCCTTAAGGGGTATAGATTATGCCAATCATACACCTGATAAAATTAATCCCATACCCCCTGATGCCATAATTGGGGCATGGGAAAAGGATTACCAGATAATGCAGGAAAGTATGCTGTTTAACCCATCTCTTTCATTTGAACAATTGATACTGAGAATAAAAACTTTGAAGGAGAGGATTAACGCCATTAAACGTTGAAATGTCTGCTGTCTAAAGCTTCACATTTAGTGAAGTCTTTGTAAATTTACTTTGTGGGTACGGGTTCGTCTGAAAAAGGAAAGGGCCACTAGGAATTAAGTCACAGTAAATGCAAACATTAAAATATACTGTCATTACCTCTGATAAGCAATATGATAAGTATTGCAAGATATTGGAAGAACTGATTTTTTCATCATCCAAGACAAAGGCTGTCAAAGATGAAATTGCCTTGCTCACCCTGCTTATTGAACACTATGATGCAGAGCACAACACGTTCAAAGATTCAGACCCTGTGGAACTTCTGAGATCATTGATGAAAGACCATAAAATGAAAGCCGTTGATCTGGCGGGTCTTTTGGAAGTCAGTGAAGGACTGGTTTCTGATATACTCAAATACAAGAAGGGCTTTTCAAAAAAATCGATCCGCATTCTTTCAGAAAGGTTCAAAATGAGGCAGGAGGCGTTTAACAGGCCATATCAATTGATCCTGACAGGGTCCAAGAATAGAAGTAAAAGGAAATCCAAAAACAAGTTTGTAGCTGTGTCCTGAACTGGCATCCAATTCACTTATAATAAGCTCAGTAAGCCATTTGATTGAAACACATAAGTTGAATGCAGGTAGATCAGAATAACTACCTTCGGCCCTGCATTCCCATGAATATTGCGAACATAGACTTGCCCGATTTTTCGCTTCTTCTTGCGCCCATGGAGGATGTAAGTGATCCACCTTTCAGGTTGATATGCAAAGAGCGCGGAGCAGATCTGTTGTACACTGAGTTTATTTCAAGTCATGGTCTGGTGAACAGTAGCGCCAAATGCAGAAAAAAACTGGAGATCTTACCGGAAGAAAGGCCCATAGGGATTCAATTATATGGCGGGAATGAAGAGACGATGGGCATGGCTACCAGTATTGTTGATGTTGTTCGTCCAGATTTTGTGGACATCAACTTCGGCTGCCCGGTTAAAGGAATCGTGAGCAAGGGTGCGGGGGCTGGCGTATTGAAAGATCTGAAACTCATGGAGCGACTGACGGAGGCTTGCGTGAAGGCCACCAGTCTCCCGGTAACCGTAAAGACAAGACTTGGCTGGGATGAGCAAACTATCAATATTGAAGAAGTGGCTGAACGTCTGCAGGATGCCGGTATTCAGGCACTCACCATACATGGCCGCACCCGCTCCCAGTTATACAAAGGAGAAGCTGATTGGAGTTTGATCGGTAAAGTAAAGAACAACCCACGCATAACCATTCCGGTTTTCGGTAATGGTGATATTGACAGTCCTCAGAAAGCTTTGGCCTATAAGAATCGATATGGTGTTGATGGCATCATGATCGGAAGGGCCGCTATCGGTAACCCCTGGATCTTCGGGGAGATCAAGCATTATCTTCTAACTGGTGAGGAAAAGGCACCGCCGACAGTCGCAGAACGATTGGATGTTTGTCGCCAGCACCTGCAAAACGCGGCAGCATGGGAGGGCGAGTGGAGAGCTATAACAGAGATGAGAGGCCGGTATGCAGGCTACCTGAAGGGTCTTCCGCAACTCAGGGAAATCTTCTTTAAAGAGCTGGTCACCGAGAACAATATGGACGCGCTGCTGGACATCTATGACCGCATCGAGTCGCATTATGCAGGCTTTCAGCCGGAGCGTATATCAGTTAGCCTGATCAATTATCATCAGCACCTTGAAAGGTCGGTGTGTGCACCAGGAAGTGGTATGTAGTGGATGAACATTATCTTCACTATTGAACTTTTTATTTATGAAACAGCTCACCATCTTACTTCTTTTCATCTCGGTCAATCTCCAGGCCCAGTATTTTTCAAACAAAGAACCCTTAGCGCACACTTTTTCAATA
>DATGXN010000229.1:0-21952 GCA_035298945.1 Chitinophagaceae bacterium | reverse complement strand
TAACTGAAGATTTCGTTGAAAGCAGGCAGGATTCTGCACTGATAAAACGTGTGGTAAATATTATTAATCGAATCCGGAATAAAAATGAAAAATAAATTTTTGCTCTTTTTGATCATTGTCAGTTTTGGTGCTTGTAAAATTCCAGCACTTACGGGCAAACAGGAAAACAAAGCAGTTCCGGATGTTTACAAAAACGTTTCGGATACCGCTAACGTGGCCAACATAAAATGGCGTCAGTATTTTACTGACCCATTTTTGATCGCACTTATTGATACGGCGCTGAGCAACAACCAGGAATTGAACATTGCCCTCAGGGAGATCGAAATGGACAAGAACGAGATCCAGGCCAGAAAAGGAGAATATCTCCCATTTGTCAATCTGGGCGGAGTAGCTGGCGTTGAAAAAACCGGGAAGTATACCTGGGATGGTCTTGCGGAAGAAGATCTGAAAGCGAACCCTGATAAAGCCCCCAAACACGTAGGTGAATTCACGATCGCTGCCTATGCTTCCTGGGAGTTGGATGTATGGAAGAAACTACGGAATGCAAAAAAATCTGCGGCACTTAAATATCTGTCAACCATCGAAGGCCGGAACTTCATGGTTACAAATATTATTGCAGAGATCGCCAGCTCCTATTATGAGCTGCAGGCGCTTGACAACTTACTCGATATCATCGGTCAGAATATCGAACTGCAGCAAAATGCACTTCGCCTGGTTAAACTTGAAAAAGATGCAGCCAAAGTTTCACAGTTGGCAGTAAACCGATTTGAAGCCCAACTGCTGAACACGCAGAATCTGCAGTATGAGATCAGGCAAAGAATAACTGAAGCCGAAAACACCATAAATTTTCTGACTGGAAGGTTTCCTCAACCTGTTGCCAGGAATACTGCAGGGTTTAACGCCAATCCGATGGACATGGTCATTGGAGGTTTGCCCTCACAGTTATTATTGAACAGGCCGGATATACGGCAGGCAGAGTTGGAATTAGCTGCTTCAAAATTAGATGTACAGGTAGCGAGAGCCAATTTCTACCCATCTTTCAAACTCACTTCTGCTTTTGGGTTCACAGCATTCAATCCTGCATTTGTTTTCAGGCCGGAATCAATACTTTATAGCCTTGCAGGCGAAGCCATAGCACCGTTGATCAATAAGAATGCGATCAAAGCGGCCTATAGCAATGCCAATCTCAAGCAGATCAACTCTGCTTACAACTATGAACGTTCGATACTGAGCGCTTATGTAGAAGTGGTAAACCAGATGTCTCAACTGGATAATTACGGAAAGAGTTTTGAAACAAAACAAAAAGAGGTAGACATACTGACGCAATCTGTAGATATCTCCAACAAGTTGTTTATTTCAGCGAGAGCGGATTATATAGAAGTGCTGCTCACCCAGCGCGAAGCTTTGGACTCGAGAATAGAACTGATCGAAACCAAACTGAAGCAATTGCAGGCCAAAGTAAATATCTATCGGGCTCTTGGCGGGGGATGGAATTAAGGGATGGACACAAATCCATCTGGCTGATCCAGGATTTAATAAATGATTTAATTTCATGTAAGTTCTTAATCATTAGACAAATGCTGTAATTATGATCCCCTTTCACACTATCGATTGGTCGTCTGTAGAAAAAACTGAGCATAAAGGAGATACCGGAGTGGCCATTTGGCAAACTATTCAATTCCCAGGCCTTAGAGTCCGCCTGGTAGAATATTCCAGTAATTATTTGGCAGACCATTGGTGCCAAAAAGGTCATATTGTTTATTGTTTAAGCGGTGAATTTATTTCCGAATTAAGTACAGGCGAGAAAATCAAACTTGCAACAAATGATATGTATATAGTTTCTGATGATGCCAGTTCACATCGTTCAACTTCTGCCGATGGCGTAAAGCTGCTGATCATCGACGGGGATTTTTTGAAAGATGAGAATATATAAAACTGCAGCAATTGGTTATACTTGAAACGGGCAGCCTTTGAAGGCTGCCCGTTTTTTCAACCCCACTTTAAATAATTACTGACGCAAATACTGATCCTCACCCCGCAACCAGTCCTTGCGTTCAGGTGCAAAAAATGCCAGGAACACCGTGTCTTCCAGAAAATTGACTGCATGAGGAAGATTGCGAGGAACAATCATCATCTCTTCCGCTTTCAACAACTCCTGACGATCGTCAAATATATACCTGACAGCTCCACGCAGCATGTACACGAATTCTTCGTTATCATGGAAATGCCTTGCGATACTGGCACCTGCCTTCACTTCGAACCTGGAGACGGTGGCCTTTTCGCCGAACACGTACTGACGAGTCAGTTTTTGGGTGAGTTGTTGGGTATCCAGTTCCTTCCAGGAAATTTTCCGATATCCATTTATTCTGCCGGGCTCGCTGCTCTCATCATGATAAAAGCCTGAACCAACGATAAAGGTTTCACCATTATGTGCAACACGCCGCACAAAAGTCTGCTTGCTCACAGGGCAGTTATCACCTGGTTTATACCAATAACATTCCAGCCAGGCACTGCCTTCTGTCATGGCCGCTGCAATCTCTTCCCGGATGAAGTTTTTCCCCTTGACATCTTTCATGTCGATAAGATTCTTCCCTTCAAGGCTGGGTTGGGCCGGATTCACCAGTTCTACACCTACAGGTGACTGAACGAATACATAAGTATCCATGAACACAAAAGGCCCTTTCCTGTCGCGCAGGAGTGGAAAAGCTTCTCTACCTTTTTGGGCAACAAGTGATGCAGCACGGTCAACTACATCTTCAATAAATGCCTTGTCCTTCTGCATCTTGTAGATCCCACAACCTACTATATGCGTCATGCCAGACGGGAAAACCACCCGCTTAACAAAGCTTGACTTCCATACAGGGAAAATATCCCCCGGTTCAGGATACATATAATGCACCCATCCCTCGCCATAAGGTGTGGAACCTGCCTCAAGGATCATACTGACGATCGGCCTGCCCATGACATCCTTCAGGGACATATTATTAATACCTTCTGTTTCAGGCTCAGTAGCATGGAAGATCCTGTTGCCATTCATGTCGAAAACAAACAGGTAAGTATCATCATGATACCATTTTGAACCTTCACGACGGAATTCAGCATACGCCTGCGGTCCTTGTTTTTCAAGGATGTCAGCGGCTTCACGTACCAGCGACACCAGTTCTTTTGCCGATGTCGTTGCCTTCGGCTTAATTTCCAGGGGCGCGCCGGCGAGGTACACCCCGCATCCCACCATTACAGTTTCATCGCTCTTCATAGCAGCATGGATGAAAGCAGATTTCTGGGTGGAAACACTTTCTCCCGGTTTCGGCCACATGTAGTCGATCCATCCTGATCCTTTGGCCCTGACCATGTCGATCATGTCGCGGTAAAACAGTTTGCCGCTGCTGTCTTTCTGATCGATCATGAGCTTGCCCTCAACAGTGGGGAATGCCGGATTCACCACTTCCACGCCGTTCATGTCAATCACAAAGATGTAGGCATCTTTGGCAATGAATGGCCCGGTGGGATCGTGGAACAGCTTGTACGCACGCTCACCATCTTTCTCCACCGCTGCAACGGCCTGCATGACCAGATCCACAACAAAGGATCGCTCCATGCGATCATTGTACATCCCGGTGCCTACGATATAATTCCTTCCGGCAGGTGTCTGTACCTGCTTCACATAACTGCTCTTCCAGCGGGGCAGCAATCCTCCGGGAGCCGGCCACTCATAATGGTACCATCCGCCTCGCCTGTCAGGCATGGCAGTTGCCACCTTGATCAAACCCTGTACGATAGGTTTGCCATTGATGTCTTTCAATGCAAGCTGGTTCTTTTCTTCGAGGTCCGGGTCAGCATGAACGATCATATTGCCTTCCATATCCAATACAAAAATGTATTGCTCACCTTTCCGCCAGCGAGTGCCGGGTACGGCAAAATCAATGAAGGCTCCTTCACCTTTAAGATGAACCAGTTCAGCGGCGTCCTCTACTAACTGTACCATCTCAAGGGTCTCATTGAATTCATAGTGCCCTGGCAGAATGGTCCCAGCCAAATGTTCAGTTGAATGTAGTCCGGGCATTGCCGGAACTTCTTCAAACGATTTCATAATTACCTCCTTTTTTACAATTCAATAAATATTCACAGAGGTACGAGGTGCAAATACAGGTCTGTATTATTCGCCGTTTTCATAGAATCCGGCCCCAAGGATAAATGTCTCTCCGCCGTGAGTTACTTTCCTCACAAATGTGTGTTTGAGCGCAGGAACATTGCTCCCCGGCTTATACCAGTAATAGTCCACCCATGCATTGCCTTTATTCATCGCAGCATCGATATACTCCTTCGCAAGGAGTTTACCTTTTGCATCCTTCAAGTCCATGACATTTTTTCCCTCTATGCTGGGTTGCGCCGGGTTTACAAGTTCTACACCATTCGGATCATCCACGAATACATATACATCCATGAACAAATAAGGACCCTTTTTATCCCGCAACTCTCCGAAGGCTTCCCTTCCTTTCGCGGTCACCAGGTCTGCGGCCCGATTCACAACATCTTCAATAAAGGCCTTGTCCATTTGCATGTTATAAATACCGCATCCGATCAGGTAGGGCTTACCGTTAGGAAAACTTACCTTTTTAACGAAACTTGATTTCCAGGTAGGAAAAATATCATTAGGCTCAGGCCACATATAGTGTACCCATCCCTCCCCTTGCAGGCTGTTGGCAGCTCCAATCATCATGGCCCCAAAAGGCTTGGACAAAACATCTTTCAAGTCCCGCACATCTTTCCCTTCACTGGACGGATCGGCCGCATGGAACACGCGCTTGCCTTCTGTTGTCCAGACAAAAAAATACGTGTTACCACGGAACCACTTTGAACCTTTCTGGCGGAATTCCGGATAAGCCTTCTCCCCTTTTTGTTCGAAAACTTTCGCGGCATCGCGGACCAGCGCCATCAGTTCAGTTGCTTTCAAAACGCCGGAATCCGCAGCAGCGCGCGGTGCATCGGCCAGGTAGGCACCACAGCCCACCAGCACCCATCCATTTTTGGTTTGGGCCCTGCTTACATAGGAGGATTTCTGGGTGGAAGCAGTTTCCCCGGGCTTGGGCCACATATAATTCACCCATCCGGAACCACTGGCCTTTACCACCTGGAACATTTCCCGTATAAGCAATTTCCCCTGGGTATCCTTCACATCCATGAGGTTGCGTCCTTCCAGGCTCGGGAAGCCCGGGTTGACGAGATCCAGTCCATTCGTGTCCACGACAAAGATGTATGCATCTTTTGCCATAAACCGGTTTGCAGGATCATGGAAGATCTTGTATGCATCCGTATCATTTTTTTCAACAAGGCCAACGGCATCCTTCACCATATCGGTGATAAATTCTTTCTCCATCCGGTCGTTATACACTCCACATCCTACTATATAACTTTTCCCGTCAGGGCCATTCACCTGGTGTACATAAGTGCTCTTCCAGCGTGGAAGGATTCCACCAGGAACCGGCCACTCATAGTGGTACCAACCCTCAGGCTTGCCTGGCAGCGCCGTGGCAGCTGAGATCAATCCTTCAACAATGGGTTTGCCGTTCACGTCTTTCAGGTCCAGCTTGTTTTTCCCTTCAAGTTCCGGATCAGGATGGACCAGCATGTCACCCGCTGAATCCAGCACAAAAACATAGGTTTCTCCCTGCCGCCACCGGCTTCCTGATTTTCGTAATTCTGCAAACGCCTCCTCGCCTTTATCCTGGACCAGTTTCGCAGCATCTTTTACCAGGGCAACAACCTGTTCGGTTGACGCTGGCTGTGAAGGTTCCTGAACTTGTTCTCGTTTTGCATTGCTGCAGGACATGAGAAAGATGAAGAACAACAAAGTGTATTTCATGATATGGTATTTAGACAATGGGAAATGGGAGAAACAGGACAGAGGAATGTCTCAGTAGGATGTTTACCGCCATGCAGAAGGTAAAAGCGGAACATTTTCAAACATGCTGTTGAACAGCTACAATATGAATTATCAGGGCCTTGTCATAGCCTGAAATTTGATTGGGAAAGGTAGAACCAGCCAGCGTAGTGAAAAATGACGCTTATCATAGAATAACAAGCTGGATAAGTCTAAATTGAATACCCTTTTTCCAAATCCAGATCTCCACTGTTTACGAACAGAAGAATGATCGACTGGTGAATCATGAAGGAAAAAGATCTTTAACTGAGGAGGGTCATGGAACGGGAACTGGCTGGCGGTTAGATTTCTATCATTTAAAAACTTCAGCTATGGCAAAGGTATTCTGGGTAGCATTGGGACTATTTATACTCTCATCTTTGTCCTGCAAGAAAAATGACGTTCAAAAAGTTGACACCATTAAGATCGGTGCACTTAATTCCATCACTGGTAACTGGTCTTCACTTGGAAAAACATCAAAAGAGGCAATGTCAATCGCACTGCAGGAAGTCAATACTTATCTTGAAAATAAAAATTCAGTCTATCGGTTCTCAGGTGAATATTACGATACCAGGCTGGATACAACAGAGGCAAAGAATGCCATCCAGAGCGGACTCAACAGCGGTATCAGGATATTCATCGGCCCCCAGTCAAGTGCGGAAGTGAGTGCGATCAGTAGTTTCGCAAATGCCAATAATATACTGGTTGTGAGCCAGGGAAGTACAGCATCTTCTATGGCTATTGCCAAGGATGCCATCTTCAGGTACTGCCCGGTTGATGTGATGGAGGGCGCAGCCATAGGTAAAACGATGTATGCAGCAGGTAAACAGATCGTGATCACGGTTGCGCGGAATGATGCTGGCAATATAGGCCTGCAGACTTCCGTTGGGAACACATTCAAAGCCCTGGGTGGCCAGGTGGATGCGATAACTCCTTATGCAACTACAACTACAGATTATGCTGCACTGGTGAGCGCGATCAAGGCAAAGATCCAGCAATACAGTAATGCCATAGGCGCATCGAAGGTGGCTGTATATGCAGCTACGTTCGATGAGGGCAAGGACATATTCAATAAAGCTTCATCTGACCCTGTGTTGTCTACAGTGAACTGGTATGGTGGCGACGGCATCGTGCAGAGTTCAGTACTGTTGTCTGATGTGGAGGCTTCCGGATTTGCCGTAAAGACCGGTTTTTTTGCACCTAATTTCGGGCTGCCTGCGCAGGCCCATCCTGATCTCTCCAGGATCAGGACCGCTATTCTTTCAAAGACGGGCATTGAACCTGATGCATATGCTTTATCTGTTTATGATGCGGTCTGGACCATTGCTTTAACAATAGACGATGTGCCCGGTGCATTACAGGATTTTTCTAAGATGAAAACAGGTTTCACTGAAACATCATACAGATTCTTTGGGATCACAGGCCCAACAATGTTGGATGATAATGGAGACAGGAAGATTGGAACGTTTGACTATTGGGGCATAGTGAACGAGAATGGAACGTACAAGTGGAAGCTGGTAGGGAAGTCGTAAGATGGACTGGTCATTTAGGTGTCGTTTTCTTTCTTCCCGAATTCCACAATTCCCCTTTATGACGTGCAGGTACTGTATCCCCTAACAATTTCCCCCAGGGCTTAAGGTCAGGGATCCGGTCGAAAATTATTTTCAAAATTCCAACGAAGGGAATGGAAAGAAACATCCCCGGTACACCCCAAAGCGCGGCGCCAAGCAAAACAGTTATGATGGAAACAAGGGCATTGATCTGCACTTTGGAAGAAACAATCCTTGGCACCAGTATATTATTATCTATGAACTGAATAATAAGATAGGCGGCTATAATTCCCAACTGCGTGCTATACCCGTCTTTTGTGACAGTGGCTATCAAAACCGGCAATGCTATGGCAATGATACCACCGATATAGGGTATTACATTTAAAATGGCACCAATAACACCGATCAGGACGGCATACTTAACACCTAATATCAATAACGCGGTTGAATTAAGTATAGCGACGATCAAAGCTTCAAGCAGCAGCCCTACCATATAACTTTGTACAGCGGTTTTTGTCTCATTCACTATATCACCGACCTGCTTTGAATTCTCCTCTGCAAAGACTTCAAAAAGAAAATTCAGGATTAACGGCTTATAAAACAGAAAAAGAAAAATATACACAGGCAGTAAGAGAATGATACCCAGGGTGCCTACTGCGGTGCTGAGTGTTGAACCTACCAAGCCCTTACTATTGTTTAATGCTTCATTGATCAGTGTAACCTGTTTTTGGACCGAGATCCCAAGGTGCGCCTGGGTCCATTCGACGAACTGTGTATTAAGCGCACCCATTTTCTCTTTTAACTCCGGAAGTAGATCACTGAACTTTACGATCTGCGAAGACAGGAAAAACATGATCCCTCCAAATACGATCAACGCCAGCAGTATCGTCATGATAATAGACGGTATCTTGGGTATGTGCCGCAGTTGGAGCCAGTTAAAAACAGGATTCAGCAATATGGCCAGCACCATGGCAAATGCAAGCGGGATGATGATGTCTTGCAAATTAAATAGAACATACACCAGCAGCACAATTCCAAAAAGAATTACTGTGGCTTTAAAATAAAATGGGTATTGCCTGATTTCCATTGTGTTTAGTGCTTAGCGAATGTAACTAGAAAAAATGCGGCCAACAACAAAGTGCTACCGATAGAAATTGTTGCCCGGTTTCGATACTATCTCATGAAAAGTCCTGTTGCAATCGCTAATTGACCTTTTTAGCAATGCAATTTGAGCTTAATAACAATGCACCTAAAAACCGATGACCAGACATTTGTATAAAGCAAAAAATAATTTATGCAAACAGTAAACAAGGTTTTCATTAACGGGGTGTTTGTTACTCCACATGGAACAAAACTATTGGAACTGGAAAATCCATCAACCGGCGAGATCATTACCAGGGTGACTTTAGCTGATGAAGTAGATACACAAAATGCCATCAGTGCAGCTAATGCAGCATTTAAAATCTATTCGCAATCCAGCTTACTAATACGCCAGGAATACCTGCAACGGATTCATGATGTAATGGCGGCAAAGTCTGATTACCTGTTAAATATTATTAACATCGAATATGGATCACCGCAATGGTTCACCAAATTTGCCTTGCAGGATGCCACGAGATCCTGGTTGGTGGCAAAGGAACAAGTGAAACCAGAGACATTTCGCTACAATTTAAAAGAGGGCACGGAAGTGATTTTAGAGCCTGTAGGTGTAGCTGGTTTAATTTGTCCATGGAATATTGCCCTATGGTTCATGTGCGTAAAGGCATCTACTGCAATTGCAGCCGGCTGCACTGTAGTAATAAAACCCAGCAATTTGAGTCCCCTGCAAACTCATGCAATGGCTGAAATATTCAACGAAGCCAGATTGCTTCCCGGATTGATTAATGTTTTGCATGGCACAGGAGAAGTAGTAGGAAATGAGATCACCCGTAATCCGGGAGTAAATAAAATTTCTTTCACTGGTTCTACCGGTATAGGCAAACAGCTTGCTAAGAACGCTGTCGATACGATGAAACGCGTAACCTTAGAGTTAGGTGGAAAATCGCCTTCGATAATAATAGAGGATGCTGACCTGGAAAAAGCAATTCAGTTTGTCTTGCAGGTAGGATTACAAAATAGCGGTCAATCCTGTACAGCAGGCACCCGTATATTGATCCCGGAGAGTAGAGAAGCCGAGATATTCGCCGCCTTAAAAAAAGGTGTAGAGGCTATGAAAGTGGGTCCTGCCACTGACCCAAATTCTGCAATAGGACCTTCAGTTTCTAAAAAACAATATGAGAGGGTTCAATATTATATTAAAAAAGGGATTGAAGAGGGCGCTGAATTATTGACCGGTGGTTTGGGTCATCCTGAAGGTTTAGACAAAGGGAATTTCACCAGACCTACAGTCTTTGTCAAAGTAGACAATCACATGACCATAGCCCAGGAAGAAATTTTTGGGCCGGTACTCTCTGTGATTAGTTATAAGGATGATGCCGACGCCGTTAGGATTGCAAACGATTCCATGTATGGCCTGCACGCCTATATTGCCGGCACAGACCTGGAACGAGCAAAGAAAATAGCTGAACAGCTTCAGGTTGGCAGAGTGGCAATTAATGGTTTTGTGGATGAACCTAGAGCTCCTTTTGGAGGCTTCAAACAGTCCGGGATTGGAAGAGAATTCGGAAAGTTTGGCTTAGAAGCATTTCTAGAACCAAAGGCCGTTTTTGGAATATAAACTGATTATAAAAACACTATAAAAAAAATTACATGAAAACGATTTTTATTACCGGTACTTCCAGTGGACTTGGAAAAGCTGCCGTGCATTTATTCCATTCCAAAGGTTGGAATGTGATTGCCACTATGCGTAACATCAACAAGGCAAAGGATTTTGAAGGGATGGAACGTGTAACTGTATTAGCTCTTGACATAACCAACCCCGGGCAAATTAAAACAGCTGTGGATGCAGCAATAGCGATGGGAGATATAGATGTAGTATTGAATAATGCTGCCTATGGCGCCATAGGACCGTTGGAAAGCGTAACAGAAGAGTCGCTGCTCATGCAAATTAATACAAACCTGTTAGGCGCCATCAGAGTGACGCAGGCCTTTGTACCGCACTTCAGAACAAAAAAAAGCGGGTTGTTTATTAATATTACATCAATAGCCGCGCTGGTCACTTTCCCATTGGACAGTCTGTATCATACTGTGAAATGGGGCCTGCAGGGCTTTACTGAAGGAATGAGTTATGAATTAGCGCCTTTTGGAATTCAGATCAAAACTGTTGCACCGGGATTTATAAAAACGGATTTTGGATCCAGTATGGTTATTTCATCCGCTGAACCTTATAAAAAAATGCTGGATACTTACCTCAGTAAAGTGTCCCATCCGGATTTAATGAAGGCAGGATCAGACGCAGAGGATATTGTAGCTGTAGTTTACGAAGCAGCAACTGATGGCAAAGACCAGGTACATTATGTTGCCGGGAACGATGCAAAACAAATGTATGAGAGACGTTTACAGATCGGGGCTGAGGAATCGAGAAAGGAAATGGCAGAATTGTTTTTACAATGAAGGCTTCAGCAATAACGAGCGGGCCAGAATGAGTTTTATTACTTCCCATCGTTGGGGAAGCAGTTGCAGGCAAATGCAAAAAGCATTAGTTTGGCGGTACCAAAATATTAATATTGGATGCCAATTTATATGGATCGCCACGATATGCCTGAAGATGTTACTGCAGAACGTGTGGCACAAATGCATCAGGAAGATCTGAAAGTCGAGCAACTATTTGGTTGTAAAGGAATGACCTATTGGTGTGATGAAAAAAGAAAAATTGCCTTTTGCCTGATCGAAGCGCCAGACGAAAAGGCCATAGAAGCCATGCACCTCCATGCACATGGCGATGTTCCACATAAAATAATAGAAGTAGACACTACCATAGTTGAATCTTTTTTAGGGAGAATTGGAGATCCTGAAAATGTAAGAAATACCAGGCTCAACATTATTGACGACCCTGCCTTTAGAATTTTAATGGCTGCTAAAATTGAAAGAACCCATTTAAAAAATAGTGATACCGACGAACTGGAAAAAACGGTTAAACTGGCAAATCAATCGCTGGAAAACAACATCACTAAATTTAACGGACGACCGGTAAAGCAGAAGGATAATTACGTCCTGGTGTCATTTGATTCGGTTACCAATGCCGTTCTATGCGCGCTGGAAAATCAATCCATACCCGCAAATACATCCCATTCTTCCAATTTAAATATCAAAATGGGCTTAAGTGCCGGCGTTCCGGTAACTGACAAAGTGAACATATTTGAAGATGCCTCAAAAATGTCAAAATACCTGTGTGAAATAACTCAGGGGCGTGTAATGGTAACATCAGAAGTCAAAGATCTCTTTGAGGGTGAAAACTTTAACCGAACCATAGACAAGTCAATTGCTGTGCTTGATTTGAATACCGAGATCTTTTTACGATCGCTAATGGAATATTTCGAAAAAGAATGGAATAATCCAGCCTTAACTGTTGAAAAACTAAGTGTGGGATTAGGCGTAAGCAAATCCCAGGCGAATCGGAAATTAAGGTCTTTAACATCTAAATCCCCGAATCAATTTATTCAGGAAATCAGGCTTCAAAAATCCCTTACCGCTATCAAACTAAATCATAAAACGATTTCCGAAATTGCTTATGACTCAGGCTTTACAAGCCCTACCTATTTTTCACGGGCCTTTAAAAAGCGATTCGGAATGTCACCAAAAGAGTTTGCCATAGACCATATCCAGCCTTATTGATGGTACTTATAATAATGGATCGATTATACTAGTTTTTGAATCAAAAGTGAATGACTAGTGTGTTTAACCGGGGTAAGTTTGGACTGTCCAACTAATCTTGAAGTTGCTATCAATATAATGTATTGTGGCGCGATTAATCAGTTAAACTAATCCACTAAAAATGAATTTACAGAACATCCTGCTTGAACTAGGTCCACAAATTGAAGAACAAGGATTGGCCTATGATGCGGAGAATAAATTTGCCGAAAAAAACTTTTGCCTTTTAAAAGAAAATGGTGTTTACAAGGCCTTAATTCCTGCTGAACTTGGGGGTGGCGGCGTAGAATATTCGGAGCTTTGCTATTTTTTAAAAGATCTGGCCCACTATTGCCCATCAACTTCACTTACACTAGCAATGCACATGCACCTGGTGGCTGTCCTGGTTTTTAAGCATTTGAACGGAGATGCAGCCGCAACAAAAACGCTAAAGGCGGTTGTGGAAAAGGATTGGATTCTTTTAAGCACCGGTGGCGGAGACTGGGTATCCTCAAACGGAACAGCCCGAAAAGCAGATGGTGGTTATATTATCAACTGCAGGAAATCATTTTGCAGCGGGTCACCGATTGCAAATGTTGCTGTGATGACTTGTGCCTATGACGATGGCGTCAAAGAGCAGGTATTGCATTTTTCGGCCCCCCTTAGCGCTGATGGTGTAGAGATTATTTACGATTGGAATGCTATGGGGATGCGGGGCACCGGATCCAACTCTATTAATTTCAAAGATGTGTTTGTTCCTGAGGAAAAGATTTCATTAATCCGGGAGAGAGGTAAATGGCACCCTGTTTGGGATGCTGTTTGCACATTACAATTCCCGGTTTTCATTTCAACCTATGCCGGTATTGTTGAAGCCATTTCCAAAAAAACGATAGCGTTATTCTCTAAGAGAGAAAAGTATGAGCCTTATGCGCTTTCAAGTCTTGGTGAAATGCATAATCACTTTCAGATTGTTGAAATGGCTCATAAAAGATTAGTTGAGAATGCCAACAACTTAAACATCAAACCGAGCAGTAATTCGGCTGCAGTGGCGGTTCAGGCAAAATCGATTATAACAAACCATGGCAAACTTAGCGCCCAGGCTGCTATGGATTCATTGGGTGGTTATTCATATTATCAAAAAGTAGGTATAGAGCGTCTTTACAGAGATTTGCTTGCTGGTGAATTTCACCCCATGCAGGCAAGCAAACAAAAAGAAATGCTTGGTAATTACCTGGTTGGAAAAACACTGGCTGGGTAGAAAGTTTCCTGATCTGGTCAATTTTATCTGGCAACTTGCTTTAAAAATAAATGGGTCGCACCAGGCGTTTCTATAACATTGATTTTAGTTAATTCAATTACACGGTTGTTTTCCTTTTCAAAAAGACGTGTTCCACTCCCGAGTAATACGGGTGCAATATGTATATGTAATTCATCCAATAAACCAGCTTCTAAAAATTGCTGAGCAACGTTTGCGCCACCCATAACCAGCACGTCCTTTTCCTTTGCAATTGACTTTGCCAATGATAATGCAGTTTGTACTCCATCGTTAACAACCGTAAAACCTTTTTTTACCTGTATTTTTTGGGAACTTAATACCAATGCAGGAACCGGGAATGGCGATTGACTTTCCCAGACACCATCAATAGCTGTTATGTACGTCCTGCTGCCTAATATTACTGCACCGCAATTGCTGAACATATCAGAGGCAACCTGTTCATCTGCCTCCATTTTGCTGGCAAAAAGCCATTTATGCAATAATTGACCATTTAAACCCATTGGATTTTCCTGAGAAATCATCGGACCCGCAGTAAAGCCGTCCAATGACATTGTAATGCTTAAAAATACTTTCCCCATCTTGATATTTGGCTGTTATGTTTTGCGGGTCTTCAATTTCATCACAATGACTGGAAAATCCTCCAATGCTGACCCCAGTTGATGATTTCAAATTTACCCTTGAACTAAATATTATTTGGAAACCAAAGCTCAAACTTCCGGTAATCTGATCAGAAGTAGAAAATAGTTAAATGCCGTTCAACTTGACTTATCTCATTGACAGTTTATCCCAGACTGCCTGCTTATACAATCTTCCTATTGGTAATTGCCGGGATGCCACTTGTACTGCCATTGTATTGAAGCTTTCTATTTTACTCAGGGAAACAATAAAAGAACGGTGCACCCTAAGAAACTTGTGCTCTGACAACAGGTTTTCCATTGAACCAATGGATTGCCTGACAAGTAAATGATTACCATCAGTAAGATACACCATGATATAATCCTTGCAACTCTCTATATATTCGATATTGTTCATATAAACTTTCTTCATGCCCCTGTCTACCTTTAGGTATACAAAAGATTCGTCCTGCCCTGCCTTTACACTGGGCTGCTCTTTTACCTCATTTCCCAACAGTCTGTTCAACTTCGTGATGGCCTTAAAAAATCGCTCAAATGATATAGGCTTCAACAGGTAATCAACTGCATCGAGCTCATATCCCTCCACAGCATACTCCCTGTATGCGGTAACAAAAACAACTTTTGGAGGATGGGCAAGGTTCCTGAGGAACTGGGTACCTATGATCCGGGGCATTTTAATGTCAAGAAATATTACATCGATATGTTTATGTTGCAGCACTTCCAGAGCTTCAAAAGCATTTCGGCAGGCACCCACCAATTCCAGCCCTTCTATCGAGGCGGCATAAGCCGACAATATTTTTAATGCAGGTGGTTCATCATCCACGAGCAAACATCGCAGTTTCATGTTGGAATGTTTTCACATTAGCAATAGATACATCCTCCTGTTGCATAGCAGCGGTGCAGGCAGATAGTTTTAATTGAAGGGTAACGACAAAAAAATCACCTTCATCGTGTATCCTGAGCTGGTGGGCCTGGGGATATATCCTCCCAAGCCTCGTTCTTACCTTCCGTATGCCTTCGCCATCGCCCGGGAAATTCACACCAGCGTCTTTACTATTAGCGATCTTGAACAGTATATCGTCCCCTTTTGCAGAAATACTTACACTCATCCAGCTCTTGTAAATATTCCCTGACATACCATATTTAAACGCATTTTCTAAAAATGGAAGAATTAGAAGAGGTGCAATAAAAAGATCTTCTATGTCGCCGTCCACACTCCAGGATACATCCATACGATCCATGCAACGTTCCTGTTCCAGGTCTGTATAGTAACGCATCATCGTGGCTTCCTTTTCCATATTAACCGTGGGCATCTTACAGTTATACAGCATATAACTCAGCAGGGAAGACAGCTTTAATATCTGCTCCGGCGTTCCTGCGGGGTTGGTTTGGGACTGCTGCTGTATACTGGTAAGTGTCTGAAAGAAGAACTCCGGATGAACCTGTGCTTTCAGCAATTGTAAGTCGGCCTGGTTCTTCGCCACGCGCATCCGGATCAATTCCTGCTGTTTGAGGGTCCATAGCTTGAAAAATTTAATGATCATAGGACTTGCAGCGGAAGTAGTCATGCATAAATAACTTTCGGCCCTTAGACCCATGGGAGGTTTATAGGAAAATCCCAGCCAGGCTTCCAAAGGAACATACACGTAATTCCTGTAGGCAACGTTAATGAACAGCCCACAAATTCCCCAAAGAAGTACTACAAGCATGAACTGCCATAGCTTCCCTTCCAGCAGGAGATGGGGAACGGCCAGATACACCATCGGGTAACTAAAGCATACAAAAACAGGCACCCAAATGATCATGTTGATAACACGCAGACCATAGCTGACATTTGCCGGACCCATGACTTTCCAGAATACCGCCCACAATAATACATGAACACTCCAATACAATACATGCCTCAGGATCCTGTAGCGCTGTGAAAATACAAAGGGGCCCGACAAAAAACGATTGATACGTCCAATGGCTAGCTGCACCTGGTTTTGGTGGTAATTTACTGACGTATCAAAAAGCTCAAGGCTTTGAGCCATATAGCGTTGTTTACATTGTTGTATGGGATAATGCCTTCGTTTTCATCTGCATAACATAAACATGATCCAATTTCACCTGCATGAACACGGTGAACCTGTGTGCATCATTTTGGATCTTCAGCACATGACGCCCCGGATAGATCAATTCCAATCGGTTGCGCACATTATGAATGCCGATCCCTTCGGTGCTGCTATGCACGAAGATATTTTTTGAATTGGCGATCACGCAGGAGACCAGCCCCTGATCCATGCTGATATCCACTATAAGTTCAGGAATATCTATCTGCTCAGACAATCCATGCTTGAATGCGTTCTCCAAAAACGGAAGCAGCAGCAGCGGCGCTATTTTCACACCTTTCATGTTCCCTGACACGTTCATGGAAATGCTGATTCGATCACCATATCGTTCCTTTTCAAGATCGATATAGTTCTGAATGATCTGGATCTCAGTTGAAAGGTCAACTTCTTCAGCCTTGCAATCGTACATCATATAATGCATCAGGGAAGAGAGCTTCTGCACCAGGGCAGGGGTTTTCGCAGAATGGGACAGAGCATAAGAATAGATGTTGTTAAGGGTATTGAACAGAAAGTGCGGGTGTATCTGCGATTTAAGCCACTGCAATTCCGCCGTGGACCTTTCTTCCTGCACTTTTATTATCTCTTCCTGTTTAATGGACAGGAGTTTAAAGAACCGAAGTACCACGGGGCCTACTGCAGAAGTGGTCATGCAGAGAAAACAGAATGCGATTGGCCCGCCAGGAAGAATGTTAGACAGGCCCATCCACTGCTGCAATGGGATGTAGATATATTCCCGGTAAGCCACATCGAAATAGAGGCCCGCACCTCCCCAGGAAAGGATGACTAAAAGAAACCCGAGTATCCTGCCTTTGAGTAGAAGTTGTGGTATGGCAAAATAGATAAGTGGATAGCAGAAAAAAATAAACAGCGGCACCCACATGGTCATGTTGAGTACCATCCGGGCATAGGATACAGAAACGCCAACGACTTTCCAGAATATGGCCCAGATGCAGATATGCAACAGCCAGTATAATACATGCCTGGCCAATCTGTACCGATCTGAAAATAAAAATGGACTGCGCATTATAGTTTAGCTATTGTACACCCTATTAAATTAAACAATAGCTCCGGAAATTCTAAGCCTTCAGATACATATGAGACAAACTGCATTCCTGGCCGACGAACTGCGGTTATACCCTTCTAAATGCATTGGTATAACTATCCAGGGTGTATTTCCCTGACACCGGTTGTTGGTCGCAATTCCGTTGCAGAAGTATGTTTATGCGGTTAGTTTTCTATTTAAACTTTTTAGTATGAGAGCTTTTTCAAAAAGATTATTGCTATTGGTAGTAGTGATGATAGGTATGCTTCTTTCCTGCGAAAAGCAGAATTCCACATGGGAGGCCGCAAGAGTAAGCGACGGCAAGCCAGGCCATCTCAGGCAAACCAAAACATTTTCTGCTGATGTAGCGATCCATTGGATGGATATGCAGGTTAAACAAATGCGTGCCTATCCTGGCATCATCGGCAATGTTGCTTATAGCCGACAGTACGCCTACTGCGGTATCGCACTATATGAGTCCGTTGTTCCGGGCATGCCGGCTTATCGATCCATCGCTTCGCAACTGAACGGGTTAACTGGTTTGCCTGAAACCAAACCGGGGTATGCCTATCATTGGGCTGCCAGTGCAAATGCTGCATTGGCCTATATGAACAGGCAGATGTTCCCGTCGGCCACAGCGGAGAACAAGGCCTTGATGGATAAACTGGAAGCTGACCTGCTTACAAAGTATACGTCAGAGGCAGACGCTGCAACCATTGAAAGATCGGTTGCATTTGGAAGGTCTGTTGCGGAGACCGTTTTTGCCTGGTCTGAAACTGACGGTTATAAAGATGTGAACAAGCCTTATACACCTCCTGTGGGATTTGTAGGTGGTCAATACTGGACCCCACCCAGTAATCCACTGCCTGTACATACACTTCCGTATATGGGCAACCTGCGCAGGCTGGTACCCGAAAGCGGAGAAGGCGCAGCGCTTGCGGGGCCTGATTATTCACAACTGCCAGCGATGACGTTGGATGTGATACAATCAAAACCCGCTGCAGGCACAGATCAGTACAAAATGGCATTCTGGTGGCGCGATTTCCCCGGGACAAGCACACCGGGTCACTATGTGAGCATACTGCGCCAGGTGCTCTCAAAAGAAAAGCCCTCACTGGATGTTGCAGCTTATGCATATGCTTTGGGAGGCATCACCGTTATGGATATCGCCATAACTACCTGGCAGGATAAGTTCAAGTTCCTGCTCGCCAGGCCATTCAACTATGACGACGTCATTGGTCAGCCTTTCACTCCCTGGCTCAGCGCACCCCATCCTGAATATCCCGCAGCACACGCCAGCCTCTCCATTGCCAATGCAGAAGCGTTGACCACAGTCCTTGGTGAAGTATCCTTCACGGATAGCACGTTCTATGGACTGCTAACACCGCAGGGAATTACCCTGGAACCCCGGCATTACAGTTCATTCCGCCAGGCAGGAGAAGAAGCAGGTTGGTCTCGACTATATGGCGGTATCCACTACCGGAAGTCAATAGAAGATGGATTCTGGCAGGGAAAAAAAGTTGCTGAAAATGTAAAGACCCAATTGAAATTCAGGGACTGACATAAGGATGCCCCACGCTATCCTTTCTTATAGATGATACAACCCGGCAGGCTAATATGCTTGCCGGGTTGTTGCTTTTCAGGCATGGAGACTGGTATCGCCCTGAATAGTTATGGAAGCAAGTTCTTGTTTCAGTTTCCGTCAGGGCATCCACGGTTAAATCAAAACCTAACCAAGTTTATTGATATCCCAGGCTTTTCAGTCCGGAATTTTTATCCCATTGTAGCGCCTTGGCAGCAATGTTTTTCACGAGCTGAGTGGGGGAATTGCAGTCGCAATTGGTCAGACCCAACACATAGATATCTACCTCCGGGATGTATACTCCCATTGTTTTAAAGCCAAATATGCTGCCTCCGTGTTCCAGATCTTTGATGCCATCTATTTCTTTAACGTGCCAACCGTAGCCATAGCTGAACTCTTGTCCGCTATTCAGCTTATAAGTATTAAATGCCTTTTCAGTGCTCTCTTTACTAAGCAAAACGTGCTGGGTTAAAGCACTCTGCCATTTCAGCATATCGTCGCTTGTTGACATTAATGCGCCTGAGGAAAAAGGAACGCTGAAACTGATCACTGTTCTGTTGACATATCCCAGCTCTTTTTTCTGGTACCCATAAGCTCGATTTCTAATGAGCAGCCTATCAGTAGCATAAAATGAATGCTCCATTCCCAGTTTATGGAAAATGCGTTTCTCGACATAATCTTTATAGCTTTCGCCGGAAACCAATTCAACGATATAGCCCAAAAGCACGTACCCTGAGTTATTATATTCAAACTTTTCACCGGGTTTGAAATCAATGGGTTCATTCTTGAAAAAGTCTACCATCATTTTTGGCGTCATTTCCTTTTGCGCGATATCCCCGAGCGCTTTCATCTTAGTAAAATCCTTAATCCCCGATGTATGTGTCAATAAGTGATGCAATGTAATGGCGTTGCCCGAAGGATAATCGGGGATGAATGCAGATACCGGCTGGTCTACGCGTAATTTCCCCTGCTCTTCCAACATGAGGATGGCAACAGCAGTGAACTGCTTTGTCATGGATCCGAGTTGAAATACATGATCTGTGGTCAGGTTAACATTCAACTCAAGGTTAGCTTTTCCGATTGCCTTATGATAAACCTTTTTCCCGTTCTTCGCGACCAAGAACACTCCACCAGGGCCTTGCTGATCACTGATTGTGGCCATGATCATACTATCGATAGTGGTTTGGAATGTCTGAGCAAAAACAACACTTCCTCTACTGCAGACCAGGAGCAGCACCAATACATACAGATTTGCTTTACTACAATACTTCATGTCTTTTTGATAGGTTTTGTTAAGCCCCAAAGCGGCAGGCTTGGCCAGACGGCTCACCCTTGAACTGATGAGACTAACGCAATCGGGTATTAGTTACATCAAAAGCCGGAAATAAAACGCAAAGCTGCTATGGGCCGTGCTGTTTAAGTATAACCATTTTTATCTATTTCGTACAGGCATATACTTCCGGGCTTCCCCATAGGTCAGGGTGTCTTTTATAATACTTCAATTCATGTTCATTGAGAATTTCAATGACGTATTTTTCTCCCTCGGTCCAAGCGATATAGAAAAAAGCCAGGGAGAACGCCTCGGTTTGGCAAGACAGGTATGTGAAGGGAACGATGCTCTACTCCAAACCTACATGATGATTTAATCACCGAGAAACAAACAGGAATTGATCATAACCAGGTAAATACTAGAGGCGGCATTAAAATATTCGCCTCTTAAGACTAAATAATTTCAAGTCAGGATCTAGCTTAAAAACAAAAACGGTTACACGAAAATCGTATAACCGTTTTACCATTTCGCTCCCCTTATAAACCAAAGCTGCAGTTTGGACTGGGTTATTGAACTAAATATTATTTGGAAACCAAAGCTTAAACTTTCGGTGATCTGACCAGAAGTAGAAAATAGTTAAATGCCGTCCAACTTCTCACCTTCCTTCTTAACCTTCAATGGCTTCCTGGTAACTTTCAAATCTTTAAAATATCCGATTGTAGCAATATCAACATACAGGCCAACTCCACCTTTCTTTATCTTTCCCAGCATTTTATCAACGATGAACGAAGAGTACTTCATGTTATTGATGAACATTTCAGCAGTTTCGCCATTCACCTCAACTCGCATAGTTATCCATTCTTTCAATGCCACAGGTGCTGAGCCCTCATAGGCGCCTGGAGGAAAGTTTTTCCGCAAGGTCTCAAACTTGGCGTGCGGATAAGAGAAATACTGAACAGCGTGGTTGCGGAACAATTGATTACCTGCCCGGCCCACTTTGGGTCGAAGATAAATAGACTCAAATGCACTATCATTCTCAGCGATCCTGAAAAAGACCCCGATAAAACCAGCTGCAGCTGGGAAAGGAGAAGGGTTCTGAATTTGGCTGTACATTTTCACTTCAATGGTCCCGTTCTCAAAGTCATCAAGACCTGCCACCTTAGCGTAATGAGGTTCGTCAACGGTAGCTTCCAATCTGTTGGCATCAAACGGAAGGGCAATTAAATCACGTTCAATTTTCAGAACGTTTTGACCCTCGAACTTTATTATAGAACCGGTAACATTGTGCAATTCAAACGTCTGTTTACCAAGCTGCAACCTTTTCTGGCCGAAGCCTGAGGTGAAAATTAAAAAGAGTAGTATACTGAATCCGAGATTCTTTTTCATGTAAAATGTTTCAGCAAAACTATGTCCTATAGTATACTTTTGTAACTAAGAAAGTAAATACAGGTAACCAAATGGTAACTACAAATTTCAACCCCCGATTCATTGAAAATCCACTAAACTGTCCGGTTACGCGAGCCATGAGTATTATTGGGGGCAAGTGGAAGCCAATTATCTTAAATTGTATCGGAGACCGGGTGATGCGGTTTGGGAAGCTGAAACAAATCATTCCTTCCATCTCAGGTAAGGTGCTTTCGAATGAATTAAAGGAATTGGAAACATTTGGTTTGATTAAACGCAGGGAATTCAATGAAATGCCACCAAGAGTGGAATACACCTTGACTAACGCTGGCAAAACCCTTCTTCCAATTTTGTACGAACTGGCATCATGGGGA
>DATGXN010000228.1:0-4144 GCA_035298945.1 Chitinophagaceae bacterium | reverse complement strand
GGTATCGATCGCAAACACTTTACTCCATGCGCCGGTTACATACATGAATTGGGCTGTAGGGATGACCCCCGAGGGAAGACCCATTGAGAGCGGGTTTGCGCGGATGAAAGAAATGAATGTCGAGATCTTCCCGAATTTTGATGGCGGGCATAACTGGCACCCCATGGCATTCAACCCAAAGAACAAGTTGATGTATATCCCTGCGCGGATTACTTCATTCCCATATGGATTTGATTCAGCCTGGCAGTTTGGGAAACCTTCGGAATATGGGTCAGGTGCAGGATGGAATCTTGGAGGAGATATCAATATGAATAAACCCTTCAGAATGGACTCTAGTGCCCCCAAAGAGCAGCAATATGGTTTTCTGCTGGCCTGGGATCCGGCGAATCAAAAAGAAGTGTGGCGGGTAAAACATGATTTTCACTGGAATGGCGGTGTGGTTACAACAGCAGGTGGATTAGTATTCGAGGGCTCCGGTGATGGCAATCTTTCTGCTTATGACGGTGATAATGGCAAGTTGCTCTGGAAAGTAAATGTTGGTACGGGTGTAATTGCTCCGCCCATCAGTTATATGGTTGACGGCGTCCAGTATATCAGCTTCCAGGTAGGTTGGGGTGGTTCTAATGCAGCACTTTGGGCAAAAGCCACGCCTGATATATTTGCTGCTCATATCTACACTTTCAAGTTGGAAGGGAAAGCAAAAATGCCTGTATTGATCCCAATACAGCGGCCCACTCCATTGAATTTTGACTATCCCGGAACAACCACAGAGATAGCCAGGGGAGGAGAGATCTACCTGCAATATTGCATGCCTTGCCATGGTACAATTGATAAGGACTATGGTGTTTTGCCGGACCTGGGATATATCCAGAAAGTGAAATTTGATATCATGGACAGCATCGTATTAAAAGGCATGCTTGAACCACTGGGCATGCCCAACTTTGGTAACAGATTGTCGTCTCAGGATCTGGACTTGATAAAAAAGTTTATTGTTTCCAGTTCTAAAAAGGTCCACGCTAAGTAGAGATCCGGGTCTTTGATCAACATGCATTTTACCAATCAATGAGTTAAGTCATTGTTTATAAAAATGTATAAGGTTAGATTGCAAAATAACCTTTGATAATGAAACGCCATCTTGCTTTTGCTTTGGTGGCTGTAGTAACACTAGCCGCCTGCAGTAAGGAAGATCTGCAACCTGGTCAGACTTCACCCGAAGCAAATTCATTCCTGGTGGCTACAGTTTGGGAAATGCCCACCAATTCATTTCGGATGGTCAGGTACAATTCAAGCGGCGCATGGGGTGGCGATCCGTTCATCAGCAGGAATTTCTCCACAGCTGTTTCTTTCGATGCTTATCCGGATATAAATGAAAAGGGTGATAAGCTGGTCCATATAGGTAATGATTCCATTTATATCATGGATGTTCAAACCGGGAACAGTACATTTCTTTATAAACACGAACACTCATTGATCGATCTGCCGAAGATATCCGAAGACGGTACCTGGATCGCTTTTTCCGAGTACAATCCTTTGTATCAGCGGCGCGATGTTTATGTGATGAGTGCTGTTCCCGGGGCGAAGCCGGTGAATATCACCAGGAATGCACCCGGTTATCATTCTTCCTATCCTGTATTTAACAGAGATGCAACGCGGGTCGCATTTACAAAAGGTAACGGTGAGAACGATGGCATTTACATGTCTGACCTGCAGGGTAACAATTTGGTTAGGATTTCGGAGGTACACAGTGTCAGAAATATCGATTGTGAACCATTGTTTACGAAAGACGGCAATGGTTTAATCTATGCATCGGACCGGTTCAACAATGGTGACTGGCCATTTGAACTGGTGATTTCCGGAATTGGAGAAGGCGCTGAAAGTTCCTGTAACCGGTTGACTACTTTAAAGAATCTGGGGTTGAATGTGGCTTTACATCCTACATTATCTACCGATGGCAGAACCCTTTATTTCTATGGGTATTCGGATACGCAAGGCTCTTTCATATACAGCATGCAGTTTCCAGGGGGAAAACCCGTAAAACTGACTGCATGTATGCTAGGTTCTGATGAAGTGATCGTTGGTCTGAACTATGTAAACAAATCACAAACTGGTCGTTGATCCTCAGGTGCACTAATGTAAAAAGTTGCACATGAAACGCCAGATCATCATTGCATTACTGGTCTCTGCTATATTGGCCAGTTGCAGCAAGAACGACACGCCAGCTCCGCCGGCGTCGCCTACTTCTTATTTAGTACTGACAGTACTTGATGTAACTGCAGGTAATTACAAACTCGTAAAGTATAATACCGATGGCACGGGTGAGGCTGCGTTCATTGCCAGCAGGTTGGCAATGGGCAATGCGTACGCAGTTCCGGCGGTAAGTCCTAAAGGTAAAAAAGTGGTTTATACCGAAGGTGCGATGCTGAAAATGATGGATGTAAATACAGCAGCCGTAACCAATATTTACACCCATTCCAATACATTGATCGGTTGCCCTGCATTCAGTGCAGATGAATCCAAGATTGTGTTCTCTGCTTCTCCAGCCGGAGAGGATATGGCTGATCTTTACATTGTTAACGCTTCTGAAAATGCAACACCTGTAAAGATCACCAGCAATGGGAATGATTATATGGCTTTCTATCCAAGGTTCAGTCCGGATGGCAGCAAGCTGACATTTGTGAATGGCCCTGAATATAATGGTGGTATTTATGTTTCCGATCTGCAGGGAAATAACAGGGTCCGTATTTCTGAAGATCACCAGGCTGGTGATGAAGATCTATACCCTGTTTTCACTACAGATGGAACAAAGGTGATTTACAGTTCTTCAAAATATGGACAGAATCACGAAACCTACGATCTGCTCTTGTCTTCAATTACCGAAGGTGCGGAAGGTACAACTTCCAGGATGTTTGATGGTACTTACGCAGGTCTTACAATGTCTAATTTCCCAGTTGTTTCTCCGGATGGACTTTATCTCTATTTTATTGGGATTGATGATTTGACTGACTCCCAGAGTATTTATAAAGTATCCGTAGCAGGAGGAAACCCAGAGAAGCTTATTACTGTATTTACCGGTGCAACCCAAATGGTTGCCAACCTGGCTTTTGTTAAGGAGTGATGGCTTTTGATTTTAATCGGACAATGCAGCAGAACTTTGTTCCGCTGCATTGTTCACCTGCTAATCTCCAGATTATATGAAACGCATGTTCACAATAGTATTTCTGGCTTCTGCTAAGCTGACCGGAAGTACGAAAGACAAGAACAGGGTTCCGGATATTCCTTATGTACAACCGCACGATAGCTTAAAACCCATATTCCCGATCAGGCACCCTATGGCACTGTTGATGCGCCTTATCTCGTGGTTTCCTTACTGGATTACTCCTATTCGTTATTCAAAATGGAGAAATATCGGATAGATGGTTTGGCTCGCGCAGAACTTCTCGATGATTATTATTCCGGCGATCATTTCATAGATAATCCCGATTTCTCTGCAAAAGGAGATAAGTTCTGTTATGCCGATGGTCAGGGTATTTATCATATTCAATATATTCCGGGGACATAAAAGAGTAAGTGATATTTATCACGAAACCGGTCATTGGGAATCCCTAAATTTATTAGTGATTGATTTGAACTTGTGATGATAGACTTCTAACTGGTTAGGAATTCGATATAGTTTTGGTATTGGAATATAAGGCGCCCGGGTGTTGAGGAATCCCCGGGTGTTTTTTTGTGCAAGCAGATGCAATTATGATTGTAATCACATGGAGATTTCTTCATTAGCATAATTTTGTCATTGATGCATAAAAAGCTCAGTGTTATATTATTCATGTTCGTAATGCTGGCGCAGACCTTTTCGGGATTTGTGTTAAAGGTGGATTATTTCTTTAATATCAGTTCATATATAGAGAAATGTATAAATAAGAAAAAGCCGGAATTGAAATGCAACGGGCAATGTCATCTTGCAAAAAAAATGAATGCCGCCGAAAGGAATGATGAGGGGAATAGTTCCGGCAAAAGCGAGGTTTTCAGCACAGTACTTTCTTCGAGATCCTATCCTCCACATCTTGGATTTGGTGTGGATCCCATTGAGATCAGTTGGAATGATCTGAATATTTGCCATATAGAAAAGGGGTTCTATCCTGATGTT
>DATGXN010000227.1:0-2556 GCA_035298945.1 Chitinophagaceae bacterium | reverse complement strand
GAGTTAGAATCAGCCTCCCTTGGAGGGAGGGCCCTTGGAGGGAGGTCCCTTGGAGGGAGGTCCCTTGGAGGGAGGTCCCTTGGAGGGAGGCCCCTTGGAGGGAGGGATTATTGAATAGTTGGGACTGGAACTGGATCCATATCCGTAAACATCTGGTTTTCGCCAGCCATCCCCCAGATGAAACCGTAGCTCGATGTACCGCACCCAAAATGCATAGACCATGGTGGGGAAACCACAGCATCGTGATTAGCAACAACAATATGGCGGGTTTCCCGGGGCTGACCCATAAAATGAAATACCCGGTGTTGATCAGGAACATCAAAATAGAAATACACTTCCATCCGCCTGGTATGTGTATGCGGAGGAACCGAATTCCATACGCTTCCGTTACTCAATACCGTAATTCCCATAACAAGCTGACAACTTTTTAAGCCATCAAGGTGTATAAACTTATATATGGTTCTCACATTGGAGGTAGAAGGATCCCCCATATTCACAGGAGCTGCCTTGTCCTTCTTCATCATTTTGTTGGGATATTTTTGATGCGCAGGCGCCGACATCAGGTAAAATAATGCAGGTTGTTTTTTGCTCTTACTTCTGAACTCCACTTCCTTTGTTCCCCTGCCCAGGTAAAGGCAGTCCAGCTTGCTTAATGCAAACTCTTTCCCATCTGCGATCACAACCCCATCAGCACCTACATTGATAATGCCGATCTCTCTTCTCTCCAAAAAATATTCAGCCTTCAGTTCACCAGGG
The DNA here is from genome assembly GCA_035298945.1 of Chitinophagaceae bacterium. Lineage (GTDB taxonomy): Bacteria > Bacteroidota > Bacteroidia > Chitinophagales > Chitinophagaceae > Pollutibacter. The sequence continues at coordinate 1,800 of DATGXN010000227.1, read as the reverse complement.
TTGGTGAGTTTCAGTGATTTCCTTATCGGAACTGCGCCCCCGATGATCACCCTGTCATAATGGGAGTAAACCAGTTTCACCTCATCTTCCAACATCAGTCCCTGCATGAGAAAATTATCCCGAAGCTCTGTGGTATTCATCTCCATCGTTTCTTTGGGACTGTTCTGAAAACGTATTTCCATAACTAATCTTTAATTGATATTATTAACCAGTTTAATCACTGTTTCCAGAACACCATATTGCCCCATATCTATCAGCTTATCTTTCACCGCATCTGAAAATCCTGGCAACTTGTCAAGCCTGGCTCCCCATAGTTCGTCATTGGACAACACCCTGTCTACCACCTGCTCTGGTTTATTATCTTTCCATAGTTCAGAAAAATATTCTGCCGAATCATCCTTGATCTCATACAGCTCACCTTTGCGCTGGCCAAAATACTTATCTCCTTCTTTTTTAATGGCCTTCATGAATAACAGGAATCCAGCAAAGCCTGTAGCCATGCATACAGGCGGCGTATCCTGCAATTCATAATGATGAATCAGCAAGGGCACATTTCTCATTTTCATCTTCGATGTGTTCTGAACTGTGATGCTAAGCCACTGATGATTGATGTATGGATTACAGAACCTTTCAAATACTTTATTGGCAAAATCTATTTTCTGGTCTCCGTCGATTTGGTATGGAATGGCAGGCGCAATCTCTTGATGCATTAGTTTTTTTACAAACGACGAGTAGATCTTGTCTGCAACTGCTTCCCTGGTAATATTGAATCCGGAAAGAAAAGCCAATCCGCAGTTAAAGGTATGGGTGCCATTCAATAATCGAAGTTTGAGTTCTTTGAACAATGTAATGTCAGGAGCAATGATCATCCCATCATCAATAGTGCTGAACTGTAAGATATCCCTCACTTTATCATCGCCTTCAATCGCCCAGAGCCTGAACACTTCACTCATCGTGAGCAGATCATCCTGATACCCCAGCTGTCGTTCCAGTTTCTGCGATTCTTCTCTCCCTGGCTTGCCTGGCACAATACGATCCACCAGTGAATTGCAGAATCTATTGTGCCTTTCCAACCAGCTGATGAATTGTTCATCCAGCTTGTTCAATTTGGACAGTTGAATTAAGATCGATTTAAGTTTGGTACCGTTATCTGTGATCAATTCGGTAGGTATGATCACCATGCCAGTTTCAGGGTCACCATCGAAAGCCTTATATCGTTCAATAAGAAATGCCAGCAATTTGCCGGGGAAAGAAACAGGTGGTTCCCTGGTGATCATTTCCTCCACTAACTGAATCCCTACTTCAGTTGTGTTGGATATTACGATCTTCAGATCCTGGTTTTGAGCGCAAGCTAAAATCTTGTTCCATTCCAGATTGGCACTGAGTACTCTGCTGATCGATGCATTGATGATATTCTCCTCTATCGTTTGGCCACCCTCAACACCCCTTACACAAATTGTGTACAACCCATCCTGCCTGCCAAAAGCAGAACTGTCGGATTCTGTTGATTTGACCACTACAACACGGCCATTGAAAACCCCGGCTTTATTCGCCTTATCAATGAAATAGTCTGGCAGGGCTCTTAACAGCACACCGGTACCAAATTGCAGCACTTTCTCGGGTAATTCACAAATTTTGACATCGGGAATTTCCAGATCATTTTTTTGCGATATTAACCGCAAGTTTTCCTTGCTCAGTTGCATAATCAGTTATTTATCCGGTCAGGTGCTAATTGGGTTAGAGGTTCCGGTGAAAGGGATGCAGAATATGTGTTTACTGAATCTTCACAGCTTGCCTGGC
>DATGXN010000226.1:0-11161 GCA_035298945.1 Chitinophagaceae bacterium | reverse complement strand
TGATGGTAGGCACACTGGTATTTAAACTGATTGAAGATTCTGTCAACTCCGGGCTTGGGTATCTGTCATTGAATCAGCCGATCACTACATGGATCCCTTCCAGAATAACAGACCATATCCCGAATGGAAACAAGATCACCCTGGGTCAGTGCATGAAACACGAAACAGGTGTACCTGATCTCATCGAAGAGAATAAATTCTATCTGGCCGTATTGAATAATCCCAACAAGGAATGGAAGGCCGAAGAATTGCTCGAATTCATTTATGATAAAGATCCCATCTTCTCCCCTGGCGACACTGCCATCTATTCAAATACCAATACTACTATTGTTTCCATGGTGATTGAGTATGCCACAGGAAAAAAACATGCGGATCTTCTTCGCCAGAAAATATTCACTCCCCTGGGCATGAATGACACCTATTATCAACCCCACGATGAACTTCCTCCTTATGTGGCGCAGGGCTACTATGATCTTTATGGCAACAACACGATAGTCAATGTATCGAATCTGATCACTGGAAGTGGCAATGGCTATGGCGGTGTATTTTCCAATGTATTCGATATGTTCACTTTTATTGATCACCTACTATTGAAGAAAGACCTGATCTCCGCCAAATCCCTTGGGATCATGAATACATTCGGCAAACCCGATCCCCCTAACCGTTACGGATACGGTATCATGATGAAATTCATTGAAAGAGGTATCAATGCAGGACTGGGCCATTCAGGACGCGACGTGGGTTATTCAGCAAACCTGTTTTACTTCCCCAATAAGGAAGTGACCCATGCATTTTGTGTTAATTATGGAACCGATGCAGACAGTGAACTGAAAGATGTATTCATGCAATTCCAGGAAGAACTGTTGAATCTCACATTGAAATAGGAAGGCTGTTATTCTTTCATCTTTCCGGACTTCTTGAGATAACGGACAGTCCCGTAATAAATGCCTGCTAACAGGATCAATGCGCCAAATACATACCACCTGTCTTCACTGCTTCCGGTCACCTGGGGATAACGGGTAAATATAATGAGCAGGATACCGGCGATCCAAACGAACTGTGTATTATATTCTTTCAGCATCCAGCGGCGATAATTGAATTGCATGGCCTGAAATGTTTTCCCAATGCCATTGAGAGAAGGGATCCACCTGTTTACACGTTTGCAGTATTCGTTGAATGCAGTACCGAATTTCCCCCGGAGGAAGTTTTCTTCAGCCAGGACAATGGCCTGGTAAATGAAAAGAAACAGGGGCATTACGATCAATACATAGAGCATTGAATTGGCTAAAACACCAACCCCCAGCAACATCAGGATATTACCCACGTAAAGCGGATTTCTGCAGTGGCTGAATATACCCTGGGTAACCAGTTCTTCTGCGTAAACTTTTTTATCCCGGCCACCCCTGATGATATAAGCCAACCCAATGGTGGCTCCCCGTATAGCCTGGCCGGTAATGGTGATGAAAAGCCCAAGTATAAACGGAAAGACCCAATATTGGGCCCCGAATACTTCTTCACTGAACAACTGAGGTGAAGGGATAAAAAGAAGAATATACAATACAATGAATAGCAGGTTACGATACCTGAAAAAGAAGTTGCCAATCCCGATCATAATTTATTTTTGAGCGATGATACCTGCGAAATTGTACCATTTGAAAAATGTGTCTACGTTGGAAAATCCTGCTTCTTTCAGCAGGGTGATATCTTCAGACAGTTTATAAGGTATCAACACATTTTCCAGTGCCTCTCTTTTCTGGGAAATTTCCAGTTCGCTGTAATTATTTCTTCTTTTGAAGTCGTAGTAATATTTAATGAACTTCCTGTTGAATGAACTGTCTTCCGCCAGCACTTTTTCCACCAGGATCAACACGCCGTCTTTATTCATTCCGTTAAAGATCTGCCTGAGCAGTTTCAGCCTGTTGATGGGCCTGATGAACTGAAGCGTGAGACAAAGCACAACAACCGAAGCATTTTCTATGTGAACATTATCATTGAGGTCGGCACAAACCAGGTTCATTTTTCTTTGGATCTTGTATTCATCCAGTTTAGACCTGCATTTTTCCAGCATGCTTTCGGAATCATCCACGCCGGTAAAAGCAATATCTTCCGGCACAAACTGGTCCATATGTATCAGTGTGGCTCCTGTTGAACAACCCAGGTCGTAGATCACGGTTCCGGGCTGGTAATGATCTCCTGCCAGTTCACCGATCATTCTCTGCATTTCAGGATAATAGGGCACTGATCTGGTGACCATATCATCAAAAACATTGGCCACTTTACTGGTGAATTTAAAATCCGGGACCAGGGGAATCTCTTCGTTGAATATTGTATCGCCTTTTTTTTCCATGTTACAAATTAACTGAGCATTAATCACCTGTAATATGATACTCGTCCCGTTTAACCTGTTTAACCGTTAAAACAAGATGACGAATATCAGTGCAAGGCCTGCCCAGATCCATAATAGGACATCTGGCATAAGGTATAGGTGTGGAGGGAAGGTAATATAAATTGTATAATATCCATGGCAGTTTCAGTTTCACTTCATAATAATTACTGAGATTTAATTTACATTAGGCAATACCGCTAAATGGCATGTATGAATTATTTCAATAATAGTGTGGTAATAATAACCGGAGCAGCCTCAGGAATAGGCCAGCAACTGGCCATTCAGGCCAGCCAGCAAGGAGCCGCAGTCATTGCCACTGATATCAATGTTCCCGGCCTGGAAGAAACCAGGAAAGCCGGTAATAACATGATGATCCAATTGTTGGATGTAGCAGATAAAGATGCCGTCCAGGCTTTTGCCGAAGGTTTGATCCCCACCCTGAATGGGAAAAAACTGATATTGATCAATAATGCAGGTGTGGCATTGCTTTCCGGCAGTTTCCACGAAACAACAATGGAAGATATTGAATGGTTATTTAATATTAATTTCTGGGGCGTAGTAAGAATGACCAAAGCTTTCTATCCTTATTTCATTAGCAGGAATGAAGGTCACATTGTAAATATTTCCAGTGTATTTGGATTGGGAGGGTTTTCAAATCAATCAGCCTATAGCCCTTCAAAATTTGCAGTAAGAGGATTCACTGAAACTTTGCGTATGGAACTTATAGGTACCGGCATATGCACCAGTACGGTACATCCCGGTGGTATCAATACAGCGATCACGAGTAACGCAAAAGCCAGGGGACGATATGCTGCACACCAACATCATTCAGTAAGGGAATTTGCAAAAGTCGCCGGAACCTCTCCCGAAAAAGCTGCAAAGATCATTTTGGAAGGAATAGCCAGAAAAAAACAAAGGATCCTGATCGGTAAAGATGCGCGGATGATCGATATCGCCACCCGGTTATTTCCTGTTTCCTATTCATCTATGGCAGCCAAACAATCCAGAAAACTATTCTCTGAACCCAATGCCAACAACAATGCACATGGATTTTAAGATAGGTATCATTGGAGCAGGATTCGCCGGCCTCGTAGCTGCACTCAGGCTCAAAAAAAACAATATCCATTCTTTTGTGATCTTCGAGAAATCCGATGACCTTGGAGGTACATGGCGGGATAATATTTATCCGGGTTGCGCCTGTGATGTGGCGTCTAACCTGTATTCATTTGCCGATGAACCGAATCCCCGTTGGAGTCATAAATATTCCGGCCAGGAAGAGATATGGAACTACATGAAAGACGTAGTAAAGCGAAACCATTTACAATCACATATCAGGTTCAATACAAACATCGTTGAGGCAAAATACCAGGAAGACGTTGCTCTCTGGCAGGTTAAAGACCAGCATGGTCATATCACCCTTGTGAAATTGCTGATCGCAGGGCTCGGTCCCCTGAACCGCCCTAAATTCCCTGCCATTGAAAACATGGATGGGTTCCAGGGAAAGATCATGCACTCGGCGATCTGGGATAAGAATTATGATCTCAAAGGGAAAAGAGTGGCTGTGGTAGGTACGGGTGCCAGCGCCATACAAGTGATTCCGAATATTGCACCTCAGGTAAAATCGCTTACCGTATTCCAACGCACACCGGGATGGGTTGCTTTCCGGCACGATCATAAAATCTCCGCCCTCACACAAACCATCTATGAGAAACTGCCAATCATTTTCAGGATCAGAAGGGAACTTGAATTCTGGAGCAATGAGTTTTTTGGTCTTGGCTTTTTAGGGAATGCCACGATCAATCAATTAATGAAATGGATCTCGTCCAGGAAACTGAATAAAGAAGTGAAAGATCCTGCAACCCGCGAAAAACTACGGCCTCAATTCAAAGTTGGATGTAAAAGAATATTGAGATCGGACGACTACTATCCTACGTTTAATCTCCCTCACGTAGAATTGGTTACAGCACCGATCAAAGCATTCACAAATAATGCCATGGTCACCGAAGCGGGGAATGCATATGAATTGGATGCCGTTATTTTCTGTACCGGATTCAACGTGGCCGACATGAATTTTCCCATCAGTGTAAAAGGCAGAAACGGTCTTGACCTGGTAGAGAATTGGAAGCAGAATGGTGGGATCGCGTATAAAGGAACCACCGTATCTGGCTTTCCCAATTTTTGCGTGCTCATGGGACCCAATACGGGTCTTGGCCATAATTCAGTGGTTCATATGATGGAATCGCAGATGGATTTTATCATGCAATATTTCCGTCAGCTGGAGAAACTTGGACTGAAAGCTATGCTGGATCCCAAAGCGGAACTGCAGGAGCAATACAATAAAACGATCCAGGAAAGATTAAACGGGACCGTTTGGTCGTCAGGTTGTAAAAGCTGGTACCTCAATGAAAAAGGATATAATAACACCATCTATCCCGGTTTGAATTCAAATTTCAGGAAAACCATGCAAAGGTTCTCGCTGGCTGAATTCAACCATACATGATCCATATCACATTGGTTTTCAGCAGCTAACCAGGCTGATTCAAATGGGCCAGGTGTTTTTTATTGGCCGGTTCCTGCCATACTTTTTACCCTTCAACTTCGTTTTAAATACTGAAAACCAGGTTGATTGGATAATTATTAACTTTAAAGCTCAAAGAACTGACCATGAGAATTGCACTGATCGCATCTACAATCGCTATCTACACTTTAGTCAGCTGTGGCTCACAGGACGATGTAGATATCTCAGGAACACCTGAATCATCGGCATTGACTACAACGCCTGCATTAGGGACCGAAGCCTCTACTACTACACCTGGAACTGTGGCAACACCAACTCCGGCTGTAAAATTGAACCCGGCACATGGTCAGCCAGGCCATCGTTGTGATATCTCGGTGGGTGCACCATTAGATGGAAGCAGTGCGCCGGCAGCAGCTACAACAACGTCCCTTACATCTTCACCCCGCCAAGCTTCGTCTGTTAATATACCGCTTAACCTGAAAGGACTTACAGCCCTCGGACAGCCTGGTGGAGCAGGACTTAACCCTGCACATGGTAAACCCGGCCACCGTTGTGATATCGCTGTGGGAGCTCCTTTGAATTCAGCACCAGCAGCTAATACTGCCCAGGCTATTCCGGCTTCATCTGTTCCAACAGCAGCACCTGTGATACAGGCCCCTGCCGTGAGTGCACAGAATACCTCAACTTCTATCTCGGCTGCTTCAGGCCTGAATCCCCAACACGGACAACCAGGTCACAGGTGTGATATCGCTGTAGGTGCGCCTTTGAATTCTAAACCTACTGCAACGTCGGCAGCAAAAACACAGGCACCAGCTGTAACAGCGGTTGCGCCGGGAATGAATCCGCAGCACGGACAACCCGGACACAGATGTGATATCGCTGTAGGAGCACCTTTAAATTCAAAACCAGCAGCTTCACCGGCACCGATTGTTACTCCGGTGATCGAAGCTAAAAAAGACAGCACAGGTAGCTAGTAACAGGTTGCAGGTTGCAGGTTGCCGTAAAAATCATTAATCAGAACAGATCAGACCACTTTCTTCATCTCTTCGGTGAAGGATTTTGGCGTATGGAGGAATTCCTTTCTTCCAGGTTTCAACTGGAACAGTCCTTTGATCATATGTGCCATAGCAGAAAAGAACTTCGATAAAGCCTTAGACAACACCGTCACATTCAGGAATCTCGGAGGTATTGCAATGAGCATACTGAGGCATAATAAGGCAAATAACACAATCCATGACACCAGGCCCGGACGTAACAATGCCATACCAAAATAAGTAGATAAAGCTCCCAACAGGAGTATAGGGATGAACACGGCGATCAGCAACAACCTTGGAGGCATACATATGATCACCAGCCTGTTCCAGAAATTGCGGTCTCTATGGCCTTTGAAATAGGAAGGTGATAAGATGATGGCCATATGATTCAGCTGGGCCTCCATCCACCTTAGCCTCTGCCTTTGAAACACCTGTCCAGACGACACTTTTTCATCATACACTTCCGCATCAGGGATGTATTCGATTTCGATACCTTCTTTGACGATGATCGAATCTATTTCCCTGTCTTCCCCCGGGTTTTCCAATATACTTGGAATATTGAAAATCGATTTCAGTTTATGAAATTCAAATGCCATTCCCGAGCCTATCAGGCAGGAGGAAAAACCAAGTGCACGTTGCCCGTTCCTGAAAATGGTATTGTTGACTTCCTCGCTCAGGCCGTCAAGCACTGCCATTTCGGTATTCGCGTTCTTCGCGGTCCGATGCAACTGAACGCACCTGAAACCGGCATGAAATGCAGCATTCACTTTTTCCAGGCATCCGGGTTCCATAACATTATCTCCATCCAGGATCAATGCAATATCATATTTCGTTTCATCAATGCTGGAAAAGAGCGCATTCAGTGATTTGGCCTTGGAACTCCTGCCGTTGAAATTCATCACCTGCACATGGACCGGAATGGACAATAACGCGTCTACGGTTTCTTTCTGAAGTTGGTCCGCCGCTATATAAACATCAAAAGCGTAAGCTGGGTAATTGTGTTCTTTTGCTTTAAGCGCAGTATGGATAATGACATTATCTTCCCTGTAAGAAGGTATCAGAACAGCTATCCTTTTTTTGCTGGCCTGAATGGCGTAAGGATTATGGTTCCTGGTTCTGCCGGCAATGGCAAAAACAAGCAGGTAAAGAATGTTTACTGCCAGGTAAATGAAAAAGATCAGAAACAGGGCCTGGATAACCAATATCATAAGGCAAAGAAATACAAATTTAAGGTAGGGTCCGGTTTCAACCCGCATCGATTTAATCCCCCTCACTCACCGCCCTTATATTATTACTTAACGAAAACTCACTCAACTTATTGTAAATCACCTCATCACCATATTTCATTGATGAATTTGGAGACCTGAATACCGGCATTTATTCATTTGCCGCCCGAAGAGCTTTAACACCTATTTATAACTCATACCCATGTTATACATAATGAAACTCCACACATCTGCCGCTTCATCCAGGATCTTACTGATCGGTTTTCCGGCGCCATGACCAGCTTTGGTTTCAATGCGGATCAGGGTTGGCTTATCACATCCCTGGGCAGCCTGCAAGGTTGCAGTGTATTTGAAAGAATGAGCAGGCACAACGCGATCGTCGTGATCTGCGGTGGTTACCAGGGTTGCCGGATAGCAGGTTCCCGGTTTGATATTATGCAAAGGAGAATAGGAAAGAAGATTTTTAAATTCTGCTTCAGAATTTTCGGCATTCCCATATTCAGTAGCCCAGGCATACCCAATGGTAAATCTATGGTAACGAAGCATATCCATCACACCTACCTGCGGTATAGCCACGGCAAACAAATCCGGCCGCTGGTTCACTACCGCGCCTACTAATAATCCGCCATTACTTCCCCCTCTCAACGCCAGCTTAGCTGGGTTACTGTATTTATTGGAAACCAGCCATTCCGCGGCTCCTATCATATCATTAAACACATTCTGCTTATTCATCAACATGCCAGCCTTATGCCATTCTTCTCCATACTCATTTCCTCCACGAAGATTAACCATAGCAAATATTCCGCCCTGCTCCAGGAAGAACACATTAGACATGCTGAAAACGGGTGTCAAAGGCACATTGAATCCCCCATACCCGTAAAGCAAAACAGGATTGTTGCCATCCAGTTTCAGGCCTTTTTTGAAGGTCAGGAACATGGGAACTTTTGTCCCATCCTTTGAAATGAAGAACTCCTGTTTTACTTCAAATGCAGAAGGTTCAAATTTCACTTCAGGTCTCCTGAATTCTTCCGACTTCCCGCTTCTTATATCGAATTTGAATATGGTAGGAGGATAATTGAATGACGTATAAGTATAGAATAACTCAGTGTCATTTTTCTTGCCGGAGAATCCTGATGCATCACCGATACCTGGCAGGGAGATCACCCTGATCAGCTTACCGGCATAATCAAATTGCTTGACCAGCGAATAGGCATCTTTCAGATACAGGGCAAATAAATAACCCCCGGCAGTTTCTACATCCAGTAACACCTCTTTCTGCTCGGGTATGATGTTCTGCCAAGAAGCTTTTCCCGGATTTTTGGGATCGATCAGTACTACCCGGAAATTGGGAGCATCCAGATTGGTCTTCACCAATAATTTATCGCCCGAATTGTCAATAAAAGCATGTTCATTGGCAAAACCCGGCAACAGTATTTTGAACGATGACTGGCTTTTATCCTGCAAATCCCGGTACAGGAGCTCCTGGCCGCTGGTACCTTCAGAACTTGCGATAATAACAAATCGCTCGTCTTCTGTTATCCCTGTATTAAAGAATCTTTTAGGATGAGCAGGGTCTTCATAAACCAATTGGTCACTCTCCTGCCCCGTACCAAGTTTATGGAAATAGACCTTCATATCCTCATTCTGATTGGTCAGTTTTTTTGATTCATCAGGCTTGGGATAGCGACTATAATAGAACCCTTCCTCCCCTTTCCAGTCCAGCCCGGTAAATTTCAGATCCACCAGGTGGTCGCTGAGTAATTCACCACTTGCCACGTTCATCACAAATGCTTCCTGCCAATCACTGCCAGATCGGGAAATAGTATATCCCATGTATTTTCCCGAGTTGGGAAAACTTACACCAGCTAATGCCACCGTCCCGTCTGCAGAAAGAGTATTTGGATCCAGCAATAAATCGGCAGCGCCTTTCAGGCCTTTCTGGCGGTAAATGACCGACTGATTCTGTAAACCGCTATTCTTACTGAAAATATAATAATCCCCCTGCTTCGACGGTGCACTGTATTTAGGGTAGTTGAACATCTCTTCAAGCCGTTTTCTGACTTTATCACGGTATGGGATACCTGAAAGAAATTTCCCGGTCAATGCATTTTCTTCTTCGATCCAGGCTTTCAGTGTATCGCTGTTCTCATTTTCCATCCAATGGTATGGATCGCTGATAGAGTTTCCGAAATAATTGTCAGCATGCTCAGCCTTATAGGGTTTCGGATATTGGGCTCTCGCATTAAATGCAGCAAGTGAAGCTGTCAACATCAGTAAATAGATTTTTTTCATCGGTCAAACAATTGATCACATTTAAAATCCCTCTTCCATACAACCAATAGGCGCACCAGGAGGAATGGCTGCATGAACAGTTGGCTTTGCCTTATCCGGCGATTTCATCCTTTCCAGGGCCAGTGCGTAATGACCGGCAAGCTGTTCATCAGTTGTTGTTTTCTTTTGTGTCTCAATAAATAATTTCAGATCATCCAGTGATTTTCTCATCGCGGCTTTCGCTGCAAATGAAGATTTCTCATCCACCGAGGCTGCAAGCAGATAAGTGAGCAGAACCTGTTCTGTCTGCTGCTGTACCAGCCCGGCAAATCCCTTTCTCCTGGCTGCCTGCCAGGTGGCCTTGATGATCCTTTTATTCATCTCAGATAATTTCATACCTACTCCTGTGTCCTGCGCCATCCTGCTCAGTCTTTCCGGATGGTACAGAAATGAAAGCGGAAGGTCAGCAGCGGTTTCAGCGGGTGCCAGCGGATCGAAAGAAAGTCCCGTATGTTTTCTGAAGAGTTCGTTTCCGTATGGATATCCTGCCGGTCTTGGAGGAATGAGTTTCACAATACGATCAGGGATCTGGAGAAACTCCGGCTCCAAAGTTTTCAATATAGCATCGAGCGCCTGCTGCTGGGTCAGCAAAGGCAGAGGCGAAACAGGCTTTGTAGGCTTGCCATTCAACGCATAGGTATAGTTGAGGCCTCCTACCAATTTGCAGGCAGCTTCAACCTGGTAACGGTGATAGAAATAAACAGGCACCAGTACATCTTCCAGCATAGCCAATGGGAACCCGGGCCTGATACTATTGGTTCCAAAATCAGCCAGGGCCTTCTTTCTTATGTTGATCACTTCTTCCAATTCAGCAACCGGTTCTTTTCCGTTATCCCACAAATGTGCAGTGGGATGCATACCACCAGGTGCTCTGGCATCCTGGTCACTGATGAATTGCATCCCCTTGCTGCCTGCATCATCAAGTATTTTATCCAGCTGCTGCTGTTCATTCCCCCCGGCCGGATACTCACGATAACCCCAGTTGATCGCAATTTTGTCCCATTCACCGATCTTATTATCGTAGGCCTGGCTCAAGTCAATTTTGCCGTCGGCAGCTAACCTGATCATGGGGTGCGGATAGTCCATGACACTGGCCCTGTCGTTCACACTGGACGCATAGTTATGCATAAGTCCCAGCGTATGTCCTACTTCATGTGCAGCCAATTGCTTCAATCTTTCCAGCGCCATCTTAAGCATCTTATCATCGGCAGGCAATCCATTTTCAAAAGGTGCCAGCAAGCCCTGTGCGATCAGGTAGTCCTGGCGTACGCGAAGCGAACCCAGGGTAACCTGGCCTTTGATGATCTCTCCTGTTCTCGGATCGGTCACCCCTGCACCATAACTCCAGCCACGTGTTGACCGGTGAACCCAGTTGATCATATTATAACGGATATCCATAGGGTCTGCGGTATCGGGCAGTACTTTCACCTGGAAGGCATTGATAAAACCGGCCGCTTCGAAAGCCTGGTTCCACCAGGATGCACCTTCTAATAATGCAGAACGAATAGGCTCCGGTGTGCCATTGTCAAGATAATAGATGATGGGGTTCACGGCTTCAGACCTTGCCGCTGCAGGATCTTTTTTCTGCAGCCTGTGTCTACGTATCAGGAACTTTTCAATAGGTTCCGATACAGGAGTACTGTAATCATAATAACTGATCGGTATG
>DATGXN010000225.1:0-8520 GCA_035298945.1 Chitinophagaceae bacterium | reverse complement strand
ACTATCCGTTCGGACTGACAATGGCGGGGATCAGTTCCAGAGCACTCAACAACTCTCCAAATAACAGGTACAAATTCAACGGAGGAAATGAACTGCAGTCCGCTGAATTTTTTGACGGGTCAGGATTGGAACTATATGACGCTGTTAATCGAAGGTATGATCCCCAAATAGGCAGATTCTGGCAGGTTGATGAGTTGGCTGAGGCGAACTGGGAATGGACACCTTATAACTTTGCTATCAACAATCCCATTCTAAGAAATGATCCTTTTGGATTAAAAGATTCAATAGTTAATGGAGAAAATGTTAATACAGTCCCTCCACTTGCAACGGTTACTTTGACAGGTTACACAAATCAGACCAAGAAAAATTTATACTGGCAGCTTGTAAATTCAAATACTGACTTCTCTCGTTTATCCAATAGTAGTCTGAGGAATTGGATGTATAATTATGATGGACTTCAAAGATTTAAAGATAGAACGCATCAACTGCAACGCGAACAGGAAGAATTTGTGCTAGAAGTGGGTAGCCTTTTCGCGCCGGTGGGTTGGATTACGAAAATTAGGTATTTGCGTTATGCTGAACGATTATTCAATTTTAAGAGAGGGCGAATATTTTGGACTGGCGGTAGAGAAATAGCTGGCGCAACAGCTGAGAATTATGCAAGATTGTTTGGTGGTCATACTTTGGAAATGACATTGAAAGGGAAATATTTAGAGATAATTCAAAAAAATAAAGGATACTCAGCTGTAGCACCGCTGTGGGAGAAAGCGTCTAAAGAATTCGCACAGGGAGCGGTTGGAGAAGTTCGCGTTTTTATTAATAGTGCGCGCTTTAGGGCTGATGGGTTGTGGAATTCAACAGAAAAGACTATTCTAGAAGGTAAAAACCTAATCATTGAACATAAATGGTGATAAAAAATGAAAGATTCTAAGGACAAAGAAGGGAGGTCGGTTGAAATTCTGGGAAGAAGTGGAATAAAATTCATAGACCAAAAGAAAATCTATTTTTTAGACTCAGAAATGCTTAAGAATCCAGATTATGAAATGGTTGTTTTTTGGGGGAGTGTTCGATACTTTCATGATACTCCAGGATCTACCTTAATATCTGAAATTGAAAAGATTAATATTGCTGAGACTGTTATCGCTCTTCTTGCAAAAGATGGGATTAGGGCAGATATTATGAAATGATTATTTCGTACGTGAAAAGTGAATCATTGATATTTTTAGTGATTACCTGAAAATGTTCTTTGAAAGATAGGGCTTTTGAGGCGCGCGGTCGTATTTGCATTACTATCCGTTCGGATTGACAATGGCGGGGATATCCAGTAAAGCGCTGAATGGCGTGGCTGAGAATAAGAAGAAATTTAATGATAGGACTGAGCTAAATACAGACTTCGATTTAAATTGGTATGAAACTAATTTTAGGAGTTTAGATCCTCAACTGGGTAGGTTTTGGCAGATAGATCCATTAGCATTAAGCTCATCAAACCTTACCCCTTATAATTATGCATCAAACAACCCAATACTTAGAAATGATCCATATGGATTGAAAGATTCTACGGTAAATGGAGAACCTGTTAATACGGCACCCTCTCTTGCTACGGTATCTGTTACAGGCTATACTTCTCAAGCTAAACATAATATTTATTGGAATCTCGTAAACAATAATATCCCTTTTTCACGTGTAAAGAATGATAATTTAAGAGAATGGCTATACCGTCAAGATGGTATTCAACATCACTTGGCTAAAATTTATCAAATGCAAAGGCAGCAAGATCCTATTATATATGGAACTTTATTTGCACCTCTTGCTACTATTTTTCTTTCAGAAACTGCCATTCCTGTAATTTATCAAAGTGGGCAAGTATTAATTCGTGTTGGAAGTCGGTTAATACCAGTCGATAAAATTGGTTTTTTACTTGAAGATGCACAGTTAAGAATATGGTTAAATGGAAATTTTGTGTTGAATAATCTCCGAAGTGAACTACTGGCTGCGTGTTCGATGATTTACTATAAATCAAACCCGGGGAAATGGGAAAAACTAATGAATCAGAGTGCTGAGTTTAAAGATTTAATGAAACCAATGATTGATTATATTCAAAAGAAGAGTCAAGAACCAAGCGGGGACTTAATGCAAAAAGCCAACGATATGGGAAAAAGGTTGAATGATGGTAGATGATATTATTCTAAACGAGAAGGTAGCAGAATTGAAAAAGTTACTTCCAAAAAGAGAGTGGAAGTATTACCACCTTAGTGCCATAGAAAATTTTATATTTCACTTGAAGAGTATCGAGAATGAAAGGACCAGAGATTGGATGAGTAAGGAGATAAACAACTATCTTGAACTTGCTTTAACAAAAGTCGATATTGATGCAAGGCCTCTTGTGAAGGCAATGGACTTGGGGCCTTTAATTTGGAAGATGTCTGACACTTATAAATATCAAGTAGGATTTGTTCGAAACCCCGATTTGTTAATTACGACGGTTTTAGCTGTTATTTCGTTTTTTGTCTTTAAATCAATTCTCAGTTCAAGTAGTTCACTGATATTATGCACTGTTGGTTATTCCGCTTATTTAACCTACGCTTATATCAAGAAAAAGAATAAGAAAGTTTATTAATCAGGGTTATTGCAATTTTTTTAATCGTTCCTTGATTGTGATATCCGTAATATTCTCCATCTGAATTTTATCATAGATAGCCAGGAGATAGACGTTGTTCGCTGAGACGTGGACATGTGTGATGATGCGGGCTCCGCCGGAATTTCCTTTTCCTTTGGAGGTGATCGTCTTCAGATCTTTAATGCATCTTGCTTTGCCCTTTCCTTCGACGTTTTGCCGTCAATATTCATAGTATCACTTTGCTCCTATTCTATTGTCGATCAATAAAGCTCCGGGAACCATAATTATAAGCTCACTTTTGATCAATTGGCCTTTGCAAATCTATACTGGACTGATGTTGAAAAAATGCATTTCCGAACTTCTTAATTGTTCTAAAGAAGACATATTTTAGGTACATTTTTCATTTTTCCAGGTAGCGGATTCGCTTGATCAATTCCTTAAAATAATCCCGTGACCAAATTGCAAGAGGTCTTTGGTCGGGAATAAAACGTACAATATCATCCTTAATGTCATCTATCGATATTTGGTCGATCCTGGAATGTAGTAATTGGATAAATTCGGTTTTGCTCATCTTTTTTTTGGGCCAGTCGCCACTTTGAATGGAACGGACCACCAGATGCTCCAGATTGAGAGGGATGTTGTTCTGAATGTACCATTCCATGTCGAACCAATCCCGACCTTTAGTCCTGCCTTTCCATTTTCTAAATAGGAGCGCATGCATTTTGCCTGCATATAGATCAGGTGCTGAAAAACATTTTGTATAAAACGAAAATGGTCTCAAAAGCAGTTTCTCCTCCGTGGTAAAACCAAGTGGCGGATTTGTGTCTACCTCGATCTTGATCTTGATATCGGGCCGCATGCCAATTCTTTCCTGGGGGATAATCTCCTTTAATATTATTTCCTTCCACTCGGTCCCTGGTTTTAGGAATGCAGAATCCACTGCAGTCTTCCTGCTCTTCAGTTTCTCCTTTATGGTAACATCGATGCCCAGCGCTTCGAACTCCTTAATTACTCCATCAAGGTAGGGGCCAAGTTCGAAGCCAGGTTCTACTTCCAGTAAGGAAAAGTCAAGGTCTTCCGAAAACCGTTTTACACCGTAGAAGATCCGTAATGCAGTTCCACTGTAAAATGCGGCTTTCTCAAAGAAACCAGCCCTCCCTAATCCTGCAAGAGCGATCTCCTGCATGATTTCCCTGAGTGCTTGCTCAGCCTGCTCACGATTGGCCGGTTTATATTCTTCGAGCCATTCTTTTATCATAGATCATTCAGTGTTTTAATCAAGATCGCAATGCTATCCTGCTTGGGTGCTTCAACTAGATAATCTTTGATCAGGCTGATATTCAACTCTCTTAACTGTTCCCTGCTGATCCTCAGGTCCTCGATCAGGTATTCCCTGGTCTGGCTGATGCTCCTCAATTTCAATCTGGGAGTGGTAATGATCTTATCGCAAATAGATTTTTCCTTTCCTGCAATGAGAGCCATTTGTCTTAAAGCCAGTTCCACCATTTGAATTCCAAATGAATAATATGGCAGTGAGAGCCGTATATACCGAAATCGTCCCACTGGCGTGGTATAAGTTTTGGCAACATTTGTAGTCATCGATATTGTTTCATCGACTCGTTCCGGGATCAACCGCCAGTATGCCAAGGCAGAATCAGAAGAGACATAGCCGGGGCCCCAGAGGTGGTTGGCCAGAAGCATGTTCTCGGGAGCCTGAACGAAAGATTTGGGGCCGGCGACAAACACGCCTCTTTTTACGGGAATCAAGTAACCTTGCCTGGTCAGTTCGTTTATTTTATCATAAGGACGCCTGTATTCCCGCAGTATATTCATAAGGATCTGCCGGGTCAGCGGCTGACCTGAAAAATCCCTAACAGCAGTTAAAAAGTTCATTTAATGGCTATTTATCTATCAAAATACGAATAATATCCGATATATCGTTTAAAATTAGGCATAAATATGTACGGATATTTATAAAATGTCGGAATATTTCCGATAAATAAATTTAAAATGTACATATTTAAAACTTATTATTACCAGTGGGAAACCAAAAACATTGTTGAAGGGGATATTAGAATTTGTAATCAAGCCCCGTGCTGAAAGTATAATTGATCCTCGGTACTCCTGGCGCCGGTACGTTATCGTAGAGATAATTCAGATTTAATGATACCGAAAACTTCTTACCAGTTTTTACACTGAACTTCATCTGATCAAGGATCCTAAAGTCGCTAATGCTAGTGAACAATGGCTGGTAGAATATCGTGTTCACCAGCTCTGTCTGGCTGTTGAACATAATTGAGAACGATGCATAACTGCTGCTTCTGATATCATTATGGATCGTTTTAATACTGTCCAGTTCCCGCTCATATTCATACATCACCAGGGTAGCAGCGTACAGTTTCAATTTTTTGCTGCCTGATAATTTAAATCGCGGTCCTGCCCCGGTGAGGAAACGATAATCTATTAAGGTAACGGGATTCTGCAGGATCTGGGAGAATGCTTCGATCCTTAGCAATTCACTCAATTTCCGGTTATAACGCAAATGCAGGAATGAGTTGTTGATCAGTTTCACTGCATCGCCGGAGAGGAAACCATAGTTGCCAAGTATAAGAAAAAGATCTTTCTGGGTTTTATACTGCAGGTGGGCATTCATCTGTGCTAGGAAAACCTCCTGGGTATTTTTTGTGAAAGAAACCTGTGCGCCTAATTCTCCTGCCCAGCCAACAGTGTCTGTGTGGATCCTGGAATTTTCCACATTGATGATCTGGGCATTCGCCCCGACATAAATAAAGAATGACAGTATAATCACGGCTGCAACCTGCAACCTATAACCTGCAACCTGCGATAGCGACATACAATTAAACCAGCATCGTAACCGGATTCTCCATATACTTCTTGAAAGTCTGGAGGAAGGCTGCGCCAACGGCTCCATCCACACTGCGGTGATCGCAGCTCAAGGTAATCTTCATGATGTTGGTTACCCCAAACCCATCGCCTTTCTTCACCACGGTTTCTTTAATACGACCAACTGCCATGATGCAACTATCCGGAGGATTGATGATGGCCGTGAATTCATCGATATCCATCATTCCCAAATTGGAAATGGTGAACGTGTTACCGCTGAATTCGTTCGGCTGTATTTTTTTATCCCTGGCCTTTGCATAAAGTTCTTTCGCATCGGCAGCGATCTGTGATAATGATTTCTGGTCGGCATGACGGATCACGGGAACGATCAGTCCTTCAGGAAGTGCGATCGCCGATCCGATATGGATGTGCTGGTAAGTTCTGATGAAATCACCCATCCAACTGCTGTTCACTGCAGGATGCTGGCGCAGGGCCATGGCTGCGGCTTTGATGGTCATGTCCTGGAAGGAGATCTTGACAGGACTGATCTCATTCATCTGTGCACGTGCCGCCATCGCATTATCCATGTTGATCTCCATGGTGAGATAGAAATGCGGAGCAGTGAACATGCTTTCGCCCAACCTGCGCGCAATGGTTTTGCGCATTGAGGTGAGCTGTGTATCTGTGTATCCTTCCTGGCCTGTAGGTGCAAATGCAGCAACTTTTGCTGCTGGTGCAGCAGGTGCAGATGCAGCAAC
Source organism: Chitinophagaceae bacterium (assembly GCA_035298945.1). Classification (GTDB taxonomy): domain Bacteria; phylum Bacteroidota; class Bacteroidia; order Chitinophagales; family Chitinophagaceae; genus Pollutibacter. Next base: position 2,301 of record DATGXN010000225.1, on the reverse strand, counting down.
TGCTGGTGCCGATGGTGCGGCGGAGGGAACATAACTGTCAACATCTTTTTTCACTATCCTTCCTCCATCTCCCGAACCTGCCAGTTTTTTCAGGTCGATGCCTTTTTCTTCGGCCAGTCTTTTGGCAAGCGGAGAAACTTTTAAGCGACCGTTGCTTCCATGTACATCAGCGGCCACTTCAACCGGAGTAGTTGTAGTTGGTGCTGCGGTAGCAGCTGCAGCCGGAGCAGCAGCAGGTTGTGGGCTGTTCAATGAGGCCAGCAAAGCAGTTACATCTGTACCTTCTTTACCCACCATGGCAATGATATCGTTGACCTTGGCAGCTTCGCCTTCTTTCACACCGGTATATAATAAAGTGCCATCTACATAACCTACCACTTCCATAGTGGCTTTGTCAGTTTCTACATCTGCAATGGAATCATCAGATTTCACTTTGTCGCCAATATTCTTATTCCATTTGACGATCTTTCCTTCTGTCATGGTATCACTCAGTAGCGGCATTCTGATCACGGTTACGCCTAACTGTTCAGGAGTGACAGATGGTGCGGCTACAGCAGCAGGTGCAGATGCCGGAGCAGCAGCAGGCGCTGGTGCTGCCGCAGGAGCAGCCGGAGCCGGGGCGGATCCGCCGGCAGCTGGTTTATCCAGGAGTGATTGTACATCTTCCCCTTCTTTACCAACAATAGCGATGATCTCATTCACTTTAGCCGCCTCGCCTTCCGGAACACCCAGGTAGAGCAGGGTGCCATCTGCATAGCCCACCACTTCCATGGTGGCTTTATCTGTTTCCACATCGGCTAAAACATCGTCGCTTTTTACCTTATCGCCCACTTTCTTGTTCCACTTGACGATTTTTCCTTCCGTCATGGTATCGCTCAAAAGAGGCATTCTGATCACTTCTGCCATAAAGAGGCCTTTTTAATTTGGAGGTCGAAAATAAAGCATATTAGGGAAATTCCCTTCAAAAAGCAGTAAGCAGTGAGCAAGTAGCAGTGAGCAGAGACCGTTGATCAGATTGCAGGAGGGCAGAAATTGCTCAGGTCTTACCCCTGCTCACTGCTATCTGCTAACTGCTTACTGCTATTTTAATAATCCAGGTCCAAACCCAACCTATCCCGCAGTTCCTTCACCATCGGGTATAATTCGATCAGTTTCAGGTACTGCTCCCTGGAACTCAGGGGTTTTTCCCGGGGGGTATCATCTTCAGGTCTTTCTTCCAGGATAAGATTGTACTTGAGCTTCCTGTTTTTGAAGAAGTCCTGCATGAATTCGATCAGTCCGCCCCGTTCAGCTTCTATGAATTTCTGCTGGATCACGCTCTCCGTGACGATGTCAAAGGTATCTCCGTCTACCACCCTCAATGTGGCCAGCCTGAAATTGGTAGCCGCCGAAGGGTTTTTCTGCTCAGTAAGTTTTTCTACGTATTGGCCCCAGGCCTGGTGCAACAACTCTTCGTTCAGCATCATCTGCTCAACTACCTGGTGCTGCTTGTTGGCCACCATGTTCCTGAGCTTGGCCAGGGTCATATTGGTTCGGGGAGCTTCTTCTTTTTCTGTAGCAGGTTTGGGCCGGGGGACCGGCGGCGGTGGCGGCGGGGGCATATCGTCCTGCTCCTCGATCACCAGGGCAGGGCCCGGAAGATTGGCCGGTTTTTTTTCCGATGGTTTTGCCGGTTTTACCTCAATGATCGGGATGGCCCGGAAGGCTACCGGCTTTACGGCATCAACTTTTTTTTTAGACGACCCGTCTTCTGCCATTTCAATGGCCTGGTGCAGATAGGTCAGTTTGATCAGGGCCAGTTCTACGTGCAGCCTTTTGTTACGGGCCTGCTTATAGCTCATCTCGGCTTCGTTCAGGATCTGCAGGGCAGATACCAGCCAGGACAGTGAAAGTTTTTTAGCAGCCGCAATATATTTTTCACGGAAGCTGTCGATCGCTTCCAGGAGTTCGGCGGTTTTACTGTCCCGGCTGACCAGCAAGTTCCTGAGGAATTCGGAAAATCCGTTCAACACCATTTCTCCCTCAAATCCCTTGCGGTTGATATCTTCAAACAACAACATGGCGTCGGCCAGTTTTTGCTGTTGCATATGCTCTAAAAGCCTGAAATAATAATCCTCGTCGAGGATGTTCAGGTGCTCCAGGGTATTGGAATAATTCAGTTCGTGGTTGGTGAAACTGGCGATCTTATCCAGGATACTCAGTGCATCTCGCATACAGCCTTCGCTTTTCTGGGCGATCACGTGCAGGGCCGCTTTCTCGGCTTTTATTTCTTCTTTCTCACAGATCTCCTGGAGATGTTCT
>DATGXN010000224.1:0-2177 GCA_035298945.1 Chitinophagaceae bacterium | reverse complement strand
TTATCCGACATGAAAATGATCACGGTATTCTGATCTGCCTTCATGGCTTTCATGTAATTCATAATGTCCCCCAGGCTTTTGTCCATGCCTTCAACCAGGGATGCATAGCGGGCTTCAACCGTATCCAGACCTGCATCTATATATTTCTGGAAGTAGCGGTAGTCTGCCTGTATGGGTGTGTGAACGGCGTAGTGCGCCATGTTGAGATAGAATGGTTGTTTGTTGCGTATGGGCGCTTCCAGTGTTTTGATGGCTTCAAGCGTAAGTGCTTCCGTGAGAAATGTATCTGTGCCATGGTAAGATGACAGATCGGGCACGGCTTGTACAGATGATTTGCCGGGGATATTGCCATAATTATCCTTGCCATAATAACTCTGCGGATGACCTGCTGCATGTCCTGCTATATTCACCATGAACCCCATGTTATAAGGGCTGGAGCCCGGTGTACCCATAGAGGCCCAATGTGCTTTACCCACGTGAATGGTGAAATAGCCATGCGCTTTCAGTATCTGTGGGAACGGTGTCGCATAAACTGTATTGGGAATGCCGGGCACCGGACTGAGGCCATTGATATTCCAGGGAGCCGGATCGAACTGGTTGTCTTTTGCATCGGTATTGTTATCGCGCCAGGGGGAAGTCCAGTTGGTAACGCCGTGCCTGCTGGCATTCATGCCCGTGAGCATGCTGGTGCGCGTTGGTGTACAAACCGGGGTGGCATAAGCCGATGTGAACTTCATGCCTGCATTGGCAAGCCTTTCCATATTGGGCGTATGGTATCTTTTGTTCAGTGGCGTTTTCTCTTTCCAGAATGGAACCGATGTATCCTGCCAGCCCATATCATCCACCAGGAACACGATGATGTTGGGGCGGGAGGTTTGCGCCATTACCGCAGCCTGGCACAATATTAAGATGAACAGGAGATTAAATTTCGAGTGCACGTTAAGGAGGCTTAGTGACCGTATCAAATTAAATCAATTTTCTCATGCCTCCATCACCCTGATCACCACACTGCCTGTTTTCTCTCCTGTTTCTACATACGCAGTGGCGCCGGGAACCTGTTCAAGTGTATATACCTTATCGATCACCGGTTTCAATTCTCCTGCTTCTGCAAGGGTTTTGAAAAAGACGATATCCTCTTTGGTTTCTTTTGGTATGGGGAAGATGACATTCTTCTTACCGGTGATGGAACCCCGGATGGTCAGGAAAAGGTTTTCGAATCGGGGCCCCAGCTCCGTGGAGACGTAGACACCATCCGGTTTTAAGAGGCGCTTGCATTTCGCATATGTGCTTTTCCCTACGGCATCAAAAACGAGGTCAAATTGATCTTGCAAGGTGGTGAAGTCCTCTTTCTCGTAATTGATCACCCTGTTGGCGCCAAGCTTATCTGCCAGTGAAAGGTTCTTTGTATTGATCACCGCTGTTACATCTGCACCAAAATGTTTTGCGAGTTGCAGCGCGGAGCTTCCGATGGATCCGCTGCAGCCATTGATAAGTATCCTGTGTTTATTATTCAACTTAAAACGATGATAAATATTCATGGCCAGCCAGGGGCCTTCCACGATGGCGACAGACTCTTCGAAAGAGAGATTTTTTGGTTTATGAGTAATGGCAGCTGATGCGGGCGTGCACATATACTCTGCGTGTGCACCAAATTTTTTCTGATTCAGGCCAAACACTTCATCGCCGGGTTTGAATTCAGTCACCCCTTCGCCAACTTCTTCAACAATGCCGGCGAACTCACTGCCCATCACTTTCCATGGCGGACGGAAGGGACCAATGATCAGTCGTACAAAATACGGCCTGCCGGCTCTTAGTCCGCAGTCGGTCCTGTTGATGGTAGTAGCATGGACCCTGACCAGCACTTCGCCTTTTGCGGGCGAAGGTTTTGGGATCTCTTCCAGCTTCAGTTCTTCGGGTGTACAGTAACCGTGGTTAACAACTGCTTTCATTCGGAGCGTTTGTGATGAGAGCCTCTAAACTACATCTGCAAGGTTAGAAGAAGAAGCCGTTTATGTAAATTCCTTTCATTTATAAAGTTTCACTATCGTATCATTTTTCTGCGCTTGCCCCGGCCTGCTTCTGCCGTTTTCAATGATGGCCTTCATTTCTTCAGTCAGTTTAGATACTGTGAATGAATGTTTGAAGGCAAGGTTAATCTTTTCCCCGGGATCGGTATC
>DATGXN010000223.1:0-3172 GCA_035298945.1 Chitinophagaceae bacterium | reverse complement strand
GCATTCAATCCAAGAACTGAATATCTGCCCAATGCCAGTGATTTCAGCCTGTTCAGTAAGGCCTATGAAACCGTACTGGAAAAGCCGTCAGAGTTGAAAGGCCTGGAAGGTAAAAAGATCATAGGTTTTACCGGCAGTGTTGAATACCGGTCAGATTTTGAATTGTTGAAGAAGATGGTGGAGAAGCACAGCGATAAAGTATTTGTAGTGGTTGGGCCCATCAATACAGATGAGATCGATAACCTGGGATTCCGGAAGATGAGCAATGTGGTGTTCACCGGATCCAAACCCATTACGGCATTGCCTGCCTATCTGCAATATATGGATGTGATGATCATTCCCTACAGGCTGATCACTGTAACTAAAAGTATCTATCCGCTTAAGATCAATGAATACCTGGGAGCCGGTAAGCCCGTTGTGGCTACACATTTTTCGGAAGATATTTTCAGTTTCCGTGATGTGATCTATATAGCGGAATCCCACGATGAATTCATAACGTTGATAGACCGGGCCATTGAAGAAAACTCAGAAGAGAGGAAACTGGCCCGTGTTAAGAAAGCATCTGAGAATACATGGACCACCAGGGTGGAGCATTTCTGGAGCTGCGCAAGGAATCAGGGTTATATCTGATCATTTATAGGAGGGATGAAACCTGATCAGTGTTTCCCTTAAGTATTCGCGGTCAAGATGTGTATAGATCTCTGTAGTAGTAATGCTTTCATGTCCCAGCATTTCCTGGACAGCCCTGAGGTCAGCCCCGCCTTCAACAAGATGGGTAGCGAAAGAATGCCTTAAGGTATGCGGTGAGATATCTTTCTTAATACCTGCTTTCAAGGCCAGGTCTTTAATGATCATGAATATCATTACCCTTGACAATTTCCCGCCCCGCCTGTTGAGAAACAACACTTCTTCATCGCCAGGTTTGGCAGTCTGTGCTTTTCGTTGCTGCATGTATAGCTTGATATACTTAACTGCTTCAGAGCCTATAGGGACTAGCCTTTCCTTGTCACCTTTTCCAATCACCCGGATGAAACCAGCGTCCAGGTAAAGAAAACCGATCTTCAGGTTGACCAGTTCAGACACCCTGAGTCCGCAGCTGTACATAACCTCTATGATGGTCCTGTTGCGTTGTCCGTCTGGCTTGCTGTGATCAATGGCTGCAATCATGGCTTCTATCTCAGGGTAGGATAAAACGTCTGGCAGACTTCTTTTCAGCCTTGGGGTATCGATCAGTTCCGTAGGGTCAGTGTTTATGATCTGTTCAGACAGGCAGTAACGAAAAAAATTCCGGATGCCGCTGACCATTCTGGATTGGGAAGAAGGCGTCATGCCCAGGTTGCCTACCCATTTAAGAAAATCCTGCAGATCGCCTAAGGTAATGGAAGAGGGAGGAGTTGAGTTGTCCCTGGTTTCGAGATACTGTGTAAGCTTATCAACATCATTGAGGTAGGCCTCCACAGTTGCATCTGATAAGGATCGTTCGAGTTGAAGATGCGCTTTGAATCCGTTCTTGAAGGGCTCCCACATGAATGCAAAATAAATTTTTTGTGCGTACTTTTCTTTGATACATATTTGCCCTTCATACTAAAGCATGCAACCAGTCAATTTGAGATCGTTCAGGAAGAAAGTGACGCTTCACAAGAGGAAGATGAAATTGTTTCTCACTCGTTTAGGGAAGAAACCTCCTAAAGCGCTTGATGACTGGGCTATCCAGGTAGATAAGGAAGTATGGCATGAGACAGATTGCCTGAGCTGCGCCAACTGCTGTAAAACGATGAGCCCCACCTATACGCCCGAGGACCTCAGGCGTATCTCTGCGCATCTTAACATGACGGTAAACGAGTTCAAGAAGAAATACCTGTATAAAGATAATATCGGCGATTACCTGAATGTGCAGCAGCCCTGCCAGTTCCTGGATCTTAAGACCAATATGTGCGGGATCTATGAGATCCGTCCACTGGATTGCGCCGGCTTCCCCCATCTTACACGTAAGAAGATGAAGGAATATGTACATGTGCATCATCAGAACGTAACATACTGCCCCGCTACCTATCGTATGGTAGAAAAGATGATGGGCATGGTAAAACTGCACGGGCACAAGCTCTAATCAGAGATAAACATCTTCCAACAAAAAGAACTCAGGTCCTTTGCCGGATAGATTGATCGCAAGTATATCAAACTGAAGATGCTGCCATCTTTTGTCCATACTCATATATACCTCAGCGGCCTTGGTTAGCGTGAGCAACTTTTTCCGGTTCACATTTTCTTCCGGATAACCGCCTGATCTGCTGTTCCTGGTTTTTACTTCGATGATATGTAAGGTCTCTGATTCGGCCGCAATGATATCGATCTCCCAATGGCCATGCCGCCAGTTGGTGTGAAGGATCTCGTAACCTTTCTCAGAAAAATATTTCCTCGCCAAAGATTCTCCCTGGGCGCCGATAAATTGCTCCCAGCGCTTACCTTCGTCCTTTCTGATCATATTCATTCCAAATTCATGTTTCAATTAAAGGGAAAGGTACAGCACTATGCATGGGGCGGCAAGGAGTTTATACCAGCATTGCTTGGTATTTCCAACACGGAAAATCAGCCATTTGCCGAATACTGGATGGGCGTTCACTCATTGGCTCCTGCAACCATACGTTTGTCTGACAATGCTTACACTGGTCTCCATGATCTTATCCGGTCTGAACCCAAGAGGTACCTGGGAGAAAAAGTGGCGGCTCATTTTCATGATCTTCCCTTCCTGCTGAAGATCCTTGATGTGAAAGAGATGTTGTCCATCCAGGTGCATCCATCCAAAGAAGAGGCCCAGAAAGGATTCGATATTGAGAACAGTGCAGGTGTTCCTCTGGATGCTGCCCACAGGAATTACAGGGATAATAACCACAAACCTGAGATGATGCTGGCCCTGGGTGAGTTCTGGCTTTTGCATGGTTTCAGGAAGGAAGAAGACCTGATGATCTTGTTGGAAAGAGTGGGGGAACTCAATGCATTGATCCCTTTGTTTGAAGCAAAAGGGTATAAGGGACTTTATCAATACGTCATGGAACTCCCACAGGAGGGGGTGAACGAATTATTGCAGCCATTGGCTGCCAGGATATTGCCTTTATATGCTGCGGGCAAGATATCAAAGAATGATCCTGACTTCTGGGCAGCCAGGGCCATGATC
>DATGXN010000222.1:0-1512 GCA_035298945.1 Chitinophagaceae bacterium | reverse complement strand
TGAGAAAGGACACCTTCACAAGGTCAGTTGTGAAGATCTGCCTGATTTTAACGATCGTCTGCTTCATCAGGCTATTTTCTTCTATTTGTGATTTTGGGATACGTCATTCAAAAAACATTGATCAGCTAACATCCTATTTTTCACCCTCTTAACAACGAAGGTTAGGACACGATATTTTGCCATATCATAACCTGACACACCATTTTAAGGCCTGACCTGTGGGTGGCAACAGGCCGGGCAAAGTTACACTATTGGCCATTCAGGGCCTGAACGGGGGCCAACCACCCGGAAATGCGGTAATTTGTATTAGTTTTCAATGATTTACAAATTTTTTCTGAAGCAATAACCAGGCACGGTATTCGTTATACTTACTAACAAAATCCAATCCGGAAAAATGAAAACGAACCTCTTCAAAATATCAGGAATTCTTGCTCTGGCATTATTCATCATCAGTTCATCCTGTAGTAAAGATGACAGCAAACCAGCTGTGTCGAAAGCCCAGATGATCGCGAGGAACTGGAAACAGACCGATCTGCTTGCCTCACAGGCAGGGCTACCCGCAGTTAGCATATTCGATACCTTTTATCAACCCTGCAATAAAGATGATATCTGGCAATTCAAAGCCGATGGAACTTATATCGTGGTTGAGGGCGCCAGTAAATGCAATGCTGCCGATCCTGATACGGTATCTTCCGGTACCTGGCAGTTGACCGACAGCGACACAAAGATCATCATCGACGATGCTTCTGAGCCTGCCCAAACGCTGAATATTGTTGAGCTCAGCACTACCACATTTAAATTGTCAGGCACTGAGACGATCAGCGGTTCGGTGGTTACTGCCACGATCATATTCACAGCACAGTAGCAACAGGTGGCAGGTTGCAGGTGGCAGGGGCAGATAAAATTCTTCCTTTTTTCTATTTTTGAAAAATGGGAATAAGTTTAGACGATATCATTATCCGGCCGATAGCGCCGGAAGACAATCCTGCCATAGCCAAAGTGATCAGGGATACGCTCGCCGAATTCGGGGCTAACCATCCGGGTACTGTTTATTACGATCCCACTACAGATCATTTATATGAAATGTTCCAGGCCGCGGGTTCATTCTACCAGGTTGCTTTATGGGATGGGAAAATAGTTGGAGGAGGAGGCATTTTCCCTTCAGACGGCTTGCCTCCGGATACCTGCGAATTGGTAAAAATGTACCTGGTTCCCGAAGTGAGGGGTATTGGACTGGGCAGGAAACTGATCAGTGATTGCATTGCCGCTGCAGAGCAGTACGGATACAGGAATATCTATCTCGAGACCATGCCCGAATTAAAAGATGCTTTGAAGACCTATGCTAAATTCGGCTTCAATTATCTGAAAGGCCCAATGGGGAATACGGGGCACTTTGGGTGTGAGCTCTGGATGCATAAAACATTACGTTAAGAGAGTCAGTTAGTCAGAGAGCCAGAGAGCCAGAGAGCCAGAGTCAGAGTTCTCAGAGACTCTGACTCTGCCACTCTGACT
>DATGXN010000221.1:0-4944 GCA_035298945.1 Chitinophagaceae bacterium | reverse complement strand
GGTTCTCAACGGGAAACCGCAGTTGGTGAGAAAACGTGACGTGTTTGAAGATCTCGTGCGCAACCAGGTTGAGATCGAAGGGCTCTAAGGAACTTGGTTCAAGTTTTTTACTTTTTACTTTTGACTTTTTACTTTCCTTACATTAGGCATTCATAAATCAATTGCATGCCAATAAGGATGGAAGATGATCCGCAGGGTCAGCAGGAACAAAACAACGATTACAATAATTATCCTCGGGGTCCCCGCAACACAGGCGGTGGCGGAGGCGGGATTTTCAATCTCCTGCCTTTGTTGTTAAGCCTTTTCAGGGGAAAAGGTATTTTTCTTCTCTTGGTTATTGTTGGCGGATTATACCTCTTACGTGGTGGTTGCGGAGGGGCCGGAGGAGGTTTGCTCAACAATATTGCAGAGCTGACCACCGGAGGGTTCCTGGACCCGAAACAATTTGAACGGGCGAACATCTATGAACCACTGGCGGAAGATAATTCGCGCAATCCATTACCAGAGTCAGCCAATCTTCAACGTTTTGCCCCTCAACCGGGAAACCAGGGTAAGCAGGGTTCCTGTGTAGCCTGGAGCAGTGCTTATGCTGCAAGAACAATTCTGGAATCGGCCAGAACGGGGGAGCAGAAACAGCCATTCAGTCCATCTTTCCTGTATAACCAGATCGGCCTGCAAGACTGCCAGGGCAGTTATATCATCAGGGCAATGGAATACATGACAAAGCAGGGAGCGGTTACCTACCAGGAGTTTCCATATGATGAAACGAATTGTTCCAGGCAACCATCGATGAGCCTGATCCAACAGGCTTCTGCAAATAAAATGCGTGGCTTTACCAGGCTTTCACTGGGAGACAGAAATGATGCGATCGATATACGCGCCATTAAAGAAAATCTTGCGCAGGGAGCTCCTGTAGTTATTGGGATGATGGTGGGTCAAAGCTTCATGCAGGCCATGATGGGCAAAGACCTTTGGGTACCTGAGTCGCAAGACAAAGGTATGATGGGTTTTGGCGGACACGCGATGTGTGTGGTAGGATATGATGACAGAAAATATGGAGGAGCTTTTCTATTGATGAACAGCTGGGGACCAGAATGGGGACAGAATGGATTCGCCTGGGTGCGTTATCCCGAGTTCAATTATTTTGTAAGAGAAGCCTATGGTCTTGAACCGATGGCCCGTACAGGTGAGCTGGCAGCCACTCTGCAGTGCGAGATCGGCCTGGTGCAGGTGAGTTTCGATGCAAACAAAAACATGGTTCCTGGTAATTACATCGGTCTGAGGAAGGTGGAAGAAAATATTTACAGAACAGGAGATCCCATTCGTGCAGGAACAAAGTTCAAGGTTGAAGTGAAAAATAATAACGAATGTTATATCTACATTTTTGGAATGGAGACTGACGGCAGCGCATACACGCTTTTCCCATATCCGAAAAAAGATGACCCTACTAAAACAAAATACTCAGCTTTTCTCGGCATCACAGGTTACAGGCTTTTTCCCCGGGATAAAAGTCTTACAGCAGACAGTATAGGCAGCAGGGACAAGATCGCTATCATGGTCAGCCGGAAAGAATTGGACTGGAACGGTATTCAGGCCAATATAAATAAGCAGGTCCGCACGTTGGACTGGCCGGTGAAACTGAGAGCGGCAATTCCGGGTTCTGCTGCAAAACAAGTCCAATTTTCCGCCACACCAAAGGGTAATATTGGGTTCACATCACAACTATCAGAAAGCGAAGTGGTATATTGTATAGTAGAATTCGACAAAAAATGACACCACAACAACAGGAATTCCTGGGCCTGGCGAATAATCGCTTCAAGATGGGTTTTTTCATGCTCACCAAATTGCCCAGTGCCTGGTTTGCCGGCGTGAGGGTAAAAAAAGTGGACCCTGAATTTGCAGAGATCACTGTTCCCTTTAAATGGTTTTCACAGAATCCTTTCCGATCCACCTATTTCGCATGCCTGTCTATGGCTGCGGAAATGAGTACAGGTCTGCTGGCGTTGATGAACTTGCATAAGATCGATCCTCAGGTGTCCATGCTGGTACTTAAAGTGCATGGGAACTATCATAAGAAAGCGACGGGAATAACAACATTCAGGTGCGACGATGGGCTGGCCATTAAGCAGGCAGTAGGAAAAGCGATTGAAACAGGAGAGGGCGTAATGCTTGAGACCATTTCCAGGGGTTACAATGAAAACCAGGAACTGGTTGCAGATTTTTCTATTGTATGGACATTTAAAGCAAAAAAACAAAAATGAAAATAGCATTCCATGGTGCAGCGCGATGCGTTACAGGGTCAAAACATCTGCTTACACTTGCCAATGGCAGAAAAATACTGCTTGATTGCGGCATGTTCCAGGGTATGGGCAGGGATACCGATACCCTGAACAGGAATTGGGGATTCAATCCTGAAGAAGTGAGTATGGTGGTGCTTTCCCATGCGCATATAGACCATAGCGGGCTTTTGCCTAAACTGGTCAAAGATGGATTCAAGGGGCCCATTTACTGTACTCCCGCAACCCGCGAATTGGCCAGTGTATTGTTACAGGATTCAGCTGAGATACAGGAAGATGATGTGAAGTATATCAATAAGCGCAGGGCGATGGATGGTCAGCCTTATCTGAAACCATTGTATACTCAGGACGATGCCATTGAAGTGCTACAGTATTTCAAGGAAGTGGATTATGGGCAAGTGGTACGGATAGATGAGGATGTGGAACTGTTGTACACTGATGCAGGACATATCATAGGAAGCGCGGTAGTGAATCTGCAGATCAAAGAGAATAACAAATTTACTCATCTTACTTTCAGTGGTGATGTTGGCAGGTACCGCGATGTGATACTTAAGTCGCCTGCTCAATTTCCGCAGGCCGATGTGATCATCATTGAATCAACATACGGAAACAGTTTGCACGATTTGCATCTTACCACACCGGATCATATCCTGGAATGGATCGAGAAAACCTGTATTAAGAAGAAGGGTAAGCTGATCATACCTGCTTTTTCAGTTGGACGCACGCAAGAGATCTTGTATGCACTGAATCAGCTTGAACTTGAAAGAAGGTTGCCGGAGCTGGATTATTTCGTGGACAGTCCGCTTAGCATAAAAGCAACAGAAATAGTAAAACATTATCCCGAATACTTCAACAAGAATATCCAGAAGATCCTGTTGAATGATGACGATCCTTTCAAATTCAGGGGCCTGAAATACATCAAATCAGTTGACGAATCCAAATTGCTCAACTTCCGCAATGAGCCTTGCGTGATCATTTCAGCCAGTGGCATGGCCGAAGCGGGCCGGGTAAAACATCATATCAGCAATAACATCGAGAATAGCCGGAATTCGATCCTGATGACAGGTTATTGTGAACCCAATTCGCTGGGAGCCAGGTTGATGGCTGGCCATAAAGAGGTCAAGATCTTTGGAGTTGAGCACGAAGTGCATGCTGAAATTGGATCGATCAGGAGCATGAGCGCACATGGTGATTATGAAGACCTTAGTCAGTTCCTGGCCTGCCAGGACCCTAAACAGGTGAGAAAGATGTTCATTGTTCACGGCGAGTATAATGTTCAGGAAGATTTTCGCGACCGGCTGATACACAAAGGTTTCGGCGATGTGGAGATCCCGGAGTTGCATTATGAACTGGGTATATGACCTTAGAACCCTCTTGTCTCTGTGTTTCCTCTGCGTCTCCTTTATTAATGACAGAAGCCGGTGAGTCAGACCGGCTTAATTTTTTTGGGTTGGAAAACCCGGTTGTGAGATTCAGTAATGTAAGATGATGTAAAGGTGTACATAAAAATCGAGCCACTAAACTTAATTCGATTAAGGGCCTGATTATCCCGATGAATGGATTTCTATCTCTCCCTCCCTCCAAGGGAGGCCCCTTGGAGGGATTAGGAAAAGACGGTATTCCTTCCGTTAAAACCTCTCAACATTGAAGGCTTCCAACGCTACACTGGTCTTCCCGGCATCTACAATTTCTTCTACCAATTTCCCTGTGCCGGCAGCCAATGAAAGCCCCAGCATAGCGTGGCCCCCGGCAATGATAAGATTCTGATACTTAGAATGCCTGCCGATATAAGGTAAGCCATCAGGACTCAGGGGTCTGAGGCCACTCCAGATTTTTTCAACCCTGGGAAACTCAACCTCGAGACCGGGGTAATACAATTTTGCAGCATGATATATGGCCTGTGCACGCTTGGTCAGGGTAGGAGAGTTGAGTCCGCTGATCTCCATAGTTCCTCCCATTCTCAAATCGGCACCCATTGGTGTCATTGCTACCCGATGATCAACAAGTATAGCCGGATAGTGGAGATTTTTCTTCATGTTCTCAAATGTCATACTGTAGCCTTTACCAGCTTGTAATAACATATGAATACCCAAAGTCTTTGTGATCACTGGCAGCCATGAACCGCCAGCGATGACCAGTTCCTCACAATCAAAACTTCCCTTGTCGGTTAACACTCTGGTCACTTTATTACCCTCTTTCTCAAAACCTTTTACAGTAGTATTGAGTTGGAATTCAACCTGCTCCTTCTCCAGGTTATTGTAAAGCGTATGCATGAAATCACCAGGATGCAAATGCGCATCGATCGGATAAAGTACACCGCCCCTCACATCCACCTCTACCTCAGGTTCCAGTGCCTGCACTTCAGACCTGGACAAGATCCTGGTTTCAATGTTGAAATTTGCAGCCTCTTTCGCAAGTTCAATCTCATGTTTTTCTGTTTCCGGATTTTTATACATCATGAAACAGCCTTTTTCTTCCATCCTGAAATGGTTACCCAATTCGTTTTTGATGTCTGTTGTAAGTTCACGTGAAAACAGCAGCAGATCAACCAACGGGGGAGTATTTTTCTCTACTGTTTTTGCAGTTGCATTCGCCCAGAAAGTCAGGCACCATTTTATCAGATCTGCATTCAGGCGCGGCTTGATAT
>DATGXN010000220.1:0-5740 GCA_035298945.1 Chitinophagaceae bacterium | reverse complement strand
TCCCAGGAATATATTAGCCGCGGTAGAAACGCTTTCGGCACCGGATATCCTGAGCTTGCTGAGTAGCAGCGCAAAGAAGTAAACTATTTTCTGCAACACACCCAGGTAGTATAGAAGTGCGGAAAGTGCAGCAAAGAATATGATATTGGGAAGAACCTGGACGGCGAATATATAAGCCCAGCTGCCATTGGCATCTGCCAGTGAGCCGAACATGAACTCGGTACCCTTGTGTGAAATATTGATCACCTCAACAAACTTCTGGGAAAGCCATTCAATGAGAATGCGGAAAAAATTATATTCTCCCTTGCCCAATACGCCCACAGCAAAACCTAACATGGCGATCACACCAAATCCAACTACTTTCCAATTGATGGCCCTGCGGTTATTGCTGAACAGGTAACAGAGACCGATCAGGAAGATCATTCCGCCCAGGCCCCTCAGTAGGTGTACAATGTCAAGATTCATTCAGGCGAATTTGCATATTAATATTTGTATCAGGAAAATCTTTTTATCAGACCCTTGTAGACTTCCGAGATATCATTTGAAATATTCAGCTTGAGTATGGTGATCGCATAGAGGATCACAAACACCAGGCTGGGTATGGCTACATTCACATAAAGATTGCCCAGGTCGGGGATCAATCGGGCCAGGAAAAAGCAGGCCAGTGCGATGATGATCACTTTCCCATTATTGATACTGAATGGCTGCAGGTTATAGATCTTCCAGATGGCTACAAACCTGATCAGGTTAAAAAAACAGATGGCGATCAAAGTGCCGTAGGCCGGGCCTTCCACACCATATCTCCTGGTCAGGAAATAGTTGAGCACCAGCGATATCACTACAAACAGCATATTACTGAACAGGTCGATCTTCCAGTGTTTTGACAACATCAGGATCTGCGAGTTCATCCCAGTGCCCATGTCTATGATCTTGGCAATGCCAAGGATCAGGATCAACACACCAATGGGGGCATAGGTGGGTCCAAGGAATTCGATCAGCTCCTTGACATTGAGCAGGATCAGGCTGATCAAACCCATCCCGATCACGAGCAGGTTGAGTGCCGTTTTCCGGTAGATGGAGGAAAGTCGTGCAAAATTCCTTTCCCGCCAGGCGATGGCGATCTGTGGTGTGGCCGCCGAAGTCAGGCTTCGCTGTGGCACCTCCATCAGGGTGATCAGGTAAGTGGCAATATTGTATACGGCAGTATCTGTAAGTCCCTGGGTGGACTGCGAAGCCAGGATGATGCTATCGTTGGTCTTAGCCAGGGCATTCAACGCGGCACTGGCAAACAGGGCCAGGCCGAAGCCCGCCATCTTCCCCCCAATTCTTTTGGTAACCGGACTGATCTGCGGATTCAGGGGAAACTCCCTGCTTTTTGAAATATAGTAGACCAGTAATAATAAAGGCGGGAGATAGGTCCAGGAGAACAGTTTGGCAAATACGGAGAAATCTCCGATCCACCCGATCACCCAGGCCAGGATTAATACCGTAGTAAGAAACCTGAAGAAAAATTCTTTGAGAAAATTGGACAGCACCGTTTTCCTGGTGATCCATGCGTAGCCTTCGTACAGACTGAACAACGTCATACCAATGGTGAGCGGATAGAGCAGGTCGAAATACTGCACAAATAGCGGTGACCTATAACCGAATTTCCTGATCACAATGGGTTTCAATGCGGGCAAGGCGATCATCATGATCAGCAATGCCGCAATGGTGATGCTCAGGGTTACAAAGAGCAGGTCGTTTTTCTTATCCGGGAGGTATTTTTTGAAGAAAGGGAAGAACTTGATACTCACGGGCACCATGCCTACCCCGCAGAGCGTGGAAAGCAAGAGGGCCAGTTCCAGCAGAAGCCTGGTAAGACCAAACTGTTCCGGGGTGAAGTATTTTGGAAAGAAATACAGGACGTTGACCGCTCCGATCAGGAATCCTCCGTAAATAAAGAAAACAGATATTATACTCTGACGACGGATCGTAGCCATTCGCGTGTTTCTTGTGAATCGTTTCAAAAATACGGCATACATCCTCATCAGATAAGTATTATTTTCGCCCCAAACCCGGTCAATGATAGGAAGGATCAAAAAGAAATTCCTGAGGATGCTCGAAGTGCAGGAGCATATCCTGATCTCATCAGAAAAAACAAGGTCAATTCTGATTGAACAGTTTCTTCACGAACACTTATATAATGGCGCAAAATATGCTGATCCTTTAAGGCTGAACCGCTACGAGCGGCAGGTGTTTTCACAGTATGGGGAAGATGGGATCCTGGAGGAGATCTTCAAAAGAATAGGAACCACCAATCAATTTTTCATTGAATTCGGCGTGGAGAACGGGTTGGAATGCAATTCCCTTTTCCTCCTGATGAAGAACTGGCAGGGCCTCTGGATAGAAGGAAGCCCGGCGCATTACCAGCAGATCACGGAACGGTTCCGCAGCCAGCTCTGGGCAGGAACACTTAAGGCCATGAATGCATTTATCAAGGCCGAAAATATAGAACAGCTGTTCATGCAGGCCAATGTGCCCGCGGAGCCCGACCTTTTATCCATTGACATTGACGGGAACGACTACCATGTATGGAACGCGATCAATAACTATCGACCCAGGGTGCTGGTGATGGAATACAATGCCGTATTTCCACCCGGTACGGAATTCGTAATGAAATACAATCCGGGCCATATCTGGGATGGCACCAGTTATTATGGTGCGTCGCTGAGTTCGCTGGAATTGCTATGTGCCAAAAAAGGCTACCAACTGGTGGGCTGTAATTTTGCCGGGGTCAATGCATTTTTTGTACGTAATGATCTTGCAGGCGATCTTTTTCAAAAGCCCTATACGGCAGACCATCACTATGAACCCGCCCGGCATTTCCTTTATCGGAAAGAAGGACACCCGCGGGGATTTGGTGAGACTTCTTGAGCTGGCGAGGTTGCAGGTGGCAGGTTGCAGGTTGCTATCGCAGGTTGCAGGTGGCAGGTAGCAGGTTGCAGGGTTAACCTGACGCCGTAACAGATTATATTTGCGAATATGAAACAACTGGGAAGGAAATTCCTAAAGCTTTTCCTCTTATTCCCCGCCTGGTTCAGGTTGGGGAATTTCAAATGGGCTTACAGGCTGGCGGAAGAAAGCTTTTCACATAAAGAGATCGAAGGACTTAGTGTTTTCCAGGGCAACCTGGTGGCTACACATACCGGTATTAAACTCACCGATGAGATCTATCCATTGTTGAAAGGAGGACTCAAATATTGGTCGGCCTTCGCTGGGTATAAAGGCATTGAATTTTTTGGTTTGAAAGATGGCCATCTGATGGCCACCGTGGATGGTATTCAATTTCGCATCGACCACGACGGAAGCCTGTTCATCCTGGACGAGATCTTCGCTGAAAGATTATACGACCTGCGTGTGAATGAAGATCTGGTTGTGGTAGATGTGGGTATGAATGTAGGTATCGCTTCCTTATACTTCGCATCACAATCCAATGTGAAAGCAGTGTATGGATATGAACCCCTGCCCGAAACACTTGCCCAGGCAAAGACTAATTTTTCACTCAATCCTCAACTTGGGAGTAAGATAACGCCGGTACTTTCAGGGATCAGCAACTATCGTGGCAAGATCTCGGTACCTGCAACGGTTTCCGGTTCAGCCGTTTTTTCTACAGACGCCTCTTTCATAGCGGCGCATGGCATGAACTCAGACAAAACGGTGGAAGTGGATATCATCCATATCCAGGAAGTGTTTGACGAGATCAATAAAAAATATCCCGATCAAAGAGTTCTTCTTAAACTGGATTGTGAAGGTGAGGAGTATAAGATCATGGAATATCTTTCTGCTAACGGCCTGATGCAGAAGATCGCTGTGGTGGCCCTGGAATGGCACGTGAAAGGGTTTGAGCCTTTAACTAACATTCTGTCCCAGCATGGCTTCTCGGTTTTCAACCTCGGCAGAAAAGAAATTGATCCGCCGGTTGGAATGATCTATGCATTCAATATGAATCCCCGATAACCCTTACCATGATCCCCAATATTTTTCATTTTGTATTTGGAATGAAACCTGATTTCGGGGGGAAGCCTTTTAATATTGTACACTACCTGGCAGTGAAGTCGGCCGCAGAGCTGAACCAGCCCGACAAAATGTTGCTGCACTACCAATACGAGCCAACAGGAGAGTGGTTTGAAAAAGCAAGACCATACCTCACACTGAATAAGATCACAGCCCCGCAGTCCATTCATGGTAATACACTTCATCATGTAGCACACCAGGCTGATATTGTCAGGCTTCAGATGCTGAATGAATTTGGCGGTGTATATCTTGACCTGGATACGATTTCCAAAAAACCGCTGACAGATCTGAGGAATAATTCTTTTGTGATCGCAAAAGAATTTAAACCACCGGTTTATTACACCCAATGGGACCGTATAAAAAATGCAGTCAGGCAATTCAATTTATCGCCACTTACAGAGGAGCAGAAAGTATACGGACTTTGCAATGCCGTGATGTTATCGGAACCGGGTTCGCCATTTATTGAATTATGGATGGAGAGTTATAAAACATTCCGGTCAAAAGGGAAAGATGAATTCTGGGTGGAGCATTCCGTTAAAGTACCATTTGAACTGGCCAAACAGCACCCTGGCTTAGTAACCATACTGGAGCCCTATGCATTTCATTATCCCGCCTACGATGCCAAAGGACTGGCCTGGCTTTTTGAAAAATCTGTTGACTATCCCAATGCCTATCTGCATCATTTATGGGAAACGAATGCATGGAAATATCTTTCAGTTCTAACTCCTGAAAAGATCATGCGGGAAGAGACCACTTATAATTTGATTGCGAGACGGTTTCTTTAAAAAGAGATAGAAAGATAGGGAGATAGAAAAATAGGGAGCCTTTTATGGAAGCTCCCTATTTCACTATTTTTCTATCTAACTATTTATGACATGTGCGCTTCAATCTTCTTAACAAAGTTTCCTTTAGGCTGTGCACCTACCAGTTTGTCTACAACCTTACCATCTTTAACAAAAAGAATCGCAGGTATGCTGGTGATGCCGTAGTTCATGGAAAGCTGCGGGTTATGGTCAACATTAACCTTACCTACATTCACCTTACCATCATAATCTTTTGCCAGCTCTTCAATGATTGGCCCGATTGCGCGGCAAGGACCACACCACTCAGCCCAGAAATCGATCACCGTTAATTTATCTGAACTGATCACCTCAGTTTGAAAGTTTGAATCTGTGAACTCTTTAGCCATGATTATATCTTTTATGTATTTACGAATTGCAAATTTAAGCCCAATTCCTGAATCGTGACATTTTGATAGTGCCTCCAGGGCGAACTGTTAAAAACAAGTGATAAACCTCTCAGAATCCGCCTGAATACGCAATTCTGACAGTTATTTATCCACAGTTTGCATGGTGTTTTTGGACCCGGAGCCTCCAATAGCTGCTCCGTTTTCATACCTTAGGGCCATAGACCCGCACAACATGAAGCAGATCAGCAGTTTAGCCCTTATCTTATTCGTTCTCTGTATTTCAACCTTCGCCCAGTCCAACAACATCATTCCTGAACCACAACAACAAACCCCCGGAAAAGGTTTGTTCAGGCTGACCCCCAATTCTGGGGTGATCTATAACAATTACCAGTTGCAGTTCCTGGCGGGGTATATGGCAGATGTTCTGAAGTCTAATGTCAAACTGGCAATAAGAACCCAGCAGGGCAGCACCGCCCAACCCGGCAAGATCAACCT
>DATGXN010000219.1:0-3946 GCA_035298945.1 Chitinophagaceae bacterium | reverse complement strand
CACTTCCCAGGTTTTCTTCTTACCTATCGATTTACTTACCTGTGCATTCATAGTCACGTAAGCAGATGACACCAGCGGGAACTGGTATTGCGGCGGATTGGACTCTGTTGAAGGAAGTCTTTTCTCACCCACAAAATTCAGCGTATAATCAAACTTCCAACCGGCCACTTCATAGGCCAGGTTCATAAATGCACGGTGGGAAGCAGTGAAGGGCTTTTGCAGGAGCTCTGTTCCATAAGTTGTTTTTACATCAAACCAACGGTATGCGAGCCGCACATCAAGGTTCTTCACCGGTATAGTAGTGAATTCCACCTGGAAACTGTTTGAATAAGATTTTCCATCCAGGTTGTAGAATTTCAACTGCCTCGGATCTTCCATATCTGCTACCACCTGGTTCTGAAAATCGTTTCTGAAAAAGTCTACACTGACCATTGCTTCCCGGTTGAACAATTTCATTTTCTGGTCTACACTGATCCCTTTATTCCATGCCACTTCCGGATCCAGTCCATAGGCTTTACCTGTAGGAGCACCAAGGATACTCACCATCCTGCTGCTCACCAGCGAACCCATATTCTCTACAAATACATTGGCGGTTCTTTGTCCCCGGCCACCACTCAAACGAATGGTTGTCCCTTTCACGGGTTCGTATCGGATATTCAGGCGTGGCGTAGCAAACCATCCGAACAAACTGTTATGATCAGCCCGGATCCCGGCCACCAGGTTGAATTTTTCATTCATCGTATATGTATACTCGAAGAAGGCCCCAGGTACCACCTCTGAACGGTTATACTGTTTATTCTGGTATAACTCACTGTAGTTGTCTGAACTGAAGCTGATCCCCGCCCGGTATTTATGTATCGTAGTTCCGATTATATCCTGATAGATCAAATTGGAATAGAAATTCTCCTGGCTACCGTTATACGGGTTAAGTCCAAAATAAGCATCCTGCTGATGGCTGTACCCCGATAATTGCAGACCTACACTGCGATATTTTTTACCTGGAAACACATAACCCACCTTGGCAAATCCTTCGTAACGGTCTGTTTTTATGCCGAGGCCATACACCTGGCTGTTAAATTTGTCTCCATTATAATCGAGCTCGCCACCGGTTTTATTATCCAGTAACATTTTTGCCCCAAACTGCATCATGAATCCTTTGCCATTATCGTATTTCCACCTGTTCACCGCGCTGAACTGATTTCCAGTGGGCAGATCCCGGAATCCATCTTTATTGAAATCGGTTTTGTTATAAAGAAAATCATCATGCAGTAAAAAAGCAGTAGCCCATTTATCATTGAGCTTGATGGCATAATTAAGATTCAGATCGGTTTTACCCATACTGTTTACATAGCCATTGGCATATAACTTATCACCTGTTTCCGGTTTCTTCAACTCCACATTGATCTGCCCCGCTATACTTTCATACCCATTCACCACAGAACCTGTACCCTTGCTGAGCTGTATACTCTCTACCCATGGACCTGCAATACTGTTGAGTCCTAATGGAGTGGCAAGTCCTCTTGGTCCTGGAAGATTTTCAACAGTGAGCTGTGTATAGATACCGGATAATCCAAGCAGCTGGATCTGCTTGGAGCCCGTCACCGCATCATTGTACGATACGTCTACAGATGGATTGGTTTCAAAGCTTTCGCTGAGATTGCAACATGCTGCTTTCAACAACTCTTTGGATGTAATAGTAGCCACGCGGAATGCATTGGACGTACTCACATAGGTCGATTTTGCTTTGGCTATGATCTTGACTTCATTCAACATCCCGTTGCTCGCCAATATGATCTGAACGTCAGCCGTGCTGGCTATATGGATGGTATCAGGCTTATAACCCGTATAACTCACTACCAGGTTGCCAGGCTCAGTGAAGGGAAGAGAAAATACGCCGTGCTTATCTGTCATAGCACCATCGGGCTTACCGATCCAGGTCAATGATGCACCTGGCAGGGGAAGGAAATTCCCTTTTTTGTCTTCCGACATAACCACCCCATTTATCGTATTCAACCCCGGATCCGGTACTTTGATCTCCTGTTGCAATTCACGGTAATGACAGCAATCCGGTAACTCTTTGTACACTTCATCTTTGGCTTTCTTCAGTTCTGTATCGTGACCTATTGACGCCATCCTGGAATGAATACCTTCTTCTTTCCAGACGGCCTGATCGTAAGTAACGGTGAGCATGTGCGTTGACATGTCCCATTTAGAATTTCTGATGCCCTTTATTTTAAGCGCACTCTCAATGCGCTGCTTGCACATCACGCAAACACCGTGTACTTTAAGCGTAATGGTGGTATCACCAGGCAGATCCAATTTATCCTTTGCATGGGCCTGGTTGACCCCAATGAAAAGGAACAACATCACTATATATTTAAACGTCTTCATGATCCTTATTTAAAAATAGAAAATTGGTGAGAGAGTACTCTCGCCTCTCACCTCTCGCCTTTAGCCTGCTCGGCACGAGTTCTAGATCCTGAAAACGCAATATTGTATGAACAGTGGCGGTGCCGACTGTGGTGGGGAATGGGTAAGTCCTGAAGGAACTGGTTTTATTGAACTGATGCTCACCGGTAACGGCTCAGCATAAACATGGAAGACTGCTTTAGAGAAATTCACGAAGTCAGTCACCACCAGTGAAAATTCCTGGTCTGTGCTCTTGCTGCTGATCTGCTTGGTTTCGCAACAGGGTTTGGATCCCATGCTGTGCTTCTCCCCACATTCGTTGGCAGCCACCGGAGACCACTCAATACTCTTGAGTTTACCACAGCAGTAATGCAAATGCAGGGTCATTCCGGTAGCGGAATAACCGTAAGCAAGCATCACCAGTATGACCAGTAGTTTCTTCATGAACGGTACAAAATTATAATAAGAATTCTGGTAATGGAAATGATAATTGTCATTAAACCCAGAAAGAACTGAATTTCAGCGCATTTTAACAATAGGGGGAAGAAGAAAAAGCCCATACTACCCGGCTTATAGAAATCTCCGGGAGGCATGGGCCTTGTCTCGTCAAACTATACTAATATTTAAATAAGGTTTTGATATCATAAGCGTGCTCACCAGTCAGATAGGTCTTGTATTTAACTACAAGTTCTGTTGGGTAACCATCACTGTCGTATTTATAATTGAATTGATAGGGCACAACCAACGGAAATAGCAAAGCAATTTCCCTATACTCGCGGATGGGGTTATGTTTGGAATAATTTGAGAGATAGAGATCCGGCAGGTTCAAATGAACATATGGATTGATCGCGAAATCATAGTCATACATTATTTTCTCATAACGAGCGTTAGACTGCGCGAATAAAGATTGCAGTACATTGCCTCCCCGGATGAACATGCTATAAGCTGCGGTATAATAATGCTTTGTATAGCTATACTCTCCTGATATCGTATAATCACCGGATATCCCTGTTCCGCCCTCACCAGGTAAATAAGTAAACGCCGCCGTTGTCCGGTCCTCACCTTCAAAATCAATGATCTCAGACAGTTTTCCATCGGTTTTATATGAAAAATGGGTTGATCCGATTTTCTGGGCTTCCTCATTATATTTTGACACACTCTCAACCCTGCCCATATCATAGTTGATTTTCTGTTTAAGGTCCAGGTAAGTCGAATTATCGGCTCTTTTCTTAAACGTAAGGATCTCTGCAATTTTCCCGGCGCTATTATAATTATAAAGAGACCTGGTAAATGGTTTTGATACACCCTGTTCGATCTTGGCAGTAAGCACTTCACTCAGCTTCTTCGCTTGTTTGCTGCCTCCAAAAACATAGAGTGCACCCTGCTGAACCTGTGTGCGGGTTAACTCCATCTCATCAACGGTACCCCATTTCTCAATTTTGAATTTGTACTTCGATGCTGACTTAAGCAGATCGATCTTATTCCTACCCGGACTGAATATGGCATTCCGTGAAGTCATTTGACCTGATTTATCCCA
>DATGXN010000218.1:0-4764 GCA_035298945.1 Chitinophagaceae bacterium | reverse complement strand
AAAGGAGCCTCTTTTAAGCTGATGTGGAACTACCTCGGCTATATGCAAAAGGGAGTGGTTCAGCCATTTGATTTTCGGATAGGTTATGATTTCTAGTTTTCAAAGACAAGGTTGATATGAAACACCAGTCCATTTTACTTTTCATTGCCACGTGTGTGCTCTTTATGGCCGCGAATGCTCAACAAGAGGCGCCTCCACCCGGCCCGGAAAAAAAGTACATACCCAATGTATTGCCCAAGTCGCCGGAAGCCGCGGCAATTTCAAGGTATGGAAACTATGAAGTGAATCTTTTCTCCGGACTTCCTAGTATTTCGATTCCACTATATGAGATAAAGGTGGGAGCACTAAACGTTCCGATCTCTATAAATTACCATGCAGGAGGTAATAAAGTTTCAGATATGGCCTCCTGGGTGGGTCTTGGCTGGAGTCTTTCAAACGGCGGTTCAATAAACAGAAGAGTAATGGGCAGACCGGATGAAGTTGGGGGCGGTTATTTGAATGGGGCGCCAACTATTAATCCAAATCTGAACCTCTATAATTCCGCAGACAATCAATACCTGGCAGGTGTGCTTAGGGGAGATACCGACGCCGAGCCAGATATCTATTCATATTCTTTTCCCGGCCGCAGCGGCAAATTCCTGTTTAAACAAAATGGTCAGGCAGTATTCTGGCCACAAGCCGCGTTGGCAATAAACAGGATCCAGCAGACAAATACTCAAGTGTTCGACATAACCGATGAAGGAGGAAATCTATACAAGTTTGGCACTTTCGAAATGACGTACAACTCTAGTGGTACATCTGCTAATGATGCTCCCAGTACTTGGTGGCCATCCCATATGATCTCAGCGAATAAGCAAGACACTATCTTCTTCAGTTATACACCCAGAAGCAATACGGGAACAACGGATTACAGTGCCACGGATACCTATGTTATCGAAGACCAGGTATACAATTATATAACTCCGGCCATATATACGCAGACTGCGGGTTCCTACTACACCAATATTACCTGGTCAACGACCAACTGGCAATTGATAACCGAGATCAGATTCAAGGACGGCAGGGTTGTATTTGAGCAAGCCGCGGAATCAAGAGAAGATTTGATCTCGGGGGTAGACGCTCCAAGGCGACTTAACGCCATAAAGGTATTTCAGCTAGATCCTAAGATCAGTGGCTATCGTCATATCAAGACGATCAGGTTCTATCACAGTTATTTTCAGAATCCCTCAGATCTATCCAAAAGACTTAGGCTCGATTCGGTTTATGTAACGCATCCTGGAGAAACGGAGGGATTGAAGTACCGTTTCTCATACAATACGTCCGTCAGTTTGCCCAATAAAAATTCAACAGCGAAAGACTATTGGGGCTACTTCAACAATGCCAATAATACAAACCGGGATTTGACTAATCTTAAAACTTTGATTCCGACAACAAATATTCAAGTAGTTAACAATCAAACTGGTCAGCCAACTCAAATAACGATTGGCAGTCAAGACCCTAATGGGAGAAATCCGAATCCATCCTTCATGCAGGCGTATGTGTTGAATAAGATCGTTTTTCCCACCGGAGGAAGTACCGAGTTTGAATATGAAACCAATCAATATCTGGACGACCAGAGTCAACCGAAGTTTGCTGGAGGCTTAAGGGTGAAGACAATCAAGTCATATGATGACGTTGGCTCGCTTAGTTTTCAAAAAGAATATAAATATGGTAATAACGAATCGGGATATGGAAGGCAGAACTTTGTTTTGAGCACAAATTTCTTCAAAAATGAAAGCCTTTACTGGTATTGGGGTGTCAGCAGTTCTGTTCCTATAGGAACATCTGTATTGGCTACAAAAAGGGTACGAACGTTCTTTGCGAACTCTTCTATAGATCTCGAGCCTGCAGATGGCGCACCAGTAGTATATCCGACAGTTACAGAGTACTACGGATCATCAACATCCAACGCTGGCAAAACCATATACGAATTTACCGATCGCCCAGACGGCCAGAATACTCTGGGTAATTACGGAAAGAATATCATTACAACATACCATGTTAATAGAGGCCAGCTTGCGAAAAAGCTGACATTTAAACGAGATGTGGCGGGTAACTATGTAAAGATATCTTCAACAGGAAACGTTTACCAAGCCTATCCTGAGCAATGGAATACAGCAATGGGGGTGGTGGCTTTCAAAGCCAGAGTTAATCAGGATCAGTATAATGGTGATAATATTTGTTCACCACCTTCAGGAAATGGTTCTTGCTATGATGATGTTAATAGCCTCTTATTTTCCTACTATTCCATCCGATCAACAGATGACAAACTGATCGCAACAACGGATACTGTTTTTAACCCACAAAATCCTTCCAAGTATTTCCACACCTACAAACGCATTAGTTACGATAATACCACACACTGGCAACCCACGGCTGAGCGGACACTGACCAATGTGAGTGATACACTCCTGACAACAAGAAAGTATGTGCCGGAATATTCAACCGGGGTTTATCCTGCGATGACAACAGCACATATTTATGACAAGGTGGTTGAAGAAGAATCTATACTGCAAACGTCTTCAGCAAATACTTCGATCGGCAAAACAACTACCAATTACGGCTCTTTGCCTGGGAATAACTATCTGCCGATCAGTATATCCCAACGTAAGGGGACTTTCGCTGATGAGACGAGGGCATTTTTCAGTTATTACGACAACAGGGGCAATATCCTGCAGATGAACAAAGCCTCGGACATATACCAGTCTTATATCTGGGACTACCAAATGATGAGCCCGGTGGCAGAGGTAAAGAACGCAAGCCAGGCCGACATCTCCTATACTTCCTTTGAAGCACAAAATCAGGGAAACTGGTCTTATAGCGGAGTTTCCATTACAAACGGAAGTGCCCCAACGGGTAGGCGAGTCTACCACCTCCCCTCTGGGTCCATCACGAGGACCGGTCTGTATGCACCTACCACCTATGTTCTAAGTTATTGGAACAATGCAGGCTCCGCGTATAGTATTTCGGGTACAGTTGGTGGGGTAAGAACCGGGCGAACACGGAATGGATGGACATACTATGAACACAAGATATCAGGCCAGGCGAGTGTAACCATTTCAGGTTCAGGTTTGATAGACGAGCTTAGGATGTATCCTGAAAAGGCACAGATGACTACGATGACTTATGAGCCATTGATAGGCGTGTCATCTGTATGCGATGTAAATAGCAAGATCCTCTATTATGAGTATGATGAGCTGGGCAGACTAATACTGATCAGGGACCAGGACAGAAATATTGTGAAGAAGGTTTGCTATAACTATTGGCAGCAGGCTGAAAATTGCAATGTCTACTATAACACCTTACAATCGGGGACATTTACTAAGAATAATTGTAGTGCAGGAGCCACAGGTAGTGCTGTCACATATTCTGTACCACAAGGGACATACAGTTCTACAATTAGTCCTACAGATGCAAACAACAAGGCGATCGCAGATGTAAATGCAAACGGACAGGCTTATGCAAACGCTTTAGGTACCTGCACTGCACCTATGATCCAGATCACGGCGCGGAACAGCCAAAGTGTAGACTATAATATCAGGTTTACCAATACAGCGACTGGTGTTGTGTATAATGCCACAATGACCAGAAATACTCCCTTCAGTCCATATAACCTGATAAGCCTCCCTGCGGGAACGTATAATGTTCAATTCTCACCCAGGACCACTTCCGTAACAACCACATTCAGGATAGGTACATTCAGCCAATATGCTTCTGGCGGTGTCACCTTCTTCAATGTATCTATCGCATCAACCATGGAAGCATCAATGTAAACTTTCTGTATATGATCAAAACATTATCAATAATTGCACTATACTATTTGGCTGTTGGTTTTTACTCGGTCTCAGCAATAAGCACAGAAGGTAAAACTGTTTCGATGGCCACATACAAAGATAAAACCGTCGTAATTGCCCTTGTAGATGCTGTCAACCCGGATCTCGCCTTTCTAAGCAAGATCGGGGGCATTGCAAACACTGGATTACAGGTGATCATTCAACCCTTGAATGATCTCTCAACGGCTTCAGCTACGGAAGCAAAAACGGTCTCTAAGAATTTAGGTAGTAATGTCCTGGTCTTAAAGACAGCCGCATTTGGTTCAAGAGATAAAGCCAAGGGTGAACTCATTTACTGGCTTGCCAACGCAGATCAGAACGGGCATTTCCAGATAGACGCGGTTACTGCCAATACAGTTTTTGTGGTGTCCAAAGATGGAGAGCTTAAATCAGTACTTGCTGGCGGGTTTCCAGATAAAGCATTAACAGAAGCATTACAATAAAGAAGTTGATAACCTATACAACGCTCAGTTATGGTCAATAAGATCTGCTTATTGGGTTTGGTGTTTTCTTTACCAGCTGCAAATTGCCTGTTTGCGCAGACTGGTAAAACCCCCTCGTCAACGGTGTACAGCAACGCAAAGCCTCGCAATTATGTAAGAGTATGGGATGTGTTGGCACCGATCAACGATCCGGCTTTGGTTATGACCAGACCAGTGGAGGACGTGAGAATGTCTACATCTTACCTTGATGGCCTTGGAAGACCTCTGCAAAGCGTAGTCAGGGAGGCGTCTCTGGAAAATGCAACCGGCGTGAAAAACGACGTTGTTACAGTGATGGAGTATGATGCTTTTGGCAGGGACATCTACAAGAATATGCCCTATCCGTACAGCGCTACCAATGGTAGTTTTAAGTTGGACGGTTTCCCACAGCAGCTCAGTGTATTGAACGG
>DATGXN010000217.1:0-3926 GCA_035298945.1 Chitinophagaceae bacterium | reverse complement strand
TGAGAACCATTCCTTTACACAAAAAAATCACCTTCCAGCATTATCACAGCATCACCGTAGACAAGAACCTTCTCGTTTCTCAATTCTGTAGTCATGGAGCCCGTTCGCTCTGAAGACTGGAACGCCCTTAATTTGTTCTTCACCATTTTATCAGCCCAATATTTTGTGAGGAAAGTCTGCACAGCACCTGTTACGGGATCCTCATTGGTTCCGGCCCAGGGCCAGAAATAACGATAATGAAAATCATACTCAGTAGATCTTGAAGGTGCAGTGACCAATACTCCATTTATGCCTTCATAAGATCTGATCAAGGCGTCAAAATCTGGTCGCAACAACGCCAACCTGTCTGAATTAGTGATCTCAATCATGATGATCTTGTTATTTGCACTGTACGAAGCTTTAACAAATTCATCGATACCCAATGCACGCAACATTTCCTTTGGCACATCAATATCGCTTGTGTCATATACCGGAAACTCCATCACGATCTGTTCAGCCGCCTTGCCGATCTTCAATTCTACCTGCTGCCCGGTGATGAATAATATTGAATCCAGATCAGTAGTATCGAAAATGATCTTTGCTGCCGCCAGTGTGGCATGCCCGCAGAGTGGAATTTCTTTTTTGGGAGAGAAATACCTGATGCTGCAAACCTCATTGGATTCAAGTCGTTTCACAAAAGCGGTCTCAGAAAACCCAATCTCTCTCGCAATATTTTGCATCATCTCATCAGCAATAGCTTCGTCCAGAAAACATACGCCAGCAGGGTTACCCTTAAATTTCTCCGTTGTAAATGAGTCTACAAAATAGGTTTTCATATCTCTGTTTTTTTATCCGCTATGGGAATCCAGATCTCTTCTTCAGAATCCGGATCACCGTTTCTATATTTTTCTCCTAATATTTCAAAATGTGGACGATCATCCAACGCATAACCTGAATTGGAAATCCACTCTCCATAAATGAACTGGAAAATACTGTTATCTGCTCCTTTGTAATGAAATACAGCATACATACCACCAGGCAGGATATAGGTTTCCATCTCTTCCGGAACATCGACGAAATCTTCAACTTCCACAAGGGCCCATTTCTCATATTCAGCCCCTGGATCAAATTTTTCGAAATAGTTGGACGGATAGGCTCTCAACGAGATCAGATCAGCATTTACCTTATTGACAACCTGGTTCCTTAGCGGCATGAATGACTTCCAAAGTAAATGCGTCTTGTCTGCTGCCAAGCTCATTGACATTCTTTTTCCAACCAATTTTTTTTCACCGATTATTCTGATCTCCGGTTCAATCATTTCTATTTCTATTAGCCTCTAAATTTCATCCTCCTGAATGGGCAGCAGCCTTGAATCTTCCAATGCCGCTGTCCTATGTCCAATGCCGGCCATATAAGCCGCGTTCTGCTCAAACGCTATAAAACTTTCCACTGATTTTTGTCGCACCAGCAATACCTTATCCCATTTTTCCATACCTGGTCCAATCAGAAACTTTCCTCCTTTACCGGAAAAGACCAGTTCACCGCCCGATGCTTTCAGGAACGGCAAAGTATGTTCGATATACAATTGATAAGCCTGTTCTCCGCTGATCGGGTTTTCCGGCGCCAACTCAGGCGATGCAGTGTAATCAGCCACTTCCCGGAATCTTAACAGGTTCAGCATGACTATTTCACCAGAAATTTTCCTCATCATGAAATCCCTGCCCGATTCATTGGTGGGCATCAGATATTTTTCTTCCATCTAAACAAGATTTAACTCAGGTTACCTTTCTTCAATTCCTCTACTGCATGATTGGCTGCTCTTGCAGTTAACGACATATAAAAAATAGATGGACTTTGATTGGCAGTACTTGTCATGCACGCCCCATCTGTCACAAATACATTTTTACAATGATGCAATTGATTCCATTTGTTCAATAACGATGTCTTAGGATCCTTACCCATCCTGCAACCTCCCATTTCATGTATATCCCGGCCCGGCGCCCATTTCCTGTCGTACACCTCAACATTTTTTACCCCTGCCGCGGCCATCATTTCAGCACCCTGCGTCATAAAATCTTTCATCAGCAATTCATCGTTCTCATCGTAAGATACATCTGTTACCAGTGAAGGTATTCCCCATTGGTCTTTCTCCGTTTTACTCAGATAAACCCTGTTGGTGTATTTGGGAACTGTTTCACCCTGCATGTACATATAGGCTCCCCATTGACCAGGCTCTGTCATGGCGGCCTTGAATTCAGCGCCAACAGGCTGGGACTCGTTCGCATTTCCCCTGGATCGCCAGGTTCCCATGAAAGCCATATATCCGCCTACAAAATCCATATCCTGTTTCCCGAAATTCCGGAAATTGGCCATCATGGATTCATCAGGCCTTCTTCCATAAAAATATACATCTTCAAATCCTTCAATTGTTCCGCTCATCGTTCCCCTGTAATTATGGAATGCGATATAGTGGCCCAATAATCCATTATCATTACCCAGGCCATTCGGGAATCTGGCAGAAGTGGAATTCAGGAGGATCAGGTTGCTGTTCAATGCCGATGCATTCAGAAAAATGACCTTGGCATAATAGGTCACTTCTTCATGCGTCTCTGCATCGATCACCCGCACACCACTGGCGCACTGCCTGCCTTCATCGTACACAATGGAATGCACTACTGAATGTGGCCGGATAGTAAGGTTTCCCGTTTTTGCAGCCCAGGGCAGGGTGGATGAATTGGAACTGAAATACCCGCCAAACGGACAACCCCGCATACATAAGTTCCGGGCCTGACATTTACCACGGCCCTGGTCAAGGTGCAACTGGGTAGGCTGGGAAAGATGGGCCCAGCGGCCCTGTATCATGTAGCGGTCTTTATATTTTTGAGAGAGTTTCTGCTTCATATCCTTCTCCACGCAGGTGAAATCAAAAGCAGGAAGATATTCACCATCCGGCATAGTTGCCAAACCATCACGGTTACCCGAAACACCTATAAACCTTTCCACATGGGAATACCATGGAGCAACTTCTTCGTAGGTGATGGGCCACTCAATCCCATAACCATCCCGTGCCGGAGATATAAATTCATTGGCACTCCACCGGGGGCAGGCCCTTCCCCATATCAATGATTTTCCACCCACCTGGTATCCGCGGATCCAGTCGAATGCTTTTTCCTGGACATAAGGATGATCTTTATCCCGGATGAAAAAATGCGCAGTATCCTCACCGAATCCCGCGGCTTTGGTGATCAACGGATTTTCTTTCATGAACTTCGCGGGCATCTCCCCGCGATGCGGAAATTCCCAGGGATTCATAGTAGCTGTTGGGTAATCTTTCAGATGCTCTACCATTCTCCCTCTTTCCAACACCAATGTTTTCAATCCTTTCTCGCAAAGTTCTTTTGCCGCCCAGCCACCACTTATACCTGAACCTATAACAATCGCATCGTAACTATTATCGATCTTTGCTTTCCCGTTGATCTGCGGCATGAACTATATGATTTAAAATTCATTTTAAATCTACCACAAATAAAGATGGCTCCATATTATTCTGATCATTTGGGCTGATACCAGATCCTGATCTTTTCAAAATCACCTCCGCTACCATTGCCTGTAAAAATGCCGATCTTACCATCCTGCTGTGGACTCAGTTTTTCAACCACCAGGGAAGGCTCTTGCTTGTCATTGATAAAGGCTTTGACCATCTTGCCTTCTATTACCAGGGTCATCCTGAACCAGCCATTGGGATCAGGTGGATCCTGGATAGCTTTCTCATATTTCGCGTTGAACTCAGCTCTCAATTTCTCCCATGTATAGATCGGGTGAGCGATGTATTCGATGGCATGTATCCTTCTTACTGAATCCTGCGCAAAGAAATTGAAGGGCCTGCAGTATACCGCATCATAAGTACTGTCGTTCAGTCCATGAAAAGCAATACCCACAAAACTCCT
>DATGXN010000216.1:0-1628 GCA_035298945.1 Chitinophagaceae bacterium | reverse complement strand
AAAGGCCTCACATAATCTGTCTGAATGGTAGTGAACCTGTTTGTACCGTCCCCGAGGATCTGCTGGTGTTGTTCGCCCAGGCCTGATCCGCCTTTTGCATCGTAGATATAAGTGTCATATTTCTGATCGTAATCACTTTTTCCCTGGAATACATTGATATCAGCGGTGAGCTCTTCTCCCTGTCTTGGAAAAATATATTTGTAACCGGCAGAGAAACCGGTTGCGTTAAATTGACGACTGGTATTGGAGTAACGTTCGCTATAGCTTTTGTAATTGGCATTGCTGTACGACGAATCAGATACCATATTTTCTGTTGGGTTAAAAGAACCATGGACCCTGATAATGCCCACTGAGAAAGTAGAACGATCGGTAGCAAAATAGTCAAGGCCTGCTTTGCCGAACATGAAGCCACCTGAATTTTTTGAATTGGTGTACTGATCTACCAATAATGTTGGATTACTCAGCAGGTCTTCCATATGGGTTTCGCCCGTACCCCTGTTCTTCATCTGGTTGGTGAAACCATTCAGTGAAAAGTTGAATTTGTCCTGGCGGATGTTAAGTCCTGCACCGCCATTGATGCCACCGCGCTTGTCAACACCCAGTGACACGTTACCATTATAACCGGATTTTTTATTCTTTTTAAGCACGATATTCAGAATACCTGCATTACCACCTGATGCATCGTATTTGGCTGAAGGATTGGTGATCACTTCAACAGATTCAATGGCATCTGCCGGGATCTGGTCGAGGGTAAGCGTTGTGGGCCTGCCATCAACATAGATCTGTGGGGAAGCATTGCGGAGGGTTACATTGCCGTCGATATCTACATTCAACGATGGAACGTTCTTCATCACATCCACTGCTGTACCGCCAGCGCTTACTATATTCTTTTCAACGTTGAATACTTTTTTGTCGATATCCATCTTTAAGGCAGGTTTGCTACCTACGATGGTGATGTTCTGCATTTCAGTGGGCTGCACTTTCATGGTCAGCTTGCCTAAGTCTTTTTCGAAATTGGGCATGGTGCCGCCTCCAGTTGGAGCAGCTGCTGGTTTGCCAGCTGGGGGCGCTCCGGCTGGAGATCCACCCGCCGGCGTTTCTACAAATGAAAATTTCCTTTCAATTGGTTCATATCCTGTGGCTGTTATCTTAATTGAGAGTGGACCAAAAATGGGGAGGTCTTCAAAACGGAAAGTTCCCCCTGCTTTGGTAGTGGATGCTTTAAGCAGTACCTCCTTCATCTTCCTGGCAACTGTATCCATCTTCATGCTCATCAGCATTACTGAAGCGTCAGGTACGGCCTTACCGTTGGCATCAACCAGTTTCCCGTATACTATTCCTATAGTTGGGGCTGCCTGCATTTTGCCATTTCCTGGCATTCCGGGAGGTTGAGCGTAGATCATTGATCCCATCAGCAGTACCACCATCAACATCATTAGTTTTTTCATATCTGAGTTTTTACGAAGCATATCGCTTTTCGAGAACAAAACTATCGTGGGAATGGGGGAGATTCTGGAGAATGAGACGTATTGGCGAATTGTTGCGACGTAATTTGAGGCGAGAGGCGAGAGGCAAGAGGTGGGAGGCGAGAGGAGACAGGATAGAGGATATTACTCTCGCCTCAATCC
>DATGXN010000215.1:0-9279 GCA_035298945.1 Chitinophagaceae bacterium | reverse complement strand
ACCTGCTTGTTCATGATCAATTCCTCACCACGCTTGCCTTCTTTCTTCTTGCTCTTAGGATTCTGATTGATCAGGCCATAAGCTGCATATTCCCACTCTGCTTCAGTTGGCAGACGATAATCAGGTAAGATGAAACCATCTTCCATTTTCACGTAGTTACGTGGTTTACCATTGGCATCCAGCAAAGGATTCTTCTTGGCACTGGGCTTACCAGGCTGAGGAGAATACAAACCAAGGAGATATGATTTTGTAGTGAAGTTCTCTTCACCCTGACCCTGAAGGGTCTTCAACTGATTCTTATTAATGTATCCTTTATCTACAAGGATCTTTTCGTTTACACGATTACCCCTCCAGATACAGAAATCACTTGCCTGCCTCCAGGTTACACCAACTACAGGATAGTAGTTGTAAGATGGGTGGCGGAAATAATATTCTACCAGGGGTTCATTGGCTGCAAGCTCAGACCTCCAAACCAGGGTATCAGGTTTTGCACCATCTACCACTTTGGCAAACTGGGGATCATCGAATGCATTCTCTAACCAGTAGAGATATTCACGATAATGTACGTTGGCTACTTCGGTACGGTCGATCAGGAACGAAGAAACAGTCACCCTGCGGGGAACGTTATTCCAATCGCCCATTACATCTTCCTCAGTGGCTCCCATAGTGAAAGTACCACCCTGCACGAAAACAAGACCAGGACCGGTTTTCTGTTCCCTTTCTTTGGAAACATTATAACCACCCATATTCTTGTCATTATAGTTCCAACCGGTTACGGACGACGACTCCTTCTTTTTGCTGCCAAAAAGACCATTCTTACAGGAAGAAAAGAGGGATACGGCCGCTAGAAGAACAAAAAGGTTTTTCAAGCTTAACTTTTGCATTTTTGCTGGATTTAACTCAGGGATAACGAGTGACATAAGAAGATTATTGTACCCGAACCCACTGAAAATTATTTCTTTGAATTGCGAATTTAAAGGTTTAAAAGGAGGATACCCCCGTGTTTTCCAAACATTTAATGTTTAACAAATGCTAATTTTGAAAGGATGCGGAGCCTTTTGCGATCCTCCCTTTACCTGTTTTTCTTTGTCCTGGCCACCTTTCAGGGCTGGTCGCAAAGGCAATACGCGGCACATTCCGTTTTATCCACAGGCAACTGGTACAAGATATCCACATCATCCCCCGGGGTTTATAAAGTAGACGCGGCCCTGCTCAGCCGGGTTGGGATAACCCTGCCCCTTAATTCGGCCCAGATCAGGTTGTTTGGCAATGGCGGGCAAATGCTTGCGGAAGACAATGCCCTTCCCAGACCCGATGACCTCATTGAAAACAGTATTTGGATGGAAGATGGGGGCGATGGCTCATTTTCCGGCAACGATTATTTCCTGTTCTATGCTCCCGGCCCGGATCTCTGGGAATTCAACCAGCAGGCGGGCAGATACCAGTTTAGCAAAAACCTTTATTCAGACAGCTCATGGTATTTTATTACCATCGGCGGCCAGGGGAAAAGGATCGCATCGGTCTCCAACCCGGCCGCCCCGGCCACCGTCAATGAATTTGACGAGCATTATGCCAACGAAAAGAACGATGTCAATTTCCTGAGCAGCGGTAAAGAATGGTATGGGGAAGAATTCAACAGCAGGGTCCCCGCCCGGGATTTCGATATCCCCCTTAAAAATGCCGTTCCGGGTAAACCTATAATAATATATACGGACGCCATTGGACGTGCGGCAGGACAAAACAGCCGTTTTGAAGTCAAACTGAACGGCAACCTGGTGCAGCAGATCCTGATGCCGCCCCTGCCGGGGGTTGCTTATGAACCGGTAGCTACTCCCGGTACTGCCACAACTACCACCACCGTAAACCAGGCGGATCTGAGGCTGACCTATACTTTCTTCCCCGGCAGCGTGAATGGCCAGGGATGGCTCAACAAGTTTGAACTCGGTTTCCGTCGCAAACTCGACATGGCCGGCCAGGCCCAACTATTGTTTCGTGACCGGGCTTCCGTGGGCGTATTACCATCTGCCAGGTATGTGGTTGATGCCGCTCCCAATGGCAGCAGGGTTTGGGATATTACCAATCCTTTCAACCCGGTGGACCACCAGGTGACGAGATCGGGAACGGCCTTGCAATTCAGCAACGACTGCAGTATTCTTCGGGAGTATATTTCGTTTAGCCCAGACCGTTATCCTGTGCCTGTTGCTACCGGACGCATCCCCAACCAGGATCTGCATGGTAGTCCTGGTGTGCCTTATCTGATCGTTACACATCCGGCACTTCGCGCAGAAGCAGAAAAGATCGGCCAGTTTCACAAACAACAGCAGGGCCTGAATTACATGGTGGCAGAAACCATACAGATCTATAATGAATTTGCATCGGGCAGTGCTGACCCAGCCGCCATCAGGGATTTTGTGAAAATGTTTTACGACAGGGCCGGTGCGGACAGTACCAGGAGACCGAAATATTTATTGTTACTGGGCGATGCATCTTACGATTACAAGAACAGGATCGAATCAAACACCAACCTGGTGCCGGCTTTCCAGTCATCCTTCTCCCTGGATCCGCTGACCACCTACACCTCAGACGATTTCTTTGGATTCCTTGACGACAATGAGAATATCAATTCAGTGACCACGGTGAACAGCCTGGACATCGGGATAGGAAGGGTACCCGCCACTACAGCTGCGGATGCCAGGGCCTATGCGGATAAACTTGGGGCCTATGTGAAATCATTTGGTCCCTGGAGAACGCAAGCCACCTTTGTTGGGGACGATGAAGACCAGAATCTGCATTTGCAGGATGCCGAACTGATCTCAGCCACCGCGCGTAGCACAGATCCGGAGATCAATATGGCCAAGCTCTATCTCGATGCTTTTCCCCAGGAAAGTGGGGCAGGCGGAAGCCGGTATCCCCAGGTCAACGAAGCCATCAACAGGAGAATCTTCACCGGCAACCTGATCTGGAATTACAGTGGCCATGGAGGTAACCGCCGGCTGGCCCAGGAGGCGGTGTTGGAAGAAGATATGGTGAACACCTGGACCAATGAAAACAAACTGCCGTTATTCATTACCGCCACTTGCGATTTTGCGCCTTACGATAATCCCCAGGTCAGGTCTATTGGTGAAAACATTTTATTAAGACCAAGAACGGGAGGCATTGCCATGATGACCACTACCAGGCTGGTATTTGCGTTTTCGAACCGTATCATGAATAATAATTATATAGCTACTGCGCTGGCGAGGAATGCTGACGGGAGCTATCTGAGCCTGGGCGAGGCCGTGAAAAGGGCGAAGAACTACACCTACCAAACCACATCAGATATATTGAACAACCGGAAGTTCACCCTGCTTGGAGATCCCGCACTGACCCTGGGTTATCCGCGTTACCAGGTGGCCACAACGGCGATCAATGGCATCCCGGTGGGTGCCTATACAGATACCATCCGGGCGCTGAACCGATATACCATGAGCGGGGAGGTCAGGGACCAAAACGGGAACCTGATCGGTGATTTCAATGGCACGGTCTATCCCTCTTTTTACGACAAGGTTCAGCAGCAGACCACCAGGGGCAATGATCCGGGCAGTATCAAAACGGGATTTGAGCAGCAACAGAACCTTATATATAATGGTAAAGCCAAGGTCCAGAACGGGCGATTCAGTTTCACTTTCATCGTTCCAAAAGATATGGACCTGAGAACGGGACGCACGCGGCTCAGTTATTATGCAGACAATGGCATCATTGATGCATCAGGAGCTGAGACCGGATTCTATGCCGGGGGCCTGGGCAATGAAGTGAAGGATGATGGGCAGGGTCCTACCATTAAGGCTTATATGAATGATGAAAAATTTGTGAACGGGGGCCTGGTGAACGAGACCCCGGTACTGATTTTGAAGCTGAAAGACTCATCGGGCCTGAACACGGTGGGCACGGGGATAGGGCATGATATCGTGGCCATATTGGATGATAATACGGATAAGATATTCGTACTCAACGATTTCTACGAGGCAGAAAGTGGTAGCTACCAGGAAGGGACGGTGCGTTTCCCGATGGCCAAACTGGAGGAGGGGCAGCATAGCCTGAAGATCAGGGTCTGGGATGTATTCAACAATGCCACGGAATATATCCTGGAATTCAAGGTGGTGAAAAAAGAGGCCCTGGAATTAAAACATGTGTTGAACTATCCCAATCCATTTACCAGCCGAACGAGCTTTTGGTTCGAACATAACAGGCCAGGTGAAGATCTGCAGGTAACCATCCGGGTTATGACAATCACAGGTAAAGTGGTGAAAACCATAGCAAAAACAATAAACACGCCCGGTAATCGTTCTGATGAGATAGAATGGAACGGGAGAGATGATTATGGTGCGCAAGTGGGAAGGGGAGTGTATCTGTACCAGGTTATTGTCAAAACAAAAGATGGGCGGCAGCAACATAAGCTGGAAAAGCTCGTAATTCTTTGATAGTATCTAAAAAACTGTATTTTTGAGCACTCCTAAATGTAAGTATGGCATAAACTCTACTCCGATTTTTCTTTTTTCTTAAAGCCAAACTGAATTATTACATGAAACAATTGATCAAGAGTATTGCTGCGGCAGCAGTATGTGTGTGTTTTGCCATTGGGGCTGTGCAGGGTCAAACTGATCCGATCAACGTGGTCACTTCTGCAGTGCCATTTTTGAGGATCTCCCCTGATTCAAGGGCTGGTGGTATGGGCGAGTTGTCTACGGCAACCTCTCCTGATGTGAACTCCCAGTTGTATAACCTCGCCAAATATCCTTTTGCAAAAACAAAGGCTGCTGCGGGTATCACCTATACACCCTGGTTAAAAGACCTGGGTTTGAATGATGTATTTCTTTCTACCATGACTGGTTATTACCAGTTTGGGGAAGACAATGAGCAGGCCGTATCTGCCGGTATGCGGTATTTCAGCTTGGGTAATATCCAGTTCACTGACAACCTGGGTAACGACCTTAACTCTTTCCGCCCGAGGGAATTCTCATTTGATTTCGGCTATTCCAGGAAACTTTCTGATAAACTGTCGCTGGGTCTTGCTTTGCGCTATATCTATTCCAACCTGGCCGGTGGCCAGGCAGTAAATGGTGTGAGTTACCAGCCGGGTAATGCCGTAGCTGGTGATATTGGCCTTTATTACACAGGACTTGATGAAACGGGAAGCGGATTTAATTTTGGCGCCGCCTTCACCAACCTGGGTTCCAAGATCGGTTATACGGATGATCCCAATCAGAAAGACTATATCCCGGCCAATATGGCCCTGGGTGTGGTGTACACCAAAACATTCCAGGAAGTACATAAAGTATCTTTTGGTTTAGACATCAACAAGCTACTGGTACCAACGCCACCTGCGGAAGGTGATTCAGCGGGGCTGGTAAAATATCGTGATCAGGGTGTGGTAAGCAGCTGGTTTAGTTCATTCTCAGATGCGCCAGGTGGTTTCAGTGAAGAGATGAAAGAATTTTATTTTTCACTGGGTGCTGAATACTGGTATAACGAGCAGTTTTCTTTCAGAACGGGTTATTTCTACGAACATCCTACCAAGGGTAACAGGCAATACTTCACTGTAGGTGCCGGTGTCAAATACAATATGTTCGGTTTGGATTTTGCCTACCTGATCCCTACAGGAAATGGAGTGAATAGAAACCCGCTGTCCAATACCATCAGGTTCGGCCTTACGTTTGATTTTGGTGGAGGAGGAGAAGGCGGAACAACGCCAGCGGGACAGTAACTACGAATTAAAAATTAAAAAGTAAAAATTTAAAAGAAGGGCCAGGCGCCCTTCTTTTTTTTACTTTATACATTTTACTTTTTACTTTGCAACATGTACCGAATCGGATCAGGCGTTGATTTCCATCAACTCACGGAAGACAGGGATCTCTGGTTAGGGGGCGTTAAAATCCCACATCATAAAGGCGCCAAAGGCCATAGTGATGCGGACGTTTTACTGCATGCCATCTGCGATGCCATCCTGGGCGCGCTTTGCAAGGGTGATATCGGCACACATTTTCCTGACACCAGCAATGAATTCAAAGATATTGACAGCAAGATCCTGTTGCAGCGGACATTTGACCTGATGCGGGCCGAGGGCTACCAGGTAGTCAACCTGGACTGCACATTATGCCTGCAGGCGCCCAAGATCAGGCCTTATGTTGAGCAGATGCAGGCCGTGATCGCGAGTATCCTGCAGATCACAGTAAATGATGTGTCCATAAAAGCCACTACTACAGAAAAAATGGGCTTTGTGGGCCGGGAAGAAGGACTACAAGCATACGCGACTGTGTTATTACAGCGAGTCTAAGCGTAATGTGATCAATGTGATTAATGTGATCAATGTGATCAATTTTTCCATTCTCACATTTCATTTGCCACATTTATCACATTAATCACATTCCTCACATTCCTCATTTGTCATACTTTTGCGGCTATGCTGATCCGCATCGTCAACCACTCCGATAATCCTTTACCTGAGTATGCCACCCCTGGTTCTTCGGGTATGGATCTCAGGGCTGCACTGCCTTCTCCCCTGGAATTTGAACCCTTACAGCGCGCATTGGTCCCCACGGGCATAAGTATTGAATTACCTGAAGGGTATGAGGCCCAGGTGAGACCCAGAAGCGGCCTTGCCATCAAGCAGGGATTCACCTGCCTGAATTCGCCGGGAACCATTGATGCGGATTATCGTGGCGAGATCAAAGTGATCCTCATTAATCTTTCCGGCGAGAAACAGGTCATACATCATGGTGACCGGATTGCACAACTTGTTATACAAAAAGTTGAGAAAGCAGCATGGTTGCCAGTGGAGACGTTAAATGAAACCGAAAGAAATACCGGAGGGTTCGGGCATACCGGAAAACACTAAAATAAAAACATGAAATATATCCTACCGTTGTTGCTGATCGTTCTCGTGGCCTCCTGCAGATCGGCCCGCAAGATCTCCAAAACACCCGTTCCAATCGACAGTACAGCGGTCATTGTTAATCCGCTTGAATCTGATTCGGCAAAGAAAGTGATCGCCACGATGGACAAGATCAAGGGCGATCGGATAGAGTTTTCAACTTTCACTTCCAAGCTCAGGATCAATTATGACGGAAAAAATAAAGAAGGGAAAAGTGAACAGCACGACCTGAATGGAGTGATACGCATGCAAAAAGACAGTGTGATCTGGATCTCTGTGCAGGCCCCCATCATAGGTGAAGTGCTGCGCCTGATGATCACACCTGATACGGTGCGTATTCTTAATAAAGTAGAAAATACGGTGGAATACAAGAAATTTGATTACCTGCAGGAAGCATCCAAATTGCCCATCAGTTTCTCTGACCTCCAGGATCTTTTGATCGGGAATCCTTTATTCCTCGATTCAAATATTGTGTCTTATTCCGCTAATGAAACCTATACTTCGCTGACCACTTTAGGCAAGGAATTTAAGAATTCCAGCACGTTCATCAATCCAGGTTTGAACCTGCAAAGAACAAAACTGGATGATGTGGATACCAGCAGCAGCCGGAGTGCGGACCTGATCTATGATCAGTATCAGCCAAACGATAACAAGATGTTTGCAGAGAAAAGAAGAATATCGATTGCGTACAAGACCACTACCATTATAGAGCTGGAATTCAAGCAGCCTCAATTTAACACAGCTGTTAATTTTCCCTTCTCGGTCCCGGATAAATACAAATTGAAGTAATTTTAACAATCATAATTGATCATTGTACCCCATTTTTGGTCTAATCCATAACTAATTTTGGACATGCGAAAAATTCTGTTGTACCTGTTTGTATTACTTGTTGCCAGTTCTGCGGTGGCACAGTCCAGAGAAGACCTGGAGAAAAGAA
Organism: Chitinophagaceae bacterium; assembly: GCA_035298945.1. Taxonomy (GTDB): domain Bacteria; phylum Bacteroidota; class Bacteroidia; order Chitinophagales; family Chitinophagaceae; genus Pollutibacter. The sequence continues at coordinate 1,432 of DATGXN010000215.1, read as the reverse complement.
GGAAGGAGATCCAACAGGAGATCGCTGATCTGCAGCGAAGCCAGAGTATGATCCAGAAAGACAAGAAAGCCAATCTTGCGCAGCTTGCCCTGATCCAGAACAAGATCCGGAAAAGAAATGCGGTGATCAATAATATCAACGACCAGGTCAAACTTATTGATAATACCATCTTCACCAATAACCGGGAGATCTACCGCCTCAAGAAACAATTGGATACACTGAAGCAACACTATGCAAAAACGGTGGTGTATGCCTATCAGAATCGCAGTAATTACGACATGATCAATTTTCTTTTCTCATCGGTGAGTTTCAACGATGCCATCAGGCGCGTGCAATACCTGAAGAGTTACAGGGGCTACCGTGAGGAACAGGTAGACAATATCAACAAAACACAATCACTGCTGGAACAGAAGATCAACACCTTATCTGAGAACAAAAAAGAAAAGAGCAAAGTGTTGATGGAGCAGACCAAGGAGATGAAGACCCTTGAAGAAGAAAAGAAGGAGCAGAACAATTATGTGACCAAGTTGAAAGCCCGCGAAAAAGAACTGACCAAAGAACTCGCTGCCAAGAAAAGGGTGGCCAATAATTTGCAGAATGCAATTGCTGCCATTGTAAAAAGAGAGATCGAGGCGGCGCGTAAGCGGGCCGAAGAAGAAGCCAGGAAAGAAGCAGCTGCCAAAGCTGCGGCGGCCAAGGCTGCGGGCAATGAATCTACTGCCGCCACAGCTCCTGCAGCAAAGCCCACCACCAATGCAACGGTGCCCAGCAGGAAATATAACGTGCTGGAGAGTACGCCGGAGGTGACCAGGGTATCGGTCAATTTTGAGCAGAACAAACATAATCTTCCCTGGCCTGTGGAGAAAGGAACCATCAGTTCACCATTTGGCAGAAAGAAGATCGAGGGTACTACATTATATGAAGACAATTCAGGAGTGACCATTGCAACGGTTGAAGGCTCCTCGGTGAAAGCGGTATTTGAAGGCGTGGTGTCTGCGGTATATGATATCCAGGGATCACAAACGGTGACCATTAAGCATGGTAAATACTTCACTACCTACTATAATCTTTCCACGGTAAACGTCAGTAAAGGAGACCAGGTCAAGATGGGCCAGGTGATCGGCAAGGCGGGTGTGAATGATGATGGAGATGGCGAGATCCTGTTCCTGGTGAACCTGGAAAGCAGGCTGATGGATCCCGAACAGTGGCTGAAGCCAAGATAGGCGGGGCGAATTCCCCTTTTGCAAAATCTCTGCGCCAATAAATTGAACCGCCCCCATTCAGGCCAGTGTGTTTTACCAAATAATCCTGGGGTAAATACCAATCCGATCCATTATCTATTGTTGGAAATTTGCTGGTGGACCAGGAAATACCAGTGATAGTATTGAGATTAGTGATCATCCAGGGTGAGGAGCGGATCTTGCTGCCTTTG
>DATGXN010000214.1:0-3188 GCA_035298945.1 Chitinophagaceae bacterium | reverse complement strand
AGTTTTGAATGATCTCTACTTCATCCATGGTGAATTCGTTCTCACCTTCGGCGGAATTGATATTGATGAGTATCCATTTAGCACCACGGATATCATTATCGTTAAGTAACGGCGAATTGAGGGCCAGTTCAATGGAACGCTGTGCACGGTTCTCTCCGGAGGCGGTAGCCGATCCGAGTATCGCAACACCACCCTTACGCATAACCGTACAAACGTCAGCAAAGTCAACATTGATCTGACCGGTTGAACCGATCACATCTGTGATGCATTTTGCAGCAGTCGCCAGCACATTGTCTGCCTTGGAAAACGCAGCCCGCATGGTGAGATTACCAAACTGGTGACGCAGCTTATCGTTGCTGATCACAAGCAGGGTATCTACATACTCTTTCAGCTTATTGATGCCTTCCTCGGCCTGCGCTATCCGCTTTTTCCCTTCATAGGAAAAAGGTGTGGTCACGATGCCCACCGTGAGGATCCCCAGGTCACGACAGATCTTGGCCACTATCGGAGCTCCCCCGGTACCTGTGCCACCGCCCATTCCGGCGGTAATGAATACCATCTTGGTATTCACCTCGAGGATCCGCTTGATCTCCTCCAGGCTTTCCTCTGTGGCCTGCCGGCCGATCTCCGGATTGGCTCCGGCACCCAGCCCCTGTGTCAGGTGAGGACCCAACTGTATTTTGTTGGGAACCTTACTGGTATGGATGGCCTGCGAATCTGTGTTACATATAACAAAATTCACCCCCTCAATATTCTGAGCGAACATGTAATTGACTGCATTGCTGCCGCCACCTCCAACTCCAATCACTTTGATGATGGAGGAATGTTCTTTTGGTAAATCGAATTGGATCATGGTCTTATTTTTAGAATTTAATGGTTAGTGTTTTATCACATTAATTTGGCGTCTTCTTCTTCTTTGAACAGGTCGATCAGGCCATCTTTGATGGAATCCATAAATCCTTTCAGGCTCTTCCTGCGCTTCTTCACCCTGATCACCACATCTTCGCCTTCCTGGTTGGTGGTGACAGTCTCTTCAACAATTTCTTCCTTAAGTTCAATCTCATATCCCCTGAGCACATTCTGGTTGTTCTCGTATACGTTATATCCTTTCAGGATAAGTCCTATACATGTTGAATACATGGGTTTGGCCAGCTCTTCAATATGCCCTGCAGCCAGATGCTCATTAGGATAACCGATCCTCGCGTTCAGCCCGGTAACATATTCTGTGAGCTGGATCAGGTGCTTCAATTGCGAACCACCACCAGTAAGTACGATACCGCCATTCAACATGCGACTTTCCAGCCCAACCTGTTTGAGATGATAACTTACAAAATCAAGTATCTCGCTCATCCTTGCCTGGATGATGTTTGCAAGATTCCTTACACTGATCTCTTTGGGCTGCATGCCCCTTAATCCGGGAATAGTGATGTATGCATTACTCTTGGCTTCGTCTGATAAGGCGCTGCCAAACTGGAGCTTCATCTGCTCAGCCTGTGTTTTCAATACACCCAGGCCTGTTTTGATATCATTGGTGATATTCTCACCGCCAAATGGTATCACCGCTGTGTGTTTCAGTATGCCCTCATAAAAAACGGCAAGGTCAGTTGTACCACCACCGATATCTACAATGGCTACACCCGCTTCCAGGTCCTGCTCGCTCATTACAGCAGCAGCAGATGCCAGGGGCTGCAATACCAGGTCTTTCACTTTCAGACCGGCCTTCTCCACACTCCTGTTGATATTGCGGATCGCATTTTTATCACCAGTGATGATATGGAAATTAGCGCCCACTTTCACGCCGCTGTATCCTATTGGATTAGGGATATTCTGAAAATTATCTACTGTGAATTCCTGCGGGATCACATCAATGATCTGATCACCGGCAGGGATATAAGTTTTGTACTGGTCAGATAATAATTGGTCGATCTCACTCTGCTTGATCTCATCATCAGTGGTTTTCCTGACAATGTCTCCGCGCGTTTGCAGACTCTTGATATGATGCCCCGCAATGCCTACATACACTTCGTTGATCTCAAGATTGGGATTCGATTTGTAGCAGTTCTCAAGGGCTTGCTGGATGGCTTTAATGGTCTGATCAATGTTCAGAACCATGCCATGCTGAACTCCGTTACTGTTCGCACGGCCAAATCCTAGGATCTCAAGTTTGCCAAACTCATTTTTTCTTCCTGCAATGGCAGCGATCTTGGTAGTGCCTATATCAAGGCCTACAATAATGGGTTGTTCCTGGTTCATAGTTGTTCTTTTATTCTGGTTGTTGTAACTCGCTTTGTATTGAATGTGTCTTTCAATGCCTGTTCTTTAAGGTTTCTGATCATCTGTACCATCCACTGCCGGGCCAGGACCGTATCGGCCTTAACCGCCTGCATGTCTTTTCGCGTAGCCACTATCTGTCCCGCATACCCTACATTCACCGCAGCATACCTGCTCCAGCCTGTTTTGCTGATCACATCCCTGTAGAATATGAAAAGCTTCCTGAATTTTTTCTCCACTTCCTTGCCATCGCCAAACTGCACCATGTGCTTTCCAACTTTTGGCACCATTTGAAAATTCCTTTCAGCATCAATATCCACCTGGTCTATCTGCGCCATCCAGAAAGGATCGTCTTTCAGGTAAAGACTGATGTCTCTCACCTGGCTGATCAGCAAGCTGTCTTTCCCTTTCCATTTCTTACGGTCAGAAGGAAAACCGGTAAACACCGGTAATCGTGGTGTGAATTTGTCGTTCAGGGGTAATCGGAATAATGAAGTATCTATATAGAATGAGTTGCCGGTAACCGTAAATACACGGGCCACGGGTTCTTTCTCCGTCACTTTCACCTGCAACACCCGATTGTTGTCGAAAAACAATTCAGCATTGCTGATCCATGGATCAGACTCGAGTGAATCTTCCATCCGCCTCAGATCAAAATCTTTCAATGGCCTCCCTATTATATTATCGCCGTTGATAGCCATCAGCATTTTCTTCACATCTTTCTGGTCAACAAACAATGCTTCCTTTGGCCCTGTGATAATGATCTTCAGATCACTGCAGGGTTTGGCATTCCTTGTTTCAATAGCGGCTACCAGCAAGGTGAGCACACCTACCGACAAGGCGATCCAGAATACCAGCAACAAAGCATTGAAAAATCTCTTTCCGCTTGGCATTTTATACAGTTAAAGTTTTTTTAA
>DATGXN010000213.1:0-6269 GCA_035298945.1 Chitinophagaceae bacterium | reverse complement strand
CCCAGGTCAGCAACTAACTGGCTACCGTTCCTGTTTGTGAATTCAGACACTACAAGCGTACATGGATGTGATTTTTTCCCTGATGGCTTGTTATAACAAACATAGAATTTACCATTAGAAGCATATGAAGGATGAAAGGCCACACTGGAAATGGCACCGATCGCAGTTTTTTTGTCTTGCAGACCGATCTTATCAAAAATATTCAGAAATGGCCTGGGATACAATGAATCATTCTGAAGTATCCAGATCTTCCCGTTCACATCAGTGATGTATACCCTATGGGAACCATCAGGTGACACGTTGTATTCTATCGGTGTTTCAACGCCAGAGGTCAGCAAATCCAGTTTGATCTTAACAGTATCTGCAACAGGTTTTGCAGCAGTTTTGGAATTCTTTTCTTCAGTTGAAGAATTACATGCCCAAAGGCAGATCTGTACTATGCAAATAGTAAGAAAAAAACGAATGTATATCATTAGGTTTAAGGTTGTCTGAATGTAATTATTCTTTCTGACTTGAAGATTCATTTTCCTCAGACCTGTTGATTAATTGTTCAATTGAAGATTAGTTGTATTTTAGGAAGGGGCCATGGGTAACAAACCAGATGGGACCCATTCTGCTTTTTTATAATTAATCCTGTTCAAACGTATAACTAATGCCTGCATTACAAGCCCCATCACCTTTACTTTCCAAAGGCGAACCAGTAGATTGGTTTTTTGCATTTAAGTTCAATAGCGACACATTCCCCGGAGGTACGGTCAACGGGAAGGAGCCAAAACTCAGTGATCCTGAAAAAGGTGTAGTTGGTGATCCCGGCATTTTTGGAGGCACATTCCAGGGATACAAGATTGTTAAAAACAGTTTGGGTAATCAAATGACAGACCTGACAGGCGAACCCCTGACTGCCAAGATCCGCCATGGACAGCAGTATGCGGTGGCTTCCAGCAAAAATGGCAAGCTGACAAAAAACAATAATGAATGCATTGGAACAACCACCAAGGATCCGCTTGGAGCAACTTTCGCCCAGGTATATGATTCCAATGATTATAATTATCTCATTTGGAATGATCAGTTTTATGGCGACCCTGACGATGGTATGGGGAAACCTGGCGTAGGCAGGAATGGCAAGAAGGTATGGGTCAACCGCGATATTCCCTGGGGCCACTCAAAAGGAATGCTGGCCTGGAACGATAGTGGTGATGGATTTGTTTTGCAGGTGTCCACACCATCATGGCCTGCATCAGGGAGCCACTTACATCCCAGGAAAACCGATGGGAACACACTTGGATGTGTTACGGATGACGATGTAGAAGTAAGCCAGCATTTTTTTTGTCTGAAGATCAACGCTGCTGACCTTGAGATCATATTAACTGCCTTGAATAACGCAAGCGTTGTTACGGCACCAAAAGATATCCAGATCGTAAGGAAGGGTGGCCCTGCTAACATTCAGGCACTCGTAAGTCAATTGGGAACCTTATCCTCCAGTAAAGAACTGACTATCGCGACACTGAGCAGCGGTGTAAAGATCATTTCAAAACCTTCCCTGCTGAACTGCCCTCCCTGGCAACTTGTTTCTGCCAAACTGGATGCACTGCCATTGCGTGTTGCATCCTGGTGGGGTGCTCCCGAAATCTATTCAACAAACAGTGAAACTGAAATCAAATGCTGGCCATCCGAAGGAATTGGAAAGCCCGGTCCCGTTGAGATTGCATTAAGCGGTACCTGGGACAATCAATCCATCGGACTAAGGGGGGAACCCACTACAACCGGTAACCATGCCAAGATCGGGGTGTCAACTGAAAAAACTAAAGCCTACTCTATTTTTGGTGATATGAACCAGATGGGAGCACTCAGTGAGATCGAGGATCCGCTCCATAACAATGAACTATCCTGTAATATTCATCAAAACGGACGCGGAGGCTTGTTCTATGTTGTAGACAACAAGGATCTTTTTGAAAGCATTACCAGTTTATTACATGGACTGACAGCTTCGCTCGAAGACAAATAAAACCCAGCAGATCAGAGCGCGTTAAGAAGTGCTCTTGCTTCCTCCATAACAGGCAGATCCCGCCCTTCTTGGAACCAGCTCACAATTTCCTGGAGAGCATGCTGCGCTTCCGCTTTACGAGGAGTATCCGCTAAAAGTTTTGCGAGGCTGATCGCGGCCCTTAACTCCAGGCTCTTTGCCTTTTGACTGGCAGCGATTGCAAGTGCAGTGCGGAAACAATACTCCGCCTTTTCAGTTTCCGGTTGTCCGGAGGCAAGATGCAGCATACCTTCCAATCTGTAAATTTCAGCATGCCAAAAATGTTCTCCTGATTTATCAATGAATTCTTTTGCCCTGTTGAGATTTTGCCATGCCCCCATAAGATCATTATGGGCCAGACATCTTTCACCCATCAGGAAAAGGAAATAAGAAGAGCCAAGTTTTGAACCTGTCGCATACCAGATATCAAGGCCGTCTTGCATAGCGCCAAGCTGGACGCCATTGCCCTCGACATCATTTGCCCAGCATTCCAACACCCTACCCCATCCTACCCAAAATGCAAAACCATTTTCTTCAGCAATAGTCAAGCCCTGTTGCGCAAATAATTTCGCCTGGCCACTATCACCGTTAAACTGGTAAAGCCAGGAAGCGAAACTATTGGTAAGTGCTTTGCTGAATGGATGGTTCATTTGATAAGCCGCTTCAATGGCCAGCATACATTGCGTCATGGCCTGATCAGTATAGCCCTGTAGCCATAAAGTCCATGATGCATAAGAACGAGAGGTGACCCAGGCATCAACAACATCATAAAGTAAGGTCCCGGTTCTTTGCTGGGGAGCGGTGTTGGAAGATATCACTTCCTTCAGGTGCAACCAGGCCGAATCCAGATTACCTAAATAAAAATTAGTTGATCCCGCTGCCCTGTGTGCTACTACCAGGTTTAGTGGATCGCTGCTACTTTCCGCCAAACTAAGGATCTTCTCGCTAAGCGTAAGTGCTTCTTTGTAAACAGCCCTCAATAAGTAAAATCTCCATAAGCCATACAAGGCTGGAACCAACTGCGATTTATCACCTACCTGGCGACATAGCTCGCTGGCACGTGCATATGCATGTTCAACTTCCGGGGCACCGTAGCCACGCAAAGCTGTCAATGGCACACCTAAAGCAATTTGAAAAAGTATCTCATTTTGAATTTTCTGACTGGAATCAGGCACCTGATTCAGCAGCAACAATCCTTCATTCAGATGATTAATGGCTTCAGCATGGGCTGACCTGCTCAATGCCAGTTCACCGGCTTGCTTCCAATAGGGAATCGCCTGGTCAATCATACCGGCTTCAGTGCAGTGGTAAGCCAGTAATTCCGGATTGGATTGCACTACTTCCGTCAGACTTTTCTCCAGGGCTTCAACAATTCTGCGATGAAATTCCTGCCTCCTTTTTTTGAGCAGGGACATGTAAGCCGTTTCCTGCACCAATGCGTGCTTGAACGTGTAAAAAGCATTTGGGATCTCTCCCCTGCCTACCAGTAATTCTGCTGAAATTAATTTTGAAAGATCTTCACTCAATACATCATCCCCCAATTGACTGATCGCCTTCACTAACGAATAGGAAAATTCACGTCCAATGGTAGCGCAGATCTGGGCAACTTCCTTAGCCGGGCCTAAGCGGTCTAGTCTCGCCATCAGGGAATCCTGTAAGGTATTGGGAATAGATACTGATTTGAGAGAAGCTTTTAACTGGTACCCGTCTTTTGTTTGCTCCAACACCCCGGATTCCAGCACCCATTTTGTAACCTCTTCAACAAAGAGCGGATTGCCATCAGTTTTAGTGAGCAGATCATGCAGCACAAAAGCGGGCAGATCTTTTGCCAACTCCCGGATCATTGCCTCACTCTGGTTACGTGTAAGGCGATTGACAACGACCTGTATGATATGCGAACCTTTTTTCCAGCCTGGCTGAAATTCGGGCCTGGCAGTTGCAATTAGTAAGATAGATGAAGAACTGATATTGTCTAACACCAGTCCCAGTAATTCCAGCGTTGAAGGGTCGGCCCAATGAATGTCTTCAAACAGGATCATAGATGGATCATTTCCATCCAGCATCCACCGCATCAGCGTTGACGTGGTCATGTTTTTTTTCCGCTCCGCGGGCATATTCAATTCATCATATTTCCCCAGTAAAGGAATGAATAACAACCCCGCAAATAACGCAATATCAACAGGGTTATCATATCCCCTGGCTTTCAGATAAAGTTCAAGCTTTTCAAGTTTTGCCCGGGGCTTGTCTTCCTGGTCCAATCCTATTTCATGCTGTATCTTTTCGATAATGGGTTGGAAAGATGCATTACAATGGTATGAAAGGCAGCGAAAAGTTCTTGGCGGTTTTGTCTCTTTGGTAATTTCTGATGCCACTGAATACACCAGTCTCGTTTTGCCAATACCAGCTTCTCCACTGATCAGCACAAACTGACCATTTGATTCCCGTGCAAGGTCCCAGCGCTCAATTATTTTTGCACGCTCCCATTCACGGCCGATCATAGGAGTTAAATTGACTGCAGACATCAGGTCGATCAGGTCTTTCTCTTTCTCTTTCAGAACGAGATAGAGGTCCATGGGCTCAGTGAATCCTTTCAGATTGAAAGCGCCCATATGCTTTGTTTCGAAATAGGAACTTACCAGTTTCCTGGTGACCTCGCTGATAACAAGTGTATTGGGAAGCGCTTCATTTTGAATTCGGGAGGCGAGGTTCGGTCCTTCACCTATGGCATGCATCAGGGAATGCCCCCGGCCTCCCGCAGTGCCTACCACTACCATGCCTGTATGCAAACCAATCCTGACCTGGATGGTCACGTTCTTTTTTTTCTGAAGACGTAGATTCAATTCATCCATGGAGGCCAGCATGTCTAAACCAGACATGATCGCCCTGCGAGGGTCGTCTTCCTGCGCAATCGGAAAGCCGAAATATGCAACGATACCATCACCCTGGTGTTGTACCACCTGGCCCTGGTATTTCGTTATGATCGAATCAAAAAGTTCCTGGTACTCGTAAAGCACTTCCCTGAAATCTTCAGGGTCAAGTTTCTGGGAAAGCACCGTGGAGCCTACAAGATCTATAAACATCACTGTCAGCTGTCTGCGTTCAGCAATGTCCTGACTTTCACGTTCCGGTTGAAAATTTTCCTGTGGCCTGGCAACAGGTTCAACCTTTGCTTTCTCCTTATATGCTTCCCCAATCCAGGTGAGAATAGACGATTCATCTTCAGACGCCAGCTTCTTCACCTGGATCAGTTCAAACTTCAGGTCTTCCAATGCATCGTCATCCAGTTCAAACTGCCTCTTGAGGGTACGGCAGGAAACCTGCCCTCTCCGCTGCAACATCTCACTAGCCTGATTAATGATCTCTTCAAATGTCATATCGTAATTAAAGTTGCTGGGTAAAGTCCAATCCGAGATTCTCGCCTCCCTTACCAAGCGGTGTTCTCATCAAAGCTACGGCCTGGTTGCGTAAAGAAAACATCCTGGCCATGGCTTCAGTCATCTTTGAACGATCATTATTGAATGCATAGTTCAATGCACTCAGTAATTCACCATAACAATCCGCAAATTCGTCCAGCGCTTTCCTGATCTCACTACCCTTTGGAAATTTTCTCCGGTCAATATCCGCTTTTATTGGATATACTGCCTTATAATCTACAGGCAATGGATCACCACTGGGTTTGGATTTGGGTGTATCATGTTTTTTGTAATGCCGGCCTTCATAGATCTCGGAAAACCGGTAATAATGAGCCAGTTCTTTTCCCCCACCATCGCCAAAAATACGATGATCATCATCAAATATGCCATGAGCTGCTCCTTCACCCTGGTCTACAATTGTTGAGATCGCCCGATGGGCCGAATCCCGATCGGTAACCACTACCAGGTCTCCGGAACCGTAATAATCTTCTGGCTGAATTTGTAATTTTTTGTCTCCGGTAAAAACCATTTCCTCTCCATACTGGTCACAGAGTTCATCAAGCAGTTGCCCTACTGCAGCATAAAACTGGTCTATGGTTTTGAATTCTCCCGCCTGTGGTTTTGCACCCTTCTCCTCAGGGCGTTCGATCTTCATGAAAGTTACCAGTGCTTTTTTGGAAAACCTTTCAATGTGTATCAAAAAATGACCTCCACTATGCGGTAGTTTGGCAGGATAGCGGGAAACAAATTTTGGATGAATGAGATCAGGATGCCCGCCAACAGCATTGAGCATATTTGCTGCCAGGGTAAGATGAAGCATCTCCTCAAGCATC
>DATGXN010000212.1:0-8225 GCA_035298945.1 Chitinophagaceae bacterium | reverse complement strand
TGTATCTCGTCAATGAACAGGATCACGTCCCTGTTCTTTTCCAGTTCGTTCATGATGGCCTTCATCCTTTCTTCAAACTGACCACGGTATTTTGTACCGGCCACCAGTGCAGCAAGGTCGAGAGAAACAACACGCTTGTCGAACAACACACGTGATACTTTACGCTGCACGATGCGCAGGGCAAGTCCTTCAACGATAGCTGTTTTACCTACACCGGGTTCACCGATGAGTATGGGATTGTTTTTCTTACGGCGTGAAAGGATCTGTGAAACCCTTTCGATCTCTTCTTCACGGCCTACGATAGGATCAAGTGTTCCCATCTCTGCAAGCCTGGTGATATCACGACCGAAATTATCAAGCACAGGAGTTTTGCTTTTAGCATTTCCAGCCTGTTGCTTGGCCTTCTGTTGATAGCTTCTTTTTTCATCATCGAAGTCATCATCAGGATCATCAGTGTATTCACTTCTCACATCATTGCTTTTGACCACGCCCAGTTCATTTCTGAACAGATCGTAATCAATGTCAAACTGATTGAGTATCTGGGTTGCAATATTCTCTTTGTTCTTGAGAATGGAAAGCATAAGATGCTCGGTCTCCACCATCGGGCTTTTTAAAGCCTTGGCTTCGAGCACAGTCACCCTGATGACTTTCTCGGCCTGCCTGGTAAGCGGCAGACTGTTTATATTAGCGATATTCTTACCTGTCTTATCCTTTACAGCAAGTTCTACTTCCTTCCGTAGTTCATAAAGATCTACATTAAGGTTCTTAAGGATTTTAACGGCGGTGTTTTCCCCCTCCCTGATCAATCCGAGCAACAGGTGCTCGGTACCGATAAAATCATTTCCCAACCTCAACGCTTCTTCCCTGCTAAAAGAGATTATTTCTTTAACCTGGGCCGAAAAGTTGTTATCCATTAGAGGTATGATTTAAAATTTGACTCTTTACAATAATAACGAATAATTTTGACTTATGTTACTGAAACTAAAGGAGATATCCAATTATTGTGCAGGTGCTTCTAATTGCCTGAAAAAGGCCAAAATTTAACGTTCTGCAGCTCTACTTCCCTATTATTCAGATCAACTATTGTCGAAAACAAAACCCGAAAACTCCGGGTTTCCCCTTTTTACTTTTTACTTTTGAGTTTTACATTTTATATGTTGGTCAAACTTGATACCAAGGAGAAATTCCATGTCATAACGATACTTGAACCGGTTCTTTCTGCTAATATGACAGAAGATTTGGAGAGAACGTTTAACAATAGCACCCAAAACGGAGTTAAAAATATCATAATGAACCTGGCTGCCGTGTCAAAAATGGATGTTGGAACAGCAATGAGTTTGTGCAACATGCAGCAGAACAGTTATGAAAACAATCATTCATTTGTGATCTGCTGCCTCCAGAAAGAGCTGGAACAGTGGCTGGACAGCGAGGAACTCCTGGAACTGATGAATGTAACACCAACCGAGAGCGAAGCCATGGACATTGTGCAGATGGAAGAGATTGAACGGGAGATGTTTGGGGATTAATGTGTTGATTTGCTGATGATTATTCCGGATTCCGAATTACGGAATCCGGATTTTGATAACCAATTTAATCCGGAATTCACAATCCGGAATCCGGAATCGATCTATGTTCGCTGTCACTATACTAGGAAATAATTCCGCTCTGCCTATGCACGATCGCCACCCTACCTCACAGGTATTGACGATGGACGATCAGACATTTCTCATCGATTGCGGCGAAGGCACCCAGGTGCAGATGAACAGGTTCAAGATCAGGAGAAGCAGGATCAACAATATCTTCATTTCCCATCTTCATGGTGATCATTATTTCGGCCTATTCGGTTTGCTGAACAGTCTTAGCCTGATCAGCCGTACGGAAGACCTTCATCTATTTGCCCCGGCACCCCTGGAACCTATTCTGAAAGAAGTGTTCAGGGTGGCTGATACCAAACTCTCCTACCAGTTATTTTTTCATCCGCTGGAACAGGAAGGGCAGATCTGGGAAGGGGCAAAAGCCACCGTATCTGCCTTCAGGGTGTTTCACCGCATCGATTGCTGGGGATTCCTGTTCAGGGAAAAAGAAAAACAACGGAAGGTGGATATCGATAAGGCTAAGGAATATGGTGTACCTGCTTCATTTTATCCCCGGTTAAAAGAAGGGAGCGACTATATTCGAAATGATGGGTTCCTGGTGAACAACGAATGGGTGACCAAACCAGCACCGCATGCCCGTTCCTATGGTTATTGTGCAGATACGCTTTTTGAACCTTCACTTTGCAAGATTGTGAATGGAGTGGATCTGCTCTATCATGAGTCTACCTACCTGGATGAGCAATCGGAAAAAGCAAGGTTAAGATTTCATTCCACTGCATCGCAGGCTGCATCCATTGCCAGCCAGGCCGGCGCCAAAAGACTTTTGCTGGGTCATTTTTCCAGCAAGTACACTGACCTTGATCCCTTCCTCACCGAAGCGAGAACGGTATTTCCCAATACGGAACTCTCTGTTGAAGGAACCACTTATCTTGTAGTATGATCAATCGCCTGAAACTATCAATTATGGTCACATTGTTCGGCATGTCCATTATGGCAAATGCGCAGACCATTTTACCACTTTACGAAAAAGAGATCCCCGGGGCAATCAATGCCCCGGACCTGGAAAAAACAGATACCGGCTCCGATGGCATCGTGAGGGTCTCTGCTATTTCGATCCCTACTATTGCAGTTTATCTGCCCGATAAAAAAATAGCTACAGGAACAGCAGTGATCATCTTTCCCGGTGGAGGTTATCACATCAACGCCATCAAACATGAAGGCTGGGATCTTGCAAAATATTTTATCGAAAAAGGAATTGCTGCATTTGTTGTTAAATACAGGATCCCTGATTCCAACACCATGCTCGTGCCGGAAACAGGTCCTCTGATGGATGCCCAACAGGCTATAACCCATGTAAGGACCAATGCAGCGAAATATGGGATCAACCCTTCAAAAGTAGGCGTGATGGGCTTTTCAGCGGGAGGTCACCTGGCCGCAAATGCGTCTACCCTTTACCGTTATAATGCAAATGCAAAGGCGCTGAGACCCGATTTTTCCCTCCTGATCTATCCTGTGATCAGTTTTTCAGACAGCATTACACATAGCGGATCAAAGAGCAGCCTGCTTGGCAAAAATCCTTCTCCCGAAAAAGTAAAACTCTATTCCAACGAAATGCAGGTTGACTCCAACACTCCGCCAGCCTTCCTGGTACATGCCAAAGATGACGGCGTGAGTTACAGGAACTCACTGGTATATGAAGAAGCTTTGAAGAAAAACAACGTCCCTGTAAAACTGCTGCTATATGAAAAAGGAGGCCATGGCTATGGCATGTATAACAAGCAGTCGGATATTTTCTGGCCCGATGAAATGATCAAATGGATGAGGGCAATGGGCTACTGATTAATTCATCACATACCCCACATTCCCCACATTAATCACATTTCATAATATGGTGGCGGATCCTTCCCATCAACTTATCACTCACGGGATATACCGGCATCCTGAAATAGTTGCCGCAAACACCCATTTCTGAAAGATAGGCTTTCACACCACTGGGACTTCCCTCTTCAAACAATGTACTGATGATGTCGATGAATTTATAATGCAGTTCCCTGGCGGCAGGATAGTTTTCTGCCAATGCCAGCCTTACCATTTCGGAGAACCTCGCAGGATATGCATTGGCCACTACAGAAATAACACCGATAGAACCCAGGGCAATCATGGGGAGAGTGATGGCATCATCGCCGCTGATCACTTCAAAACCGGCAGGCTTATGTTTGATGATCTGCATGATCTGATCAAAATTTCCCGAAGCTTCTTTGGTGGCAATGACATTGGGACAATCGTTCGCTATCCTGAGCGTTGTCTCGGCAGTTACATTCATACCCGTTCTACCGGGAACATTGTACATGATCACAGGCAATGCACTATGTTCTGCAATAAGCTTATAATGATGATAGAGACCCTGTTGATTGGGTTTATTATAATAGGGGCTTACAGAAAGTATGGCACTGTATCCCGATAGGTCTGTTTTCCTCAGCCCATCAAGAACTTCTGCTGTATTATTTCCGCCGATCCCGGCTACCAGCGGCAGCCCGGCCAGGTTATGCCTGGCTACATATGAAAATATCTCCTGTTTCTCTTCTTTCGTAATCGTAACGTTCTCTCCTGTGGTTCCCATCACCACCAGGTATTCTACTTTGCCGTTACTGAGAAAATCAATAAGCTTTTTCAATGCTTCCCAGTCAATTGAACCATCTTGCGTGAAAGGAGTAACGATAGCCACGCCTGTTCCCCTGAAATCTTTTGCCAACATGTATTGAATTTATACTGAAGCTTCCTCCCAGAAGCCCATTTTACTGAATTTTTCTATTCTCTGGCTGACCCTCTCCTGCGGATTGATCTTTTTGAGTTCAGCCAATACGGGTATCAGGTATTCTTTCAAAAGGTTTGCTGCCTCATCATAGTCCCAATGTGAACCTCCCAGGGGCTCGGGCACAATGCCATCCACCAGGCCAAATTTCATCATGTGATCAGCCGTAAGTTTCAGTTCATCTGCAGCCTTCTCTTTCATATCCCATGAACGCCACAATATCGAGCTGCAACTTTCAGGAGATATTACCGTATACCAGGTGTTCTCCATCATGAATACCCTGTCACCTACGCCAATACCCATGGCACCTCCACTAGCGCCTTCGCCAATGATCACACAGATCACCGGCACTTTCAGGCGCATCATTTCAAAAATATTCTTTGCAATGGCTTCTCCCTGTCCCCTTTCCTCAGCCTCAATGCCGGGAAAAGCACCCGGAGTATCAACCATAGTGATCACCGGTTTATTAAATTTCTCAGCAAGCTTCATCAGCCTTAATGCTTTCCGGTAACCTTCAGGATTCGCCATTCCAAAATTCCGGAGCTGACGCATCTTTGTATTGACCCCTTTCTGCTGGCCAATGATCATGACGGTTTCACCATTCAGCTCGGCAAATCCGCCCACGATCGCCTTGTCGTCTTTGAAATTCCTGTCGCCGTGTAATTCAATAAAATTCTCGCACATCCTTTTGATATAAGCGAGCGTATAAGGACGGTCTGGATGGCGGCTCAGCTGCACTTTCTGCCAATTGGTCAGAGAATTGGTGATCTCCTTCCTCTTCTCCATGATCTTCTGTTCCAGCTGGGCAATTGAATCGTTCAGATCGATCTTATTCTTCTCTGCGGTGATCCTCAACTGCGCGATCTGGTCGTATAGATCCTTGATCGGTTTCTCAAATTCAAGGAACTGCCTGTTCTGTAGTTCGGGCATATCTATCCAATTGATGAAATTCAAAGATATGGGATTCTCGGATTATGGGATTCCGTATTGGCGGATTGGCAGATTATCGGATTTTCATTCGCCAATTCCCCAATTTGTCAATCTTTCACCGCCAGGCCCACATAGGAATCTGCTGTGCCATAATATAAAAACCATTTTCCCTTGAAAAACAGAAGCCCCTCTGAAAAAGTGGTTCCTGCAGCATATTGACCAGTCACTTCATGTGGCAGTGAGGGTTTCAGAAAAGGAGACTCTGACCTTGATCTGACCTGCTCGGGATGGGCTGGGTCAAAAATGATCTGACCTACTGAATAGGTTCCGCGGGGAAGGTCAGGACTGGCGTTATCACTGTTGGAGTTTTTACCGTTATATAAAAGCAGGATCCCCTGGGTTGTAACAATGGCCGGAGGACCACATTCGGTGAGATCACTGTCAAACTTTCCTTTCCTGGTGCTGACGATCTGTTTTAATTCCCCTTTTTCATTTTCCAGGGGAGTCCAGTTATAGAAATCATCTGACCATGCCAGGTTAATGAAGTGTTCTCCCCAGTACATCCAGTATTTTCCATTGATCTTTGCCGCCATGGGCCGGCCATTCTTTACTGCCGTAATTATTGAGCCTGATTTGGACCATTGATCTTTGTACTTTCCACCATAAGCTTTCAGAAATGCAGGCCCTTTCTTTTCCCATTTGTAAAGATCTTTCGAAATGGCAATACTCAATCTCGCCGTTTTACCATTCCAACTGGTATATGCCATAACATAGCGGCCATCATCGGTTTCAATGACCCGGGGATCTTCACATCCTCCCGGATAATCATATTCGGAAAACATATCCTTAGCGGGGTACAACACCGGCTCCGCATGTTTTTTAAAATGAACCCCATCGTCACTAACGGCAAGGCCTATGCGAGAAGTACGGCCGCCGATCTCAGCTTTAGGATTATCCTCTGCCCGGAATAAAAGGTAAACTTTCCCATCTTTCACAACGGCCGCAGGATTGAACACATCAGCCCGCTGCCACCTGACATTCTTTTCCTGCATGGGGCAATAAAAAGAGTAAGTGGAGTCGGCACCCATAATGGGATTTTCCCTGACCTTGGTGAATGGCTTATCAGACCAGGATAATTGTGCAACTGCAGATGTGCTGAGAAACAGGAAGGCTGCGACTAAAGTTTTCATACTTTAATCTACATCATTTGACCTTTACCACCACCTCTCCACGGTATTCTTTTCCCTGCTTATCCAGTCCCCGGACCACCAGGGTATATTCGCCTTCATTGTCTGGTGTGTAAAAAGACCATTTGAAAACCTCTGACGGGTGGAAAGCTGTCCAATACAGCAGATTTCTCAACTCAGGTAGTCTTTGGTCGCTGTCTTTACCAAAAGATGCGAAAAGAGGTTCAATGGGAATAGCATTACCCTGCACCGCATATACGATATCCTGCGCCGGCAGCTTGTAGCCACCAAGGTCGGCTTTATAAGATTTGTAATGGACTATACCGGGAATCTGGAGATCGTCGAGAAGAAATTTTCGGGCGACTACATCGATCGACTTCAGTTGTAAGGGATCAAGGGCCAGTAACTGACTGATATCAGAAACCGGAACTCCATCCAGCAAAACCATGGCCGGCAATTCAAAAAAGGATTTGAATGGCGTATTGAAAACCAGGATCGAAGGTTTTTCACCCAATTTTCTCACCCGGGCTTCCTGAACATACTCATAGAGGATCTCCTCCATATTTGGGATCCGGGTATAATCATCCAGCATATATCGCTTATCAGGCTTGCCATAAAAATCAGTGGTGTCGAGATTCCCGGTCACATACCTCAATTTTGTTTCCGGTCGGTATTTATTGGTTACTTCGGTATTCAATAACCGCTCATTGATCGATGCCCGAAAACGCTCCTCCAGTTTCAATAGAGGCAGTCCTAATTCGCCTTTGATCTGCACCTGCGGTTCTTCATACACCACGCGGTAACTGCGCCCTGTTTCTCCGATGGCAGACAACACCAAAGATGCATTTCCATATAAATAAGGGATAGCTATCAATGCACTGCCCTTCCCGTCACTTAACCCGGACGCAATGTTGGCCTGATCTCCAAGTACAGAAGCATAGACCCGCACGCCCGGTGCCAGCTCATTGGTGGTGGCATCATGTACGGTCATTTTAAGCTGCTGGCCCTCACCTTCAGAATTATTTTCAACAAAAGTCAATTCCGGTTTCTTCCAACTTCCAGCTACGCTGTCAACATAATCACTCAATGGATCTTTTCGCACAACAGAGATCTGCAGTTCCATATCCGACGGTGGTTGAACCGCAACGTTGACCAATTCCCTTTTTGCATAACTATCCCGTTCAAGTTTTGGAACCAACTTCGCCACTTCGGTTTCCTTGTATACCGCCGCATCACCTCCGATATTTTTTGGTGGGTTCACAGGATTGATCACTGCTATGGGTATCAGATCTGGCAGATATCCCACACTGTTCACCGCAAGCATATAGAAATCTGTAGGAAGGTCCGCACGTAATTGTATACTGCAACTGATCCTGCCTTCTGCATCCATAATACTTGCCCGGTCTGCCACATTACCATTTCTGTCAACCAGGTAAATTCTTACCGGATGATCCTTATCCTTTGTATTACCGAGCTTCATTCCCGCTAGCCAAATTTTTTCACCCGCTATATAGATAACCTGGTCAGTATATGCTTTCAGGGACCCTTGCTGGCTCATGCCGGCAGAGGCCGATAATAAAAAAATCAATATGGATACGATATTCCTACTCATTACCAATATGCAGGTTTTACATTGGAACCGCCTTTCTCCCGGCAATCCACACAGGGTCTTTTAGCTGCAGCCACACCACCGCCGGTGAT
>DATGXN010000211.1:0-3150 GCA_035298945.1 Chitinophagaceae bacterium | reverse complement strand
ATGCCATAGCGTCCCAACAGGTGCCTCCGCCTCCATATTTCCACCATTCCCCATTCCATGTTTTGGCAGCCATCTCCAGGGCTTTGGATTCAAAACCTTTCGAAGGATCACCGGGAACTGTATAAAATCTCCATGCCTGTTTTCCTGTTTCCGCATCATAAGCCGAGATATACCCTCGCACACCAAACTCCGCTCCTCCATTGCCAATGATCACCTTTCCCTTCACCACCCTGGGTGCTCCGGTGATCGTATATTTCTTAGTGGTATCAACAGTCCATACTTCCCATACCGGTTTGCCCTCAGCCGCATCCAGTGCGATTAGCCTTCCATCAATAATGCCAACATATACCTTGCCCTTGTACAAGGCAACACCCCTGTTCACCACATCACAGCAGGCTTTTTGCCCAAACCGTCCCGGAACCTTGGGGTCAAATGTCCAAATGATCTTCCCTGTTCGGGTATCGATCGCAAACACTTTACTCCATGCGCCGGTTACATACATGATGCCATCAACTACAATTGGCGTGGCCTCAAATCCGCGCTTGAATCCGAGGTCAAGGTCCCAGGCCAGGCCAAGCCTGTCAACATTCCCCTTATTGATCTGCATAAGTGGACTGTACCTGTCTTCACTATAGTTTCTGCCATAAGAGATCCAGTTCACCGTATCCTCACTGGCATGAATAAGCGCTTTATCATCAATACTGGATGTGGCCTGCTGAATGAATGCAGTGGTGCCGGGAACAGGCGAAGAGTTACAGGATAGAATAGCCGAAAAGGCGATCAACAACAAGAATGTATTGCGAAGTAGCATATAACAAGATTGGGTGAAAGAGGATGATTTCAAGATAGTTCTTTATTACCGTTTGTCTGTATAAAAAGGTCGGGGCAGATTGTCTAAAAACTTAAACATTTTACTTACCTTAAGTCCATCAAAGATTGTTTATGACCCTCGGGTCTGGGGCTGCGCGAGCGGCCCCCTTTTTTTAAAATCGACCAGCACTTCAGTATGAAAAATATTTTACTCTATATAATTCTATTATTTGCATTCGCCTGCCATCAGCCTGCCGAAAAATCTCAATTGTCCGGTATCCTGGCTGGGGCCTACACCCTGCAATCAGCCTCCAACAATAAAGTTGACAAGGATACCAGTTTCCCTACCAATAACCAGGTGATGATCTTTACTGAAAAACATTATATCTACGGCACTATAGCACCTGATTCTACAACCCTGTTTGGATTGGGGTCTTACTTCTATAATGACTCCACTATCATTGAAAAAAACATCTTCAATTCATCTACACTCGATTCCACTTTCGAAACGAAGCTAAGGGTAGCAAGATCTCCATCATCACTTATTCAAATTCAAGGTGAGTCTGATGAAGTCGGCAAAACATTCCAAAAAATGCCAGCCGCAGAAAATTCCGACCTGGATGGAGCATGGGAACAGGTAAGTTTTGAAAACATCACCGGCACTGATACCAGTTTCGTAAAAAACAAACAGTATAAACTATACCAGGGAGGCCATTTTATGTGGATCCACAGGTATCCTTCTGATTCAATCGATAAAAAATTCCAAACGGGTTACGGGTTTGGTGTATTCAGCATCAAAGGCAATACTATCACGGAAACCATTACATCTTCCAGTTATAAAGAGATCATCGAAGTACCTGTCACCCTATCGTTCACCCTGACTGGTAAAGATCAACTGGTATTGGAATTCAACGAAGGCATTTCAGTTACCAAAGAAACATACCGAAGGATGAATTGAAGTATCTTCACGGTGACTAACACTTATGTTTCGATCCATATTTAAGAACCGGGACCTCAGCTGGCTTTCTTTCAATAAAAGGGTGTTGGAAGAAACCGGTTTTGATGACCTTAAGGTAGCTGACCGACTAAAATTCATCGCCATACATTACAGTAACCTGGAAGAATTTTCGAGGGTACGACTGGCCATAATTGAAGAACTCGCCCAAAGTGAGATCAACGAAGTCAGCGATGTTTATATTGACATCCTTGCCTCAGCACGCGTTGAAATTTTTCACCAGATCTGTTCTTCCCGTGAGATCATTGAAAAAAAGATCATCCCTGAACTGGAAGCCAGTGGCGTGATACTCTATAAACACGACGAAGATGTGTTGGAGGTGCATAAAGAACAGGTGATCCGGCTCTTCATGTCGAAAGTGCTTTCCTATCTGCAACCGGTGGTGATCACGCCCAAATCCAGGCTGTTCCTGGAAGACAGGATGCTATACTTCCTCATACACCTGAACGCAGGCCGAAGACTGGAAGATCTTAAAGTGATCCTCAATATTCCGAAGAACGTATTGCCACGGTTCTTTGCGCTTGAAAGCCATGAAGGGAAGCACTATGTTATTTACCTGGACGATATCATTCGCATAGGCATCAGAACCTTATTCCCTGATTATAGTTTTTACGGCATTTACTCTATAAAATTGAATCGTGATGCAGATCTTCACCTCGATGCCCAGAAAGAAGGTGAGCTGGCTGAATTTATTGAAGAACTTCAGAAACGACTTTCGATCAGAAAAACAGGGCTGCCATCCAGGTTCCAGTACGATGCTGCCATGCCAGAGAACCTGGTCCGGTTTTGCAAAGAAGCCCTGCACTTCGAAGGAGGAGAAATGCTTCCTGTAGGCCGATACCAGGGTGCAAATGATTTCTTTGGCTTTCCCATCCCTGCAGGGACGGACCTATCACAGTCTGCCTGGCCTTCGCTGAATCACGATAAATTAAAGGTGTACGGCGACTATTTTTCTTCAATTGCTGAACAGGATCATCTACTGCATTTCCCTTACCAGTCGTATGACCATGTACTGGTATTCTTCAATAACGCCGTACTGGATCAAAATGTAACCGAGATCATGGTTACGTTCTACCGGATCGCAGAAGAGTCCCATATCGTCAATGCCCTGATCAGTGCAGCAAAAAACGGGAAGAAGGTCAGCGCATTCATTGAACTCAAGGCGAGGTTTGACGAGGCCAACAATCTCCATTGGGCAGAACAGATGGCAAAGGCGGGAGTTCATATAACATATTCGATACCGGGAATCAAAGTGCACGCCAAGGCAGCATTGATCATCAGGCGGGAGAAAGGCATGTATAAAAAATACGGCTTCTTCGGCACCG
>DATGXN010000210.1:0-4703 GCA_035298945.1 Chitinophagaceae bacterium | reverse complement strand
AATTTGCCTATATCGCGTCTCACGATCTTCATGAACCTCTGCGTAAATTATCAACATTTGGTCAAAGGCTGAGTGCAAGTGCATACAATGAGTTGTCAGATACCAATAAAGATTACCTGGAACGCATGTTGAGGGCTACGGAGAATATGCGTAACCTGATCGATAATCTCCTGGAGTTCTCCAGGGTCACGAGAGGAGCAGCAACATTTGTAAAGACGGACCTGAATCAGTTGTTATCTGAAGTACTCAATGAGCAGGAGCTCAGGATTGAGGAAACGGATGCAGAAGTGAAGGTTGACAAAATGCCGGAGTTGGAAGTGGTGCCGTCTCAGATGAAACAATTGTTCAACAACCTGCTGAATAATGCCCTCAAGTTCATCAGGCCGGGCGTAAAACCTCAAATTGCATTCCGCTGCGTCCCTTTATCACAGGAGGAGAGATCAAGGTATAAGTTGAAACAGAACAGGGAATATTTCAAGATCTCGGTAGAAGATAACGGGATCGGGTTCGACAAGGTTTATGCTGAGAGAATTTTCCAGATCTTCCAGCGTCTTCATGGCAAATCAGAATATTCCGGTTCCGGTATAGGACTAGCCATATGCAGAAAAATTGCAGATAATCATAAAGGGCTGATATTCGCTGAAAGTGAACCCGGTGAAGGTTCATTATTCACTATCGTTTTGCCCAACAAACCCTAAGAGAAATGCAGGTTTCAGAATTGATCAGGATATTGATAGTTGACGACGACGAGGATGATTTTGTGATAACCAGCTCTTTGATCAGGGACATTCCCAATGGGAATTTCACGATCGAGTGGTGTCCTAAGCATACAGATGCGCTGAAGAAGATATGCAACAAGGAATACGACATCTATTTCATTGACAATTTTCTTGGCGGGATCACCGGGATGGAGTTGCTGGTCAAGGCCATAGCCTGCAATACCGATTCACCCATGATCTTACTAACTGGTAAGGGTAACCGGGACATTGCATTGCAGGCCCTGGACTCCGGAGCGGCAGATTACCTCATCAAATCGGAACTGAATACAGAGAAACTGGAAAGATGTATAAGGTACTCGCTGGAAAAAGCGATGGCCCTCAAGCAGCTCCGGGATAATGAGCAAAAATTCCGTACCATATTCGAACAGACCCGTGATGCTATTTTCATAGCAAACCAGGACCTGCAGCTTCAGGGTGCTAATAAGGCCATGGAAGTATTGTTGGGTTATTCTTCGGAGGAAATAAGACAGCTTAACCTTTATGATCTCCTGGCTGATGAAGAAAATGTTGACACTATAAAGAAAACGCTGGCTGCAAGCCATGAAGTCAATGATATGGAAGTAGACTTTCAGCATCAGTCCGGGGAATTGCTGAACTGCATATTTTCCGCTACCATTATTACCAGGCCGGACAACACCAAATATATCCAGGGCGCCTTGCACGATATTACTAAATTGAAAAAAGCAGAGAGATCTGTTTTGATGTCTGAGAAGCTGGCGGCCACGGGGCGCCTGGCCCGAACCCTGGCGCATGAGATCCGAAACCCGCTTACTAATATTAATCTGTCTGTAGATCACCTGAAGGGAATGGAGTATACAGATTTTCAACAGCATTATTTCGATATCATCAGCAGGAACAGTAAAAGGATAAACGACATACTTACAGAACTCCTGGCTTCTTCCAAGCCTGCCCATACAGAAATGCAGGACTATATTCTGCAGGATATACTTGATAAGAGTATCCATGCTGCTATGGACAGGATCATGCTCAAGCATATCAAACTACAGGTGAGGTATGCAGACAAACCTATTCAGATCAAAGCAGATGTAGATCAGCTTACCCTTGCCTTCCTGAATTTGATCATCAATGCAGTGGAGGCCATGGAAGAGGATAAAGGAAAACTGATGGTCTCCGTGGTGGATCTGGTGGATTATTGGGAAGTCAAGATCACTGACAATGGGGTAGGTATACCCGAAGAAAGCATACCGAAACTTTTCGAGCCTTATTTCACGGCCAAGCGTAATGGAATGGGCCTGGGTCTCTCCGCTACACTGAATATTCTTCATGCCCATAAAGCCCAGGTAGATGTAACATCGGTAGAAGGAGTGGGGACCACTTTTTCTATTATGTTCAGTAAGTAAAAAAGCAGCAGGTGACCTATTCAATCCTGCTGCTTTCAATGATCATTGTTTGCTCTATGATGCCGGTTCTTTTGTTAAATCCCCGAATTCAATCACTTGTTTGAATCTCACGATGTCTGCCCGCACCATCTTCTCAAAAATAGGATTAAGTAATTTTGCTGTTACTGCACCAGGATTACCGGCCGGGGGTTGGTATATGATCCTTACCGTAACCACGGTTCCCATATCGCCCAGTGTATCCCTGAAACTGACATGTCCTGAATTGAAAATGGTGGCATTATCTACAGACTGCCATGCAATAAGTTCCCCGGGCCTTTCATCTGTGATCTCCGCTTCCCATTCAATAGTTCCAATATTCCCTGGTATTTTTGCCTCCCAATGGGAACGATTGTAATCGGTCTCTTTCACAGACTTCAGATGCTCCATGAATATGGGAAGATTTTCCAGGTTCCGCCAATAACGGAAAACTTCATCCTTAGGTTTATTCACTGTCAGAGAAGTACGCAACTCGATGGCTTTAGATCTCAGCGTTTTCATTCCTACTGCGGAGTAAACAGGACAGTTCCCGCTGATACCACGATATAGAAGATAACCTGCCATTCCCAGGCGCGAAGTTCTGCCAATTAGTTTCTTGCTATTTCCAAACGCAGAGATCAGCATCCAGGAGCCTAATACGGCAGAAATTATTCTTTCAGTTGTACCCACATTTTTCGCAGGCCCGCTTCCATACTGACCCTCTGGGAAAGCCTTCATCTCATTGATTGCAGAATATGCCATATGATAGATTTTAATTAAGAGCTAAAAATGAAATACCATTGGTTCATGTGGAGATAGCTTCCCTATTGGAGATGCGGCCTGATCAAAATAAAAAAGCGAAAGACCAATGGGGAATCCAGTCTTTCGCGTAATAATTATTTAACCGGATAATTCCTTACCGGGCCAGCCCCCGTTGCAGTAAATTGGCAGTGAATAAAGAAAAGAACACATGCGGTCTCATGCGCCTGACTGATTTTTCCCTTTTTTGGCCGGCTGAGCGGTCGAAAAGTACATGTTCCCTGTAATCAGACTGGTCGGGAGTCACATTCCTTTTATTATTCCTGGTGGTATTGAAAGTCATTTTGTACAATTTGATATGGTAAACCCATTACTAAAAAATTATGCCAGCAGACATTCGGCCTATGGGATCAGCGTGATCAGTACAAAATCAGGATAATGTACAGTGAGTTCTACATCTGGACCCAGTTGGCTTATGCTTTTTATCATCGTAAATAAAAACATGAGAGCCATATGGACTGGCGCGATTGGATTTGGCCTGGTGAACATCCCTGTCAAATTATTCAGCGCTGTAGAAGAAAGTGAGCTGGAGCTGGACATGCTGGACAAGAAAGATCTCGCCAATATCAAATACCAGCGGATCAATGAAAGAACAGGGAAAGTTGTTCCATATGAGAATATCGTAAAAGGATTTAAGGTTAAAGATCAATACGTGGTACTTACTGACGATGATTTCCAGCAGGCCATGCCGGAAAAAACAAAAACGATCGAGATCAGTTCTTTTGCCATGGAAAATGAGATCGACAGCATGTACTATGAAAAACCATATTTCCTTGAACCTGATAAATCTGGCGCAAGAGCGTATGGATTATTACTGGAAGCCCTGAAGAAAACCGGGAAAGTGGGTTTGGGCAGTTTTGTTCTTCGAAGTAAAGAAAGCCTTTGTCTGATCAAAGTGTCCGGGAATGTGCTCATACTTCAAAAGATCCGGTTTGTTGAAGAGTTGAGACAGCCTGGGGATCTTAATATTCCCAAAGAAACACCCAAGCCAGCAGAACTAAAAATGGCCCTTACCCTGATTAATCAGCTGACCAAAGAATTTAATATTAAAGATTATAAAGACACATATTCCGGAAAACTGATGAAACTCATTGAAGCAAAAGCAAAAGGTAAGAAACTTGCAGTTCCGTCTATGAAAGTGGTGCACTCTACTACCCAGGACCTTATGGAACAATTAAAAGCGAGCCTTGATCATAAAAGGAAAGCTTCATGACCAAATTACAGCAATACAAGGCTAAACGAAATTTTTCAGCAACGCCTGAACCTGCAGGCAAGCAAGTGAAAAATGCGAAAGCATTAAGGTTTGTTGTCCAACGCCACAAGGCATCAAGGCTTCATTACGATTTCCGGCTGGAAATTGGCGGTGTATTAGTGAGCTGGGCGGTACCTAAGGGACCATCAATGAATACATCGGATAAAAGACTGGCCGTGCATGTTGAAGATCATCCTGTGGATTATATCGATTTTGAAGGCGAGATCCCAAAAGGCAATTATGGGGCGGGAACAGTTGAAGTCTGGGACCACGGAACTTTCATTCCTGTCGATGGCAAACAAAACCCCATAACTGAGAAAAAGGCGGAAGCCAACATAGCTAAAGGGGAGCTTAAATTTATTCTGAACGGCAAGAAACTGAAAGGCGGTTTTGTACTGGTGCAACTTAAAGATGAAAAGAACTGGCTGCTGATAAAACATAAAGATGAGTTTGCAGTTGAAGAGCCGTATGACAGTG
>DATGXN010000209.1:0-7298 GCA_035298945.1 Chitinophagaceae bacterium | reverse complement strand
TTTGCAGCACTCTCCAAACAGGTAGGCGAACTGTTTGATGGCAAAAACGGATGAAGCTTTTCCATCATAACTCAGAATGACTGACTTTGGCTCCATGAAACTTTCGGGAACCAACAATACCGGGCACTCAGATTCGTGCAGTGTTCTCTTCAGGTATTCGTTGGGCTGTTCCTTGTCAATATTTTCATAAAATAATTCAGAGCTGATGATGAGGCAATCTGCAAACCTGGTTTCCTTGATCAGTTCGGCCAGGGCGAAGAGATTAGTGTCTTTGTGGGTATTGTATTCAAGACCGTGATCGTCGCAATAGGTCTTGAATTTCTTAATGGTTTGTTCCACCATCTTATCATCGTCAGTTGCCGGCATGGTAAATACCGGGGCGCCCATGCCCATGCCGCTATAACCCAGGAGTTCGCGGTAATCAATAGGACTGATGAATACACCAGTAATCGTCAGCGGAACACGGCCTTTCAACCATGTGGCCATACGCATGGCACCTTCTGAGAAATGCAGGCCATCGAATGCGACAATGATCTTGAGCATAGCTAGTAAATTTTAACTGAATTTACGGGTTGTACGTGGATGGTGTATAAAACATCCCGCAACCTACGTATCATCTCTTTTTCCCGGGCATTGGTATGGTGGTAAGATTCTGCAAGCCTGTCTGCCAGCAGCATACAGATATCACGGAATTCCTGGTCCATCAGTTTCCAGTTTTCCCGGATGAAATCGGCAAACTCGTTAAATGCTTCGTTTGCTGTTAAGCCGGCTTCTTCGGCCGCTTCAAATTCAAATACGGTATACCAGGCATCATTTGTTCCAAATTCGTCTGTGTGAGATTCCCGGTGAGTCAATCTCGATCCGATGAGGTTGTATAACGCTTCGCGTTCCTGCCGGGTGATCACGCTATCAGCATCAGCAATAGCGTAGAGCAGTTTGCCCATGGCTATATAAAATTGCTTGATATCCATAACTAAATTTTTCTTGTATAAAGCAATGAAAAAGAAGCCGTAAAAAGAATGAGGAAAATCATTGTTACAGTGAGCAGTTAGCAGTAAGCGGTGAGCAGTAATGATATAATCTGCTCACCGCTCACTGCTCACTGCTCACTCCTTAAGCCAGGTATCAACGAAGGGACTTCTTTCTGGTACCTCAAATATGCCTCACCATACAAAGCCACTAATTTGCTTTCTTCCAATGGGATAGCTACTATCACGTACGCGATCATGAGCAGGTAGATGATAAGATTTGAAACTAAGGGAAAGAATACCAGAACACCTCCCAAACAGATAAAAGTGCTTAGATAGAGCGGATGTCTTACTATACGATGCAGTCCACCTACCTGTAAAGCAGGTTTCGCACCTTCAAAAAAAAGATCTTTAAATCCCTCAGGTGATACCAGGTATTTTTTCAGGCAGATGATCATTCCCCAAAGACCAGTTATGGTGAGTAGTGCACCTGTAATTGTGGTGAGCCAACTCTTTCCCCAAAGCCCAGGAGAGGGGATTTTGGCCTGCCAGTAGAGAAGAGGTGCCAATAAACCGATCGCCGCTATGCTGTACACCAGGCGGTAGAATTTGAAAGATGCCCCCATCTTCGTCCTGAACCAGTTTTTTACCGGGATATATGCCATCAGGCTATGAATGAAGAAGTATCCGATCCAGCCTAAAGCCAGCAGTAAATGTGAGCTGAGCATTAAACTAAATTAGCCATATTATGTTTAGAGATGGGTGTTAATTACATTTTCAGTTATTTTGCTTTATCAATTTTAGTAGCATGACCTGGTTATATTTCATTTTGGTACTGTTGGGCACTTTTGTGATCATGGAAGGCATTACCTGGTGCGCCCATAGGTGGGTCATGCACGGTTTTCTCTGGTACCTGCACCGGGATCATCACCAGGTGGAGCCGGGTTTTTTCGAAAAGAATGACCTCTTCTTCGTGATATTCGCCATTCCAAGCATGCTTTGTATCGCATACGGTACCATGGATCAGAAATGGTGGCTGCAGGCTATCGGCTTCGGCATCATGGCATACGGCTTCGCATATTTCCTGGTTCACGATGTGATCATTCACCAACGCTTCAAATGGTTCTCCAGGAGCAGGAACACCTATGTGAGAGCCATCAGGTGGGCCCATAAAATGCATCACAAACACCTCAATAAAGAACATGGAGAGAGTTTTGGTATGCTCTATGTTCACAAGAAATACTGGGAAAAAGTAAGGCGCGACAAGCAACTTATGGCGGGTAAAAAAGTAGCATACGCGCCGGAGTTATGAGTGAAACTTCCTATGATCATATCATAACCGGCATGGGCTGCGCAGGTTTAAGCCTGGCTGTCCAGATGTCCGCCGCTGGACTAACAAAGGGCAAAAAAATTCTCCTGATCGACAGGGAAAAAAAGAACAGGAACGACCGCACCTGGTGTTTCTGGGAAGTTGCCCCAGGCCCATTCGAACCTATCGTATTCAGAAAATGGTCAAAAGCCCAATTCCATAGTTCTTCCCATTCAGCATTACTTGATCTCTCTCCGTATAGTTATAAGATGATCAGGGGGATTGATTTTTTCAGTTACTGCCTCGATATCATCCAGCAAGACCCTGCTTTCGAGATCAGGTATGAACAGGTAGACGAGATCGGAAATAAAAATGGTCAAGCGTATTGTGTAGCAGGAGATCAAACCTACCGTTCCGATTTCTTATTCAATAGCATCCTTTTCGAAAAACCCACGATCTCAAAAGGCGAATATTACCTGCTGCAGCATTTCAAAGGTTGGGTTGTTCGATCTGCTGATCCGGTTTTTGATACTGAACAGGCCACTTTAATGGATTTCCGGCCTTCGCAAAAACACGGAACTACTTTTGTGTATGTCATGCCTTTTTCTCCAACTGAAGCGCTGATAGAGTATACCTTGTTCACTTCGGATCTTTTGAACGATGAGGATTATCATGAAGGCCTGAGCAACTATATCAACAATGTGCTGGGGTTGAAGAACTGGACCATTGGGGAAGAAGAATTCGGGATCATCCCTATGACCAACCATCGATTTAAAAGGCGGAACGGATCAATACTCAATATTGGAACGGCAGGGGGAAGAACAAAGGCTTCATCAGGATATACGTTCCGATTTATCCAGAAAGATACTGCCGCCATCATCAACAGTATGCGTAAATCCGGCAGCCCGTTTAGCGATACATATAGCTATTCCCGTTTTGACTGGTACGACAGTGTACTGTTAAATATTCTTACTCATAAAACCCTTGCGGGCGACAAGATCTTCACTGATCTTTTTAAGAACAATAGTTCTGATCGCATCCTGAAATTTCTTGATAATGAAACCTCAGTTTCAGAAGAACTCGGCATACTCTCATCATTGCCCCAACTTCCTTTTATGAAAGCAGGAATCAGCGAAATTGTTAAGAAGGTAATTTCTTGAATAGAGGCAGAGAGTCAGAGAGAATGAGAGACAGAATTTCGTGTGAAATTTTCTACATAGACCCCATTGTTATACTGGCTTTGTATTTGAGTTGATCTGAAAAATGTTTTTTTATTAAAAACCAATGTTATGGCAGACAATAACAAGCGTGAGCGCGATCAGCGCCAGAACCAGGGGTCAAAAAAAGAACAAAAAACAAGCAGTGGCGCTAATGGTAAAAACATGAAACGCGACAGCAAAAGCATGGACAAAAAACCAGAAGACAAAGACAGCGGGCGCGATCGTCGTCGCTAATGATTGATCAAAAAAATAAGTGAGCGATACGGCTCACTTATTTTTTTATCTGGGGCAAACTGGCGTACTGCTTTACATCATTCCAATGTCAGATTCTCCATCTTGTCTCCAAATACGTAATGGTTGAACCAGATCCAATTATGTGTGAGGGCAGCAAGGCGTTCCTTAGGTTTTGTGATGCCGTGGCCAAAGCCTTTATATACGATCAATTCTGAAGGGATTCCTCTGTCTCTAAGTCCGCGGTATAATTCGTAAGCATTTGGTATAGGCACCCTTTTATCAAACTCTCCGTGTTGTATCAATGTTGGCGTTGAAGCCTTGTTGATATTGGTCATAGGAGAAGTTTTTTCATAAACCGCCATATCTGACCATGGCGTTGCTTTCAGGTATTGCCTGGTAAATGGTGTGATGTCCGTATTTACATAATAGGTCACCCAATTCGAGATCCCTGCGCCCACGCTGATGGCTTTAAACCGGTTTGTATTGGTAGTCAGAAAAGCCGAGATATAACCGCCCTGGCTCCAGCCCATGCATCCCATCCTCGTAGTGTCTATCATCCCTTTTTTTGAAAGATAGTCTATGCCCGACATCACATCCCACATGTCGCCCACACCCAGATTTCTTACGTTCAGCGAGCGGAATTTTTCACCGTATCCTGCGCTGCCCCTGTAATTCACACGAAGTACCAATGCACCTTTTTCACACCATTGCATAATGGGATATACACCGCCGGGAACAGGCTCGGGTCTGTCGGTACCCGTTGGTCCGCCATGAATAACAACCAGCAAAGGATATCGGATCTTGGGATCGTAATTTGACGGTTTGAGTAATACACCTTCGATCTCAGCACCATCTTTACTCTTCCATTGGATCAGCTCATTAGTAGGGACATTCCAACCACGGATCTGGGCACTCATTTTGGTGAGTTGCTTCAACGGTCCTCCGGTTGGTCCTAAAAATAATTCATTCAGCGAAGTATATTGACGGGCATTGAGCGACATCATGGAACCGTCTTTACTGAAACTAACCTGTGACGGCAGATCAGTTCCGGTTTGAATTTCAGTTGTTTTGGAAAGTACAGGGTCGTAGAGATAAAGAACTGCCTTTGTTTTTTTCAGTGCGGTAAAATAGATGCCTTTTTTATCCCATGTTACCACATTTTTATTTTCATCGATATCAGAAAGGATCTCTGTGTTCTTTCCTGTAGCCAGTTGATGTGTAAAAACTCTGTTGTTCAGAAAATAATTTGAAACCGAGTCATTCACAGAACTTGTAAAAATGATCTGGTCTCCGCCAGGACTCCAGTTCAGGAATTGGTCCGACGAAGGATTGCTGATAATGGTTTTTATTTTTTTATCAGCCAGATTGATCAGGGCTACATCGGCGTACATGTTTGAATTGATCAATGGATCGGGGAGCTTTGTAAAAGCGATCTGTTTGCCATCAGGGCTCCATTCGTACCTGCCAATGGTGAAATTGCCAAAACTCAGTTTAGTTGCTTTCGGCAATTCATAACAAGGGGAGTTTTTGACCGTGGTATCTGCTTTGTTGCAAGGCAGTAAGCCGGCATTTCTTACTGAGTCGATGTTGAAATTCAACAACCATAAGTGGCTGAGTTTATATTCTTCTCCCTCAACGCCGAAAGCTCCGTATTTTTCTTTACTCTGTTTAAGCGTTTTACTGTCTGGATCGGTTTTCACTATAGCGATCTGTTTTCCATCGGGACTCCATGCGTATGAATTTATCCCTTCATCTTCTTTTGTGATTGGAAATGCTTCACCACCAAGGATTGATATCAGGTAGAGTTGGGTTTTATTTCCCCTGTCTGCCAGGAAGCTGATCCATTTTTCATCCGGAGAAAAATCCGCCGCGAAGCTGTTTCCCTTAGCCGTATTCGTTAATTGGTAAGGCTCGGTTCCATCTTTGCTTAGCCAGATCTCGGCATCGTAGCTGTTATTTTCCCAGTCGGTGGAGTTAATAATAAACAATACGTGCTTACCGCTGGGTGAGATCATGGCGCCATTACACTGTTTAAGGCTGACCACATTTTCAAAACGGATAGATGGTTGTGAAAAGGCTTGAATACTCAGCAAGACGATAAAACTCAGTAGGGGGAATCTGCTCATTTGGATTGATTTGGTCTGGTATGATAAATCTAGCTAAGATTCCAGGATCGTTGTTATTTTTCAAGATTTTGCGCAAGCTGTTGATTACTAATGCAATAGATAGTTACAACTTTTATGTTTAAGAAATGGCACATCATTCTTAAACAAAACGAGATTGAGTTATGTTAGAATAGCTCAAATAAAATTTGCTCATTTATGAAAAGGATATCAACGCTACTGCTAGCTGTCCCCATGTTTTTTGTTTTATTGACAGGTTGCCAGAAAGAGGTTCAGGCACCCAAAACAACCGAATCTTCTTCTGAATCTATTGGGAAGCTGCTTCAGAGTTCTGCACTCGAGCTCTCATTAGCTGACGTGCCGATGGCTGCTAACAGCGGCCCTTCAAACCCACTTGCCGGCGCTCGCAGCACTGCCAAATTTTCCATCCTGACCGTTGCCCTGGCAAAAACAGGCTTGCTCAATACCTTGATGAAGCTGGACCAGGATTACACTTTATTCGCTCCAACAGATGAAGCGTTCATCGCTGCAGGTCTTTCTGCTGCCAAGGTGACTCAGCTTCCTGAAGATGCTCTTTCTGCTATCTTACTATACCATGTTGTAGGGGCTAAAGTTCCAGCCTCTGCAGTTCCAGCTGCTGCCGGTGTTGCTACACTAAACGGTAAGCAGATCTATGTTCGTAAAAATGCAAAGGGGGTATTTGTGAATCTTGCCCAGGTTACAGCTGCTGATATCATGGCTAAGAATGGTATTGTACATGTGATCAACCAGGTATTGATGCCGCCAACAAAAACAATTGTTGAAACTGCTGTTGGCAATC
The DNA here is from genome assembly GCA_035298945.1 of Chitinophagaceae bacterium. Lineage (GTDB taxonomy): Bacteria > Bacteroidota > Bacteroidia > Chitinophagales > Chitinophagaceae > Pollutibacter. Next base: position 624 of record DATGXN010000209.1, on the reverse strand, counting down.
CAGCATTCAGCACACTGGTACAGGCTGTATTGAGAGCAAGCACAGGAAGCACAAATGTTGCAGGTATCCTGAGCGGTCCTGGTGCCTTTACTGTATTTGCACCAACCAACGCAGGTTTCGAAGCGGAAGGAATTACTCCTGCGGTGATCAACGGTATTGCTCCTGATGGACTTACTCCCATCCTCGGTTACCATGTGATCGGTTCGCCTGTATTTTCAATTGATCTCGTAAACGGTATGATGCCCACGATGTTCCTGAGTGGCAAAACCACCATAACACTGAATGGCGGTGCGAAGATCAAAGGCAATGGAAATGCAATGGCATCTAATATCGTGGCTACAGATATTATTTGTACTAACGGAATTATTCATGTGATTGATAGGGTATTGCTGCCATAGCAGGTTGCAGGTTGCAGGTTGCAGGTTGCAGGTTGCAGGTTGCAGGTTTAAATGAAAACGGGTTGCCAAATTAGGTAACCCGTTTTTGTTTTTAAAAATCTTTTCTGCAACCTGCAACCTGCAACCTGCAACCTGTAACCTAATCCTGTATCCCATCAAGCTTCACATTATTATATTTCTCCTTCAGCACTTCCTTCTTCAATTTGGAGAAAGAGCTGTGGGGACC
>DATGXN010000208.1:0-10501 GCA_035298945.1 Chitinophagaceae bacterium | reverse complement strand
CGCTTGCGGAGCAAATCTTACCTGGTCGGTCAGGTTGCGGATATCCTCCACGGAGTTATTGCTGGCCGCGTCAAGCTCATGGATATTCAGTGAGCTGCCGTTATTGAAAGACACGCAGGAAACACATTCATTACAGGCTTCCCCATCGGGCTGGAGGTTCTCGCAATTGATAGTTTTTGCCAAAATCCGGGCACAGGTTGTTTTACCCACACCACGAGGTCCGCAAAACAGGAAGGCATGCGCCAGCTGGTTATTACGGATGGCATTTTTTAAGGTAGTAGTGATATGTGACTGCCCCACCACCGTTGAAAAATTCTGGGGCCTGTACTTCCGCGCCGAAACGATGAACTTCTCCATAAACTCCGGCAAGTTAATCAATTCCGAATTCCGAATTCCGTATTCCGAATTGGGAAGAATCTCATCATTCTATTATATTTAGTATCCATAATTCGGAATTCAAAATCCGGAATTCGGAATAAATCTTTTCCCATGCCAGATTTTATTTTATCCCTCGATCAGGGCACCACTTCTTCCCGGGCCATTGTTTTCGACCATGCCGGGAAGATCGTTAGCATGGCCCAGAAAGAATTCAGACAGATATTCCCCCAACCGGGCTGGGTGGAGCACGATGCTACCGAGATCTGGAGTACCCAGTTGGGCGTGGCAGCAGAGGCCATTTCAAAAGCAGGACTTACCGTTAAGGATATCGCCGGCATAGGGATCACCAACCAGCGTGAAACCACCGTGGTCTGGGACAGAACTTCCGGAAAGCCGATATATAATGCGATCGTGTGGCAAGACAGACGCACCGCCAACTACTGTGATGAACTGAAGGCCAAAGGCCTTGAATCAAAGATCAGGGAGAAGACCGGCCTGGTGATCGACGCTTATTTTTCTGCCACCAAGATCAAATGGATACTGGACAATGTGGAAGGCGCCCGGAAGATGGCCGACGAAGGCAAACTCGCATTTGGAACTGTAGACTCCTGGCTGTTATGGAATCTGACGCGTGGGCAGGTGCATGCTACTGATGTGTCCAATGCTTCCCGCACCATGCTGGTGAATCTTCAAACGCAGGATTGGGATGATGAGCTTTTGGAGATCTTCGATATCCCCAGGCTGATCCTTCCTTTTGTGAAATCAAGCAGTGAAGTGTATGGTATTACTCAGAATATATTGACCGCTGCGAATATTCCGATAGCCGGGATTGCAGGAGACCAGCAGGCTGCATTGTTCGGCCAGTTATGCAATGCCCCGGGTATGGTGAAGAATACTTACGGCACAGGATGTTTCATGCTGATGAATACGGGCACTGAACCGGTGATATCCAAAAACAACCTGCTCACCACCATCGCCTGGAAGATCAATGGTCAGACCACCTATGCACTGGAAGGATCTGTATTTATTGCGGGAGCTATTGTACAGTGGCTGAGAGATGGACTGAAGATCATACAACATTCTTCTGAAATAGAATCGCTGGCCCGTTGTGTGCCGGACAGTGAGGGCGTTTATGTTGTGCCTGCATTTGCCGGCCTGGGTGCGCCTTATTGGGAGCAGCATGCCAGGGGTACTATTGTAGGACTGACCCGCGGCAGCAATACATCGCATATTGCGCGTGCAGCGCTCGACAGTATCGCTTTCCAGACCCGTGATGTACTCAAGGCCATGGAGGCAGATTCGGGTATCCCTATCCGTGAGTTAAGGGTAGATGGGGGTGCAACGGTGAATAACCTGCTGATGCAATTCCAGAGTGATATACTGGAAGTGAACGTGGTGAGGCCGGAAATTATTGAAACTACCGCACTGGGTGCAGCCTACCTGGCTGGGCTTGCCGTGGGTTTCTGGAAATCACCTGATGAAATTAAAAACTATTGGGTGGCAGATAAAACTTATACGCCGGTGATGTCATCGCCCGACAGAGACAGGCTGGTAAAAGGCTGGAACCGGGCTGTGAAAGCCGCTATAGCCTGGGGTTCGGAAGGTGAGTAAGTTGGAAGAGTGTTAATTTTACACACAATTTGAATTTGTGAGAATACTGCATACTGCCGATTGGCATTTGGGATTGCGTTTATATAAAAGAGAGATCCACGAAGAACACCAATTCTTTTTTTCCTGGCTGGTTGATCTGATCAGGGAAAGAAAAATTGATGTGCTCCTGATATCAGGTGATATTTTTGATCAGGCGAATCCCTCTAACGATACCCGGAGATTATATTATGATTTTCTCAAGGAGCTCATTCATATTAATTGCAGGGTCATCATCACCGGCGGAAATCATGATTCACCGGGCATTCTGAATGCACCCAAAGAGATCCTGGGCTTGTTGAATATTCATGTGATCGGAAATATTCCTGAAGATCAGGAACAGGCTATCATTGAATTGAAGAACGAAAAAGGAGAGTTGGAAGCGGTGGTTTGCGCAGTTCCCTATATCAGGGAGCCGGACATTCATTTACTTACGCGCGACGAGGATTTTGAAGATAAAAGGATACAAGTGAGAACGGCCATCCGGAAATATTATGACCTGATGGCGGAGGCCTGCAAAAATTACCAGGTGCCCGTGATCGCCATGGGACATCTATATGCTGCAGGTTCGGAAACCAGCGACAGTGAAAGGTTGATCCAGATGGGTAACCAGAGTCCCGTTGCTATGGAAGATTTTAGTCCTGTTTTTAAATACGTGGCACTGGGTCATATCCACCGGCCACAGTTCATCGCTGGTCAAAAACATATTCGTTATTCGGGTTCACCGGTACCGCTGAGTTTCAGCGAACGCAGTGATAAAAAGATTCTGATTGAACTGGATATTGAGGATGGCAAAATTGAACAGGTGGATCATCCTGTTCCGCTATTCAGAAAACTGATCCGGTTCACCGGAAATTTTGAGGAGATAAAAAAGCAGGTGACGGCATATGAAGAAGATGGTCCTGCAAAAGCTTTTGCAGAGTTGCATATTATGGAAGACAGTGTGAGTCCTGCTGTTTACGCTGATGCAGCGAGGTTTGTGGGAGACTGGCAGAGCGGGCATATTGACATATTAAATCACAGGATAGGATCCACTATGGCAACACCCCGGATCACTGACCTGATTGGCGCAGAAACGGGTTTGAAAGAGCTGCAACCTCTGGAGGTATTGAATAAAATGATGGAAGCCGGTAATGTGAAGCCGGAAGACCAGGAACTAATGCGCATGGCATTTTTGCAATTATTGGATATGGAAGATGAAATGGAGGAAGAATGAGAATACTGGAGATCAGGTTGAAGAATATTAATTCACTCAGGGGTGAGCACGTGATAAGGTTCGATAGATCGCCGCTCAGGGAATCGGGCCTGTTTGGCATTGTCGGTGCTACGGGGGCTGGAAAGTCGACCATATTGGATTGCATCACACTGGCTTTGTATGGAAGGGTACCCAGGATAGGGGCAGTCAATTCAAGAGTGATCGAGAAGAGCGGTGTGATATTGACCAAGCACCAGAAAGATTGTTTTGCGGAGGTAAAATATTCCTGTAAGGCAGGCAACTTCACGGCAAGATGGGCTATTACCAAAACCCGAAATGATACATTTCGTGAGCATGAAATGAAGGTGTTCAATGAGGCTGGGGATCTGCTGAATGAAAGGTCTTCACAGGCAGCAGATGTAAACATTGCCAATATCGGCCTGGACTATGATCAGTTTGTTAAATCCATTCTGCTCTGCCAGGGTGAATTCGCATTGTTCCTGAAGAGCGACAGAAATAAAAGAGCGGAGCTGTTGGAGAAGATCACTGGCACCAGGGAGTTCAGGAAAATAGGGATCAAGGCATTTAAGGCATATAGCAGGAGAAAGCGTCAGATAGACGTTACCGAGGCGGCTATTGAAATGAACCGGAAGAACCTGCTGGGTGAAGATGAACGTGAATCGATCATGGCATCGTTAAAAGAAGTGGATGACAATGCCGGTATGCTTGTTATAAGGTTGGAAGAGGCAAAAATCAGGCATGCCCAGAAAAAAAGGATCAGGCTGACCAGGGCCGAACTCGAAAAAAAGAAAGCTGCCACGGAAGAACTCACCAACCGATTAAACAGTTTTAACCAGGAGCATGGATCGGCCATTACGCATTACGACCAGCTGCTGCCTTACAAAGAAAACATCTTACAATACGGTCAGTACAAAAAATCCATTGATGAAGAACAGGCCCAGATCAACGGCCTGGAAAAGCAGATCAAAACAGCAGAGGAAGGCATTGAGAAATTGGTCTCCGATCTGAGGTTATGGGTTAAAGATGAAGTATCTGAGCGCGATTATTTTTTACACCTGGACAAGTTCAGGGATAAGGTAATGAAGGCCCTGTCTGAAAAGGAGCAGTACGTCACCGATAAGAAGAATTCCTTTGCACGGATAAGGCAGTTCCTGGACCAGCGGATCTTCAATGCCGAAAAAACATTGTTCAGGCCTGATGGGAGCAATGCACAGTTATTGCAGAAATTGAATAACCGGTCGGGGGAACATAGGATCCTTTTTCAACAGAAGATCCAGGGCCTTGATGTAGAAAAATTGCAGCAGGAAAAGGCCAGGCTGAAAGAATTAACCCAGGGTATTTCGCTCTTGCTGGCGGATGTCAAGAATTTCACGCTGGTGACTGGGAAGATCCGGACCGGCAGAGAAAAATTGGAACTGAATGTTTCCAGGATGAAAGAACTGGTTGAAACAGAACAAAGGATATCCGTGGAGTTTACAGCACTGAAAGGATCTTTAGCAGCGGCGGAGAAAGAGCGGGAGCAGATGATGGATGCGAAAAATGTTGAGGCATTGAGAAGCAGCCTCAAGGATGGCGAGCCTTGCCCGGTTTGCGGATCTGCCCATCATCCCTATGTTCACGAGTTTGCGGCTGCCTTTGTAAACAAACTGGATTTGTATGAACAAACAAAGCGGGCCTGTGCATTGAAAAAAGAGGACTGGGAGAAATGCACGCTGGAGATCAAATCGCTGAACGGGATCATAAAAACAGAAGAAAAGAATATTTCAGATTACGAGATAGAACTCAATTCCTATAAGTCCGAGATCAGCCAATGGAAGGAGCGGTTGAAGATCGACGAGATCAGGAAGGAGGAGAATGTTAGAGAGTTGCTGTCTACCTATTCAGAGAAGCTGGCAAATGTAGAGTGGTGTATTGATTATCTTAATACAGAGCCTCTTGTTCGCCAGTTGATGGAAGAAGTCTTGGGTTATGATGGTTCCTGTGCTGCCTTTGAGAAGGTTGAATCGGAATTGAAGGGCATGTATACCGGTAATGATTTTCAGCAGGAGTATCAGTTCAGGAAAGATGACATGATAGAAAAAACAGGCCGGAGAAAACTGTATAAAGAGCAATTACTGGTTTCGGAAAGCAGACGCGAGGCAGCAAAGCTGAGATTAAAAACCCTGGAAGCAGACCTTCTTCCCGGGTTGCAGAAACTGGGCCATGAAAGTATCCAGGAAGCCGCAGAAAAAATGATCAGTGAAACAGATCACAGGGCCTTATTAAAGGAGAAACAGGACCTTGAAACTTCGCTTTCTTCAGCATTGAGTCTTTATAATGAGGAGATGAAGCGGTTGCAGGTGGAATCAGCAGGGGATGATGATTCGGTGTCGCTTGAGATGCAGGAAGACTTATTAAAAAATCTGGAACTGGAAACCACCACCCTGAAAAACAATCGTGAAAAATACAAGCAGCGGATAGATAATGATAATGCCAAACTGGAAGAGATAGGTAAGCAGGAGGGAGAGCTTGAAAAGTTGACAACCGCGATCAGGCCATGGGACATGCTCAATAAGTTGATCGGAGATTCAAAAGGAAATAGCTTTAATACGTTCGCGCAGGAGCTGAGTTTGCAGCAACTGCTGATCTTTGCCAATCGCAGGATGGACAACCTGCACAGCCGTTATGCTTTGTTGCTTCCTGAGAAGGCTGAAGATGAAGACCTGCGGGTGGTGGACAGGCATATGGGAGATGAAGTGAGATCGGTAAAAACATTATCAGGAGGTGAAACATTTATTATCAGCCTTGCCCTGGCACTTGGCTTGTCAGACATGGCTTCCAAAGATATCAGGATCGACAGTCTTTTTGTAGACGAAGGATTTGGGTCGCTTGATCCAGAAACGCTGGAAGAAGCGATGACAACATTAGAAAACCTGCAGTCTGAGTCCAATAAGATGGTGGGTATCATTTCGCACGTAGATTCGCTGAAAGAAAGGATATATACACAGATCAGGCTGGAGAAAAGCAATAACGGGTACAGTACCATGACCATTTATCCTGAGTCAAAAGAACATGATGAACAGGCAGCATAATATTGAAAGATTGAAGACTGATCCTCTCTGGGATCTCCTGATCATTGGCGGCGGGGCAACCGGATTGGGCATTGCCGTTGATGCGGCAACCCGCGGTTATGCGGTGGCGTTAGTAGAGAAAGATGATTTTGCAAAAGGTACATCCAGCCGGTCCACCAAACTCGTACATGGCGGAGTAAGGTACCTGGCACAGGGTAATATCAAACTGGTCAGGGAGGCGTTGAAAGAAAGGGGGATACTGTTAAAGAATGCACCTCATCTTACCAGGAGGCAGTCTTTTATTGTGCCTGTGTTCAGCTGGTGGGAGAAGTTTTTTTATGGAATAGGATTGGGATTGTACGATCTCATGGCGGGAAGGTTACAGATAGGAAAGGTCAGGATGCTGAGCAGGAAAGCGGTGTTGAGACAAATGCCCTATATGCGTGAGAAAGGATTGAAGGGCGGTGTGGAATATTTTGACGGGCAGTTTGATGATGCGAGGCTGGCGATCAACCTGGCACAAACAGCAGAAGAATATGGAGCATGTTTGGTCAACTATATTGAAGTGGAGGAAATAACAAAGGAGAATAAAAAAGTGAAGGGTGCCCAGGTATATGACCACCAGTCAGGTCAGGCTTTTAATATCCGTGCAAAAGCTGTGATCAATGCCACGGGTGTTTTTGCAGATGCTGTTATTGGCATGGATAATGCGGAAGCCCAGCCAATGGTTACTCCCTCACAGGGCATACACCTGGTGATTGACCAGAAATTTTTCCCGGGGCAGTCGGCCCTGATGATCCCCAAAACAGATGATGACAGGGTGTTGTTTGCTGTGCCATGGCATGATAAAGTGGTAGTGGGCACCACCGATACACCGGTGGATGAAGTGCGTGATGAGCCTTTGCCATTGGATGAAGAGATTAACTTCATCATCTCGCATTTCAACAGGTATACTTCTTCATCTATAACAAGAGCTGATGTACTCAGTGTTTTTGCAGGACTTAGGCCGCTGGTAAAAGCCACAGGTTCCACCACCACAGCGCTTATTTCCAGGGATCACACGATAGTTGTTTCTACCTCCGGATTGATCACCATCATTGGCGGGAAATGGACCACCTACCGGAAAATGGCCATGGATGCGGTTCAGAATGCTGTATTTGTGGGGAAACTGGAAAAACGGCCATGTGTAACCGAAGATTTGAGGATCCACGGGTGGATTGGCGAAGTGAATGAAACAGATCATCTGCATATCTATGGTTCCGATGCAGCGGCGATCAGGGCGATGATGGAAAAAGAGCCCCAGTTGAAAGAGAAATTACATCCTGCCTATCAGTTCTGTGCCGGGGAAGTGGTATGGGCCGTACGGAAAGAAATGGCGGTGACCGTGGAAGATGTATTGGCCCGCCGGGTAAGGCTTTTATTCCTTGATGCAGGTGCGGCTCTGGAAATAGCACCGGCAGTGGCGTCCATCATGGCCAGGGAAATGGGCAGGGACCAGGAATGGATCGATGCCCAGTTGAAAAGCTTCCAAGAGCTTGCTGCAATTTATCTGATGAAAGGCGCCTGATTCATCAATTCTGTTTATATTGATCTAAACAATTTCTAATATGACTGCTTTCATGGGAGAAGTTATAGGCACAGCTTTGCTCATCACTTTGGGCAACGGCGTAGTGGCCAATGTTGTATTGAAAAAAACATACGGTAACAACAGCGGGTGGATCGTGATCACCTTTGGTTGGGCCATGGCTGTATTTATTGGTGTAATGGTTTCGGCTTCTGCGAGTGGTGCCCATCTTAATCCGGCTGTGACCATAGCATTGGCCATGGCAGGAAAATTCAGCTGGACCAATGTGCCCTCTTACCTGGCTGCACAACTTATAGGAGCCTGCATCGGATCATCACTGATGTGGTTGGCCTATCGTGTACATTTCGATGCCACGGAGGAAGACCGGCTTGGCATTTTTTGCACCAATGGAGCAATCAAAAGTCCGATCAATAACCTGGTCACAGAGATCGTGGCCACCTTCGTTTTCATGATGGCCGTTTTTGCCATTGTTTCACCGGAAACAAAGATCGGGTCGCTGGATGCATTGCCAGTAGCGCTGGTGGTGCTGGCCATTGGACTCAGCTTAGGCGGGCCAACAGGATATGCGATCAATCCTGCCAGGGATCTGGGGCCGAGGATCATGCATGCTATTCTTCCCATTAAAAATAAAGGCACGAGTAACTGGGGATATGCCTGGATACCTATCGCAGGTCCGTTGATCGGCGCGGCTTTGGCTGCATTATTATTCCAGTTGTTTTAAACCAGTTCTATGAAATACATCTTACCCTTCCTATTGCTTTTCATATCAACAGTATGTTTCGCCCAACAGGCGGATTCAATTGACTTTTATGTTACAGCAACAATGAAAAAAGAAGCTGTGCCCGGATCCTCCCTTCTTGTGATCAAAGATGGAAAGATCATTAAGGCCACATCTTATGGACTGGCAAACCTTGAACATAAAGTGCCCGCAAAATTTGAAACGGTATTTGAACTGGCTTCAGTGTCTAAGCCTATCACCGCTCTCGCTGTTATGCAACTGGTGGAACAGGGGAAAATTTCCCTTGACTCTTCCATTGCAAACTATATCGATGGGGTTCCGGCCTCACACCGATCCATAAAGGTCCGGCATTTACTCACGCACACTTCCGGCTTACCCGAGCTTCATCTCAATTTCACCAAATTATATGCAGTAAGCTTATTGAAGTATACCGTCCAGGACCAACTTGCAGATCTGTACAGCCAAAAGCTTTTATTCGCACCAGGAGAAGGGCAGCAATATAGTAACAGTGGTTTTTTTCTGCTTTCAGTGATCATTGCCAACGTCAGCGGCATGCCATTTGAAAAATACATGCAGAAAAATATTTTTGACAGGGCCATGATGAAGAATACCCGTTTCATTTCGGTTGATTCCATTGTGCCCAACCGTGCGCAGACCTACACCAATAGAAATGGCACTACAGTCCGCTGGTCACTCGAAATTTTACAGGCATTGGAATCAAATGGATTTGGCGGTCTGATGTCGACTACAGGGGATCTTGCCCAGTTATACCTGGCCATGATCGATGGAAAAATTGTGCAGCCAAAAACGCTGGAGCTGATGATGAAACCTGAAGTGTATAAGAACATGAAGAAGTCTGAAAATGGATCCGGGGTAGGATTGGGATGGTTTCTTAATGAAGTGAATGGCAGAAAATGCATACAGCATACAGGACATACAGGCACCGTTGCGGTCATATGCCCTTCAGAAAAATTTGTTCTTGTTTACCTCAGTAATTTATCACTCGGGTATGCTACGGCAGGAGACAAAGGTTACGATGTGCAGGAACTTGGCCTGGGTCTGGCTGCCAGATTCCTGAAATAAATATGCCCCGATCTTCAGAACAGGTCTTTAAAAACAGAATAAACGGGAACATTCAGCACTTTTGAGATCATGTAGATCTGGTAAACGCTGGTGTTGATCTTCCCCCTTTCGATCCTGCTCAGTTGCGAGTAGTCCATCCCAGACTCCAGGGCGAGTTCTTCCATGGTCATGTTCCTCTCTACGCGCAGTGTTCTGATCTTATGGCCTAACAGGTTAGCTATTTCTTCTTTTGCCCTCATAGGTTCGACAAAGCTGTTTAAGGAATGGTTCATAGACAATGGCATATTTGCCATGAACTAAAATTCACAGTTAAACGCTGATGCTGCTATGGTGTTTTCACCACGATTTCGTGGGGAAAAAACGGTGGCTATTCCGGGATTAATGTGTAAAGATCTTTTCCACTGCCAGGTTGATCACTTCCACGAGGATGAGGATGATCACGATCCATTCCAGGGCAGTGCTTTTCCGGTGTTGCATGATGTCTTTGAACAACTCCAGGTTTTCCTTGACAATAACCAGTCCTTCTTCGATATTCCTGAACCGGACCTGCAGGTCGAAAGTGTTTTTGACGCCCATGTCAACCTTGTTCAGATACTCATCTTCCCAGGTCACATCAGGCGAATCGAATATATATAAATTTTCTGCTATCTTATTTTTGAGGTTAAGCGTTTTACCGATGAATTTGGTAAGGTTTTTCCCTGAAATATCCAGGCTGCCTTTCTGTTCCAGCTTCTGGGTGTGGTAGTGGGTTTCTACCAACAGCTTATTGGTCTGCTCGGAATAATAATCCAGTGCAACCGATT
>DATGXN010000207.1:0-11100 GCA_035298945.1 Chitinophagaceae bacterium | reverse complement strand
CGAGTTCAGCAGTATCAGATTGGTGTTGAGGGCAGCTGCATTGACAAAGATCACCTTCGCAAAATACTCCGTGGCCTGCTTTGTTTTTGCATCGATCACCCTAACGCCGGTTGCGCGGCCTTTTTGGTCGTCATAGATCAGTGAATGGACCACCGAATCTGTTTTCAGGGTCATGTTACCCGTCCGTTCAGCCCATGGGATGGTAGACGAGTTGCTGGAAAAATATCCACCGAATGGACAACCACGCTGGCAGAGATTCCGGCCCTGGCACTGCGCCCGGCCCTGGTCAAGATGGACCTGGTTGGGTTTTGTGATATGAGCACATCGGGCATAGATCACATGGCGGTCCTGATAATTTTTCGAAATAAAATCCGAAAAATAATTTTCGACACAGGTGAGTTCCAGCGGCGGTAAAAATTCACCATCTGGCAGAATATCCAACCCGTCTTTGTTTCCGGATATACCAGCAAACTTTTCAACATAACTGTACCAGGGCGCAAGATCTTTATACCTGATGGGCCAATCCACTGCATACCCGTCACGCGCGGGTCCTTCAAAATCATATTCACTCCAACGCTGTGTCTGCCTTGCCCATAACAACGACTTTCCTCCCACCTGGTAACCCCTGATCCAGTCGAACGGTTTTTCCTGCACATACGGATGCTCCGTATCCTTCACCATGAAATGCATGGCATCTTCCTTAAAGGCATAACACCTGCTCACTACTGGATTTGCCTCTTTGATCGCATAGGGCACTTCTCCCCTGTGTTCAAACTCCCAGGGCATCATGTTGGTGGTAGGATAGTCTTTAAGATGTTTTACATCCCGCCCTCTTTCAAGCACCAGCGTCTTCAAACCCTTTTCTGAAAATTCCTTGGCAGCCCAGCCTCCACTGATACCGGAACCGATCACGATCACATCGTATGTATGGTTATTATCGCCCATTGTTCTTAATTAATAGTTATGCAGATTGTTTTACCGGCACACATCCATGCCAGCGTCCGGGAACCAACTCGTATACCTGCACCTGGGTGAGATAGAATTGAGAAGAAGTATAAGCCCTGACGGTGAGTCCTTTCATTTTTCTATAGAACCCCGCTTCTTCTGATTCCTCTCCCTTCATTTTCTCCAGCTCTTCGAGTATCCCTTGCCGTTGTTGGACTGTGGCTTTTATGAAAGAACTTCCTGTTTTCTTCTCTGCAAATTTTTCAAATGCTTCAAGACCTTTGACGAAATTCTGCTGATCATCTTTGCTGGCACAATCATCCATCATCTTCATAGCGAACTGATGCGCATAAACATCTTTGGCACCGGGCGATGATGTTTTAGGGATAATAGTTTCTGCAAGCTCTGCAAGAAGTTTTTCCTGCTCACCACTGATCTCATAATTCTTCAGCAGGAAGGATGCTTTAGTGCGGTCTTCCATACAGGATGGCACGATCAGCATACCTGCAGATGCCACCAGTATCTGGCGGATCGCATAACGTCGATTCATCTAAAACGATTTAGTTCCCAATTTAATAATAAAGGACCATTTATCCCTTTGTCCAAAGCCATTTGATAAAATCCATAACTTCACAGTCCTATAATCAAGATTTATGAAGAAAGTCTTTCTTGCAGCCCTGTTGCTTGTTTCCGTGCAGATGTATGGCCAGTTGAAATTCACCATCAATGGCAATGTTGCCGGTTTAAAAGATACAGTTGACAAGATATATTATAACTATCGGCTGAATGGAGACTGGAAACAGGATTCGGTTATTGTTACCGATAAAAAGTACACCATTTCCGGCGTTTTGGAAGAACCGACCATTGCCTATATCAGGGCATCTTACAAAAGAGCAGTTCCTCAAAAGATCAACCAGAAAAGAGATGTATTATCCATTTATCTCGAGGGCACTACCATGACCGCGGCTCACACTGATTCTTTTTCGAATGTAACTGTAAAAGGTTCCAAATCGAACGATGCTTATGTTGGTTTGAATAATAAGATGAAACCTTTCAATGCGGAGATCGAACAGCTGAATAATCAATATCGTGCCCTGGCTGCCAATAAAGACGAAGCCGGACTCGCGAAGCTTGAAGCCATATATGAAGACATCGATAAAAGGCAGAAGGAAATATACAAATCTGAATTCCTGGCCAACCCCAATTCGCCTATTGCATTATATATCCTGGAAAGATTTGCGGGTTACGATATCAATGCAGATGATGTAGATCCTTTGTTTGCAAAATTGCCCGCTACAGCAAAAGAATCAAAGCGGGGGAAGGAAATGTCTGGCAAATTGGATATCGCCCGTATCACAGGCATTGGCAGGCCAGCTCCTGATTTTACACAGAACGATACCCTGGGTAATCCTGTTTCTCTGGCTTCTTTGCGAGGCAAATACCTGCTGATCGATTTCTGGGCCAGCTGGTGCGGACCCTGCAGAAAAGAAAATCCAAACGTGGTCAAAGCTTTCAATAAGTATAAAGAAAAAGGGTTTCATATTCTTGGTGTGTCCCTGGATCAGCCCAATGCAAAAGACAGATGGCTGAAAGCCATTCACGATGATCAGCTGAGCTGGACCCATGTTTCTGACCTTCAGTATTGGAAGAATGCTGTTGCAGTTCAATACGGTGTTCAGGCCATTCCTCAGAATTTCCTGATCGACCCCGCCGGTAAGATCATTGCAAAAAACCTCCGCGGTGAAGAGCTGGATAAAAAGCTTGGTGAGTTACTGAAATAAAAGGTTAAGAAGAAGTCAGGGGTTCGTAATTGAGTAATATAACCCCGCTCTTGAAACTGCGGCTACTGATCAGTTTAAGATCCAGTTTTTTGGAGATGCCATGAAAAATCGATGTCCCATATGGTATGGCCACAGGATCCAGCATGATGCTGTACAGATCGATAAGCCCATGATCAGCTAATTGGCTTACGATACTCCCACTGCCAAGTATGGTCATGTCCTTGGTGCCGGTTTCTTTCAATTTTTTTACTTCCCCGTAAATGTCGTGCTGCACCACACGGGTATTATTCCATTCCGCTTTCTCAATAGTTCTTGAGAATACGATCTTTTCTGACCTGTTCATTCCCTCAGCCACTATTGGCATGGCTGCCTTTGCCTGCTCTGTGGGCCAGAACGAATACATCATTTCATAAGTGACCCTGCCAAACAGGAGTATGCTATCCCTTTGTGCGTTCTCAGCTGAGAATTCACCCTCTTCACCACCGTGCCTGTGCCAGCTGATATCTTCCCTCAGGCCTTTGTAAAATCCATTGAGTGAAATGAAATTGAAACAGGATAGCTTAGGCATACATTTTATTTTTTCTTTTTTTTCTCCAGGTTCTGCTTCACCCTGAATTTCACAATATCTGTGATCAGCTTTACGGGAATGGGTTTATCCAAAGGAAACTGGATCGTCCCTTTCGACGTTTCGTAACCATCAAGAACATCAGTGAACGCTTCCACCCCGGCGGCTCCCGGATAAAATCCAAGATGATTTTTAAAAGCAGCAAAATGAACCAGGTTCCCGTTTAATTTAAAAGTTGGAATACCATAGCTTATACACTCTTCTGCACCCGGCGAATGCTTACTGATCAGTTTACGGATCTGCTCGAGTTTTTTTTGTACCTCTTCGGGATAGCCGGCAATATATTCGTCGATGGTCTCTGTTTTCTTCATCATTGTTCAGCAATATGTTTTAACATTTGAAGGGATCGGGGAAACTAACATTCCCCCGTTCTCATCAGAAAGATAATAAGATTCCATTGCTCCCTGCCAGCTACTTTCAGATTCTGCTCTGTATTGGGTCTCTCCCATTGATCTTATGCATCCATGAGTTGCTGGATATTGAACTTCTTCATTTTCATAAAAGCCTGCATCACCCGGCCAGCCCGCTCAGGGTTGCTCATCAGCTGACCCAATATCTTGGGAACTACCTGCCAGGAAACGCCATACCTGTCTTTCAGCCAGCCGCACATGCTTTCTTCTCCACCGGCTGTGAGTTTTTCCCAGTATCGATCGATCTCTGCCTGGTCTTCACATTCAATCACAAGTGAGATCGCTTCGTTGAAACCGAATCCATGAGGGAGTGAACTGTCCATGCACATGAAAACCTGGCCCTCCAGTTTAAACTGGGCATGCATGACCAGCCCTTCATCTTTCTGACCCGGAGGATATTTCATAACGCCAACTACAGAACTACCCGGAAAAATTGAAGTATATGTTTCAATAGCTTTCCCCGCATTACCAGACTGATCCCCGGTAAACATCAGGACTGGTGTAAATTTCTGACCAACCGCTTCCATTTTCCCCAGGGCCAATTGCCAGCTCACACCAAATTTATCCTGCACCCATCCGTATTTCTCGCTCCAGTCGTACTTATCCAAAGGCATTAAAACCTTCCCGCCTTCTGTCAAAGCATTCCAGTAACTGTCCGCCTCCTCCTCAGTTTCACAAACCACATAGAATGAAATGGATGGATTTTTGGTGAACATGGGTCCGCCATTAAGACACATGAACCTTTGTCCTGCCGATTTGAATGTTGCTACTATGGGATTTATGTCAACGATCTCCGAATTCCGGAATACAGAACAATAGTATCTGGCAGCGGCTTCTGCATTTCCATCAAACCAGAGGCATGGATAGATCTTGTTAATCATAGTGCTTAATATTGATGTGTTAAGGGGGTATAAACCTAATTATATTTGACGAATAATGAAATGAACGGAGGGCTTATTGGATGAATGGTTTACCTGACCTGAGCTAATATTAAATGCATGATGAGATTTGTACTTCTTATTACCGTTTCCCTGTTTTTTAATGCCGCGATTGGTCAAAGCCAAAAGGATGTAGCGCATAATACAAACGCCTGGCTGATGTACTTCGGCAATCACAAACTCAGTGATAAATGGGGCCTTCACCTGGAAGCCCAGTTGAGACGAAGTGATTTTATCAGCAGTCCACAACAATGGCTATTGAGAGGAGGAATTAATTATTACCTGAATTCACAGGTATTTTTCACTGCAGGCTATTGCTTTGTTGAAACATACCCATATGGAGAGCAACCTGTAAAATCATCGTATCCTGAAAACCGTTTTTGGGAACAGGTGCAGGTAAAAACGCAACTGAAGCAGGTGGAATGGATCAGCAGATACCGTTTGGAACAGCGCTTTAGCAAACTTCCCGTCAGCAATTCCACGGGAGAATACGAACCTGGCACTGCTGTGTACACTAACCGAATGAGAATATTAAATCGATTATCGATCCCATTCAAAGGCCAGGGCATTACAGATAAAAGTTTTTACTTTTCTGTTTATGATGAGATCATGTGGAACTGGGGCGCAAACACGGGTCCGAATTTGCTTGACCAGAACAGGCTCTACGCAGCTTTCGGTTATGTGATACCGGTAGCTGGCAGACTTGAAATCGGATATCTTCTTCAATCCATTTATAAAGCTGATGGAATCCGTGTGGAACAAAATAACACTTTTCAACTGGCACTGTTTTCAAACATCAGTTTTGCCCGTAAGAAATGAAGGGCCATCCCCCATATTCGATCTTACTCATTTTTTACTGTGGCGCTGAATAAGGCTTGCCATTCGGCCAATTCCCTGTTTCTCCAATTCAATTTTTTACTATCTTAGATTTATTATGACACTTTTTGTAGCCGGTTTACCGTACGATATAGATAATGCCGAACTGGAAGAGATATTTGAGAAGTTCGGAAAAGTAAGATCTGCCAAGGTCACCCTGGACCGCGAAACCGGCAAAAGTCGTGGCTTCGGATTCGTAGAAATGGAGAACGATGAAGATGCCCTGCAGGCTATAGAACTTCTTAATGAAATTTCCCTGGATAGAAAAGGCAAACCCCTTGTGGTAAAGCAGGCGGAAGACAGGGCTTCCTCAAAACCTCCCAGGCCAGGTGGTAACAGACCGAATAATAGGTTCAATAAGTGGTGACAACCGCTTTAAATAGTTAGATAGAGAGTTAGAGAGATAGAGAGAAAAGCTCAATCTCTCTTTTTTTGGCTTCGGAATTCTCACTTTCCTACTTATCTATTGCATTAACCGGTTAGCACATTAACCGGCCAGCACACTAATCAGGGGTAAATTTTTCGTCATCCCGCAAACATCCCGCACCCATTATTTGTTATCTTTACTACCCTCTTAAACACACTCCACTACTAACAATTTATTATTCTTTTAATCATGGGAAATAACACATCTCCAAGCACAACTGCTTACAACATCAACGGTGAAAGTAAATGTCCTTTTCTGGGTGGATCTCTGAAGCAAAGCGCGGGAAATGGAACCAGCAACCGCGACTGGTGGCCCAATCAGCTGAAGCTGAACATCCTTCGTCAAAACTCTTCCCTGTCCAATCCAATGGGTGAAGAATTCAACTATGCTGAGGAATTCAAGAGCCTGGACCTGAATGCAGTGAAAAAAGATATTTATGAACTGATGACCAGGTCGCAGGACTGGTGGCCAGCCGATTACGGTCATTATGGTCCATTCTTCATTCGCATGGCTTGGCACAGTGCAGGTACTTACCGCATTTCTGATGGCCGTGGCGGCGGCGGTAAAGGCACCCAGCGATTTGCACCATTGAACAGCTGGCCCGATAACGCCAACCTCGACAAGGCTCGCCTTTTATTATGGCCCGTCAAACAGAAATATGGGAAGAAGCTTTCCTGGGCGGATCTGATGATCCTCGCAGGCAACTGCGCCCTGGAATCAATGGGTTTTAAAACCTTCGGTTTCGGTGGCGGACGTGAGGACGTTTGGGAACCAGAGGAAGATGTCTACTGGGGTTCTGAAACGGAATGGCTGGGCGACAAACGCTATACCGGCGACCGTGAACTGGAAAATCCCCTGGGTGCCGTGCAGATGGGTCTGATCTACGTGAATCCGGAAGGGCCTAATGGTAATCCTGATCCACTGGCAGCTGCCCGAGACATTCGTGAAACTTTTGGACGCATGGCCATGGATGACTACGAAACAGTAGCCCTGATAGCGGGTGGACATACATTCGGCAAAACCCATGGTGCTGCCGATCCTGGCAAATATGTTGACCGGGAGCCTGCCGCTGCGGGCATTGAGGAACTCAGCCTTGGCTGGAAAAACACATTTGGCAGCGGGAATGGCGGCGACACCATTACCAGCGGCCTGGAAGGAGCATGGACCACCACGCCAACAAAGTGGAGCAACAACTTTTTCGAAAACCTTTTTGGTTTCGAATGGGAACTTACAAAAAGCCCGGCTGGCGCACATCAGTGGAAACCGAAAAATGGAGCTGCGGCGGATACTGTACCGGATGCGCACGATCCTTCCAAGCGTCACGCTCCCACTATGCTCACTACTGACCTGGCCTTGCGGGTAGACCCGGCATATGAAAAGATCTCCAGGCATTTCTTCGAAAATCCGGCTGAATTCGCAGATGCATTTGCCCGTGCCTGGTTCAAACTTACGCACCGTGATATGGGACCACGCTCCCGTTACCTGGGCCCCGAAGTACCTGCTGAAGAACTGATCTGGCAAGATCCAGTTCCTGCTGTTTCTTATGAATTGATCAATGATCAGGATATCGCTGAACTCAAGAGTAAGATCCTGGCCAGCGGCCTGACCGTATCTCAACTGGTATCAACCGCCTGGGCATCGGCATCTACTTTCCGTGGCTCTGACAAACGTGGCGGCGCTAACGGTGCAAGGATTAGACTGGCGCCCCAGAAGTTTTGGGAAGTGAATAACCCAGCGCAGTTAGCCAACGTACTGCATGCCCTCGAGAATATCCAGTCTGCATTCAATAATGCACAAACTGGAAATAAAAAGGTCTCACTTGCTGACCTGATCGTTCTGGCCGGTTGCGCAGGCATTGAACAGGCTGCGAAAAATGCAGGAATGAACATCTCGGTGCCGTTTACTCCCGGACGCACCGATGCTTCGCAAGAGCAAACTGATGTTGAATCGTTCGCTGTGCTGGAGCCTGCTGCAGATGGATTCCGCAATTACCTTAATGGCAAACATAAAACTGCAGCTGAACACCTGCTGATCGACAAAGCCCAATTGCTGACACTGACAGCACCTGAGATGACTGCCCTGGTAGGTGGCATGCGGGTTCTTAAAACCAATTTCGACCTGTCATCACATGGCTTATTCACTAAACAACCAGAGGCACTTACGAACGACTTCTTTATTAATCTCCTCGACCTGGGCACTACCTGGAAGGCCACCTCAGAGTCAGGGGAAATTTTTGAAGGTCGCGATCGCAAAACAGGCGCCTTGAAGTGGACAGGCACACGGGCAGATCTGATATTCGGCTCAAACTCTGAGCTCAGGGCGATCGCTGAAGTCTATGGATGTGTAGACGCAAAGGAAAAATTTGCTAAAGACTTTGTGGCAGCATGGACCAAGGTAATGAACCTGGACCGCTTTGACCTGGCATGATTCCCGGCGACAAGGCTTAGAATAAAAAAATGCGGAGTTTGAAAACTCCGCATTTTTTATTTTAGTTCAAATATCCTCGCATCGGATTATTAATTTCATCCAATAATTTTCAATGACAACTTACAGATCAAAGATCGGCATTGAAATCATGATACCAATGTTGTTGATCATCGTCTGGATCATGATCAGTATGATCAACGCTAAAAACTGGGGCGGCCTGGCTATCATTATGCTGACCTCGGCTTTTTTTGCGCATATTCTTTTCACCACCTACTACCTGGTAATAAGAGAAACCGTCATTGTAAAATGCAGCTTCCTCATCAATACATCAATCCATATCGGATCCATAAAAACGATCAGGGAGTCCGGCAGTATTCTTGCCGCTGCTGCTGCATCACTGGACAGGCTGGAGATCATTTATAATGAAAACGACTCGATACTTATCTCCCCGAAAGACAAGGAAGCCTTCATCGAACATATGCTGCTCATCAATCCCAACATTGTTGTAGTCAGAAAAAAACTTTGACTACCTGGCTTTCACGTACTTCTTCACCCTCGCGTCATTGATCTTTCCTTTCCAGTTCAGCCCGAATCCAAAATCATATTTGTTTCCAGCAGCATCAACATATGGTTTCATATCATGTGGCAGGTCTTCTTTCTGCAATTCCACTTCATCCATATTAGCAGGCATCTGGAAAGGCAGTAATCCACTGGGTTCCGAAACGCCTGTCATCAGGTCCAGGAAAGCCTGGCTCTGCACTCCAAATCCAACCAACAATGCATTGACCTCTTTTTCGAATTCCCCCACCACTGCCGGATTACTGAGCGACATAACCACGATCACCGGCTTGCCATTCATGGCTTTCTTAGTATCCAGTATCACCTGCAGGTCATTGCTATTGGCCGTACTCACCATTTTACTTTTATAACTCCGGTTAGTCAAACCCGGCTCTGATGGATCACCAGCTGCAATACTTTTATCGCGGGCCTTATCCGCTTTATAATCTCCATATTGAAGGCTGACAGGAATATATCCGTTTCCGCCTTTCTTCGCATCATCACCGTCATACCCGGGATTTGCCATCGGGCCCTTTACAAATACAATAGCCGCATCTGCTTCAGCAGGGTTATCAGTGAACTGGAAATAATTCTTCAATAATGCAGGAGGGATTGGATAATCGATCTTCTCCGGATTGGCCACCCCGAACCAGTTCTTCACAGATGGCGTCTTGATCTTCGGCATATAGACCCTGATCTGTTTTTTCAGCGGCAATGAATTGCCACTGTTCTTCAACATGACGATCGACTTCACCTGGGCATCATAACCCTCACGCATAAACGAAGCATTGCCCACCAGTTTTGCGGATTCCCCGGGATCAAGGTATGGATTCTCGAACAGGCCGGTTCTGAAAATATTCAGCAGCAATCTTACCGCCGATTGCTCAAACCGCTTACGCATGAATGCTTCCCCATGTTCTTTCACGCCCATTTGATACGCTTCAAGTACCGGGGCTGCTACATTATTCCCTCCAAACTGATCTACACCGGCCATGATCACTTTGTAATGACGTTCAGCAACAGTTTTTAACTCCATTCCCCAGCTCTTTCCCTTGAACTCATCCACACGGCCAGGATCTCCTGTAACCAGCCAGTCTGTACATACCACTCCATCATATTTATATTTTGTACGAAGCAGGTCAGTGATCAGGTATTTGCTGTACCCGTTACCCACATTCTCCCCGTTCACTTTATCCTGGTTGTATGAGATGGTATAATATGGCATCACGGCTGCAGCCATTCCTGTTTTGCCCTGCAAGGCAAAAGCGCCTTTTACAAACGGGACCAGGTGACTATCAAATCCCTTACCCGGATACACAGCAAATTTTCCGTACCCGAAATGCGCATCCCTTCCACCTTCACCGCTGCCACCTCCGGGCCAGTGTTTTACCATGGCGTTCACGCTGGAATATCCCCATCCATTTTTGATCTCGTCTTTTCCTGTGGATGTCTGGAATCCGTCTACATAAGCCCTGGCCATATCAGCGGCCAGTTGCGGATCTTCCCCGAAGGTTCCCGGGAAGCGGCTCCACCGGGGCTCAGTAGCCAGATCTATTTGTGGAGACAGTGCCGTTGCAATCCCCAGGGCCCTGTATTCTTTTGCCGCAATCTCGCCAAAACGCCTCACCACTGCAGCATCAAATGTGGCTGCCAGGCCCAGTGACTCGGGCCAGAGGGAGATCTTACCACCCGCACCGGCATTGAATTCTGCCGTGATCTGGGCACTATGCCTGGGATCTGTGCTGGTATTGGCCGGGATACCGAGTCCGATCCCCTCAACCAGGGCCTGCATATTATTATTCCAGGTCGCCGCTACTTCCGGAGATTCCACCGAAGTGATCAGTACATGCCGGAGATTATCGTTTGTCAGAAATTTTTTCTGTTGGTCTGTCAGATCGGAAGCTTTTGCCCCACTTTCCTGGTAGGGTTTGCCATTATAAGTTGGAGGCGGCCCAAATCCCATGTAACCCGCTGGTACGGCCTGGTGCCCACTATACAACATCAGACCGGCGATCTGTTCTACAGACATCTTCGAAGCCAGGTCCTTTGCACGCAGATCGAAGGGCTGACGCCAGTCTTCATACACATCAAGCTTGCCATTCTTATTGAGATC
>DATGXN010000206.1:0-7805 GCA_035298945.1 Chitinophagaceae bacterium | reverse complement strand
GTTCCTGCGGCGAAGATTCAGTGAGTTTTTACTGATTCCAATTTTCCCCCTATATTTGCACTCCCTGAACAGAAAATCAGTGATGCCCAGGTGGCGAAATTGGTAGACGCACTGTGTTCAGGTCGCAGCGCTCGCAAGGGTGTGCTGGTTCGAATCCAGTCCTGGGCACAAGGCCTTTCCGCGAAAGTGGAAAGGCTTTTTTAATTTAACCGGTTAGCCGGTTAGTATGCAAGCCGGAGAATGCAAAAGATAAGCGGGTTAGAAGAGGCTCTCTCACATATTTATCTCATGCATTGCCTGGCTCTCGCACCAGCTGGCTAACCGGTAAATCCATCACAGGCACCGCGCAGCGTTACGAAGGCTTTGGGTGAGCTCCTCGAAAGTGTAGTATGCTAACCGGAGAATGCAAAAGATAAGCGGATTAGCGGAGAGGCTCTAACCTGTTTATCTCTTGCATTCCCCGGTTCTCACACTATCCGGCCAGCACACAAAATCAATTCATCAACAAAAATCCCCAATTCATTTCCATTGCTATTTCATCTGTCTGAGGTGCAGGATATTTTGCATCGTATAAACTCCTCAAACAATGAAACGTTTTATCAGTATTGCAAAATGGACAGGGATCACCATTGCCAGTTTGTTTTTAGTTCTTTACATAACTATAATGATGCGGCAGGATCTGAAATTCGAAGCGCCGTATCCCAACATAAAAGCCTCCACTGACAGCAATGTCATCAACAGGGGAAAACACCTGGTCTACAGTGTGGCGCATTGCTCCGACTGTCACAGCAAAACCAGCCCGGATTCGCTCATTGCATTGGGGCAAGAAGTGTCGCTAAGCGGCGGCAGGGCTTTTCATTTGCCTGTTGGAACTGTCTATTCTGCAAATATCACATCAGACTCCATTCACGGAATTGGAAAATATTCAGATGGTGAAGTCGCAAGGATTTTACGCTACGGAGTCCATCCTGACGGCAGGGCCGTTTTCGACTTTATGCCGTTTCACAACATGAGTGATGAAGATCTCACTGCTATCATATCTTACATCAGAACGCAAAAACCGGTTGCTGCACCAAAGCCCAAAAACGAATTCAATTTGATTGGCAAGGCCGTGATCGCTTTCATGGTAAAGCCTGTAGGTCCGTCTGAGGAAATATTGCCAACAGTTAAAAAAGATACCTCCGCTGCCTATGGAAAATACCTGGCCATGAATGCTGCCAACTGTGCGGGCTGCCATACCCAATTTGGGTTATCCGGAGAGTACACAGGGGAGTTGTTTGCAGGAGGAAATGAAATGTATGGTGTGGTTCCGCCAAATCTCACACCTGACAGCAGCGGCAGGTTAACGGGCTGGACACCGGAAATATTTGTCAGCAGGTTTCGCATGGGAAAATTAAATCCGAAAAGCCCCATGCCCTGGAATACATTCAAGAACATGTCTGATGATGAACTGAAGGCGATCTTTTATTTCCTGAAAACAGTAAAACCTGCAAAAACCGCACCGGTGGAAAAGCATTCTTAAAGGAAAGGTTATTTCCTTTTCGTCCAGACTTTTTCTCTGAGGCCTTCGATCCTTACCTGTTTGTTTGCCAGTGGTGGCAGGTTGCTCACGGGTTTGTCGAGGTAGAAATAAGCAACGGATGAAAGATCATCACTGCGGTAGAAATTAGCGCCGAATTGTCCATTGTTGAACATCGGATCATTGATGCCCTTGATATCCGGCCGGTCCAGCAATAAGATCTGTTCAGGCGCTTTGCCCTGTAGATTGAAAATATCATCCGAATCCCCTTTTTTGAAAACCCATACGGGTTGAAGGTTTACGCCTTTTGATACCATCTCCCGCAGGTTTTCAACTGTCGTGTTCCCGATCTGTTGTATCGTGACACGGCAGTTGCTGTGGAAATAAACCGGATCAGGAATATGATATCGATAGAATGCATAAATATCATTCTTGCTGTCAGAAACCAGCGATCCCTGGTAATCCCCCTGGTATTCGCCCTGTCCCCATCCAGACCCGATGTAGTCTTCCGTTCCGGTGCCGGATAAACTGGGCAATTTGGTATCACCATCCAAATAGATCTTCACTTCACCTTCGCCGAACCAGGTACCCCGGTAGGCAGAATCACCAATTACACCAATGTTAGTTCCAATGAATCTTCCTTTTCCATTGACTGCCGGCAAAATCTCAAAATCTTTCCCGATCCCGGTTTGCTTCACCCGGTTCCAATAGGCATGAAAATACATGGCATCAGGTGGAACTTGCCCTGTTGAATAATTGATATCATACCATACCAGTGCGTGTGAACCCGATTCATTGGTCAACACGATCTTTGCTCCTTTTTTGTAGGGCATAGGTATAGTGAAGTTGAAGGATCTTCCTTCGGGATTGGAGAACAATGCATTTTTGAAAGAGGTGGAAAGTCCCAGGCCCAGTCCAAAAAAATCACCGATCGGCGCAGACACTGCCGGAGTGCTGCTTCCATCCCAATACATATCGATCCTCACTAACCTCTGTTGTTCCTGACTTCGGGGAATTGTTCCGCTCAACCACATGCGATGGATCATGCCCATTCCTTTTACATCCATTAACACAAGCTGCTCACCTGACTTTAATGTAAAGAATGCACTGCCTTTTGCTCCTTTGTTGGCCTTGCCCGCAGCGGCCTTCCCGCCTGTGGGATTTTCAGGACTGATCCACCTGGTTTCTACAGAAGGGTGGGGAGGAGTGTATAGTTCCTGTGACTGGACAGAAGTAGTAAGGAATAGTACAAATAAAAACAGGTTCATCGATTTTGGCCTGGTCATCATTGGAATTTTATGATTATTTCATTTTGATCTTTTCAAGTTCTTTTTTTAGCTCCATAACTTTTTCTGGATATTTCTCAGCAAGGTTGTTTTTTTCTCCCAGGTCATCTTTCAGATTATAGAGTTGAGCATCAGCGTTGTTACCGGTTTCGATGTTGGTGAGATAACTTTTTGCAGGCCCCTTATTGGGTTCAATATATTTCCAGTCTCCCATGATGATCGCCAGTGTGCCCATGCCCTGTTCAACATAGGTGCTTCGGCCCGTCTTTGTTTTGCCCATCAGTACGGGCCACATGTTTTGGCTGTCTTTGGTTGTGGACTGTTTTCCAAGCATAGCAGAGAAACTGGCCAGCAGATCGATCTGGCTCAGCATGGCATCAGATACGCCGGGCTTTACTGCCCCGGGCCATCTTACAATAAATGGTACACGGGTTCCCGCTTCAAATGTGCTGTATTTGCCGCCGCGAAGCGGGCCCCAGGGCGTATGTCCATTCAGCTTGGTGACGGCTTCATCTTCATAACCATCATCCAAAACGGGTCCGTTGTCAGAACTGAAGATCACTATGGTATTTTTATCCAGCCCAAGGTCTTTTAGTTCATTCATGATCTCACCAACTGCCCAGTCGATCTGCAAAATGGCATCACCCCGGTAACCTAATCCGCTTTTCCCTTTGAATACCGTGGACGGCATCCTCGGTACATGCGGTTCAGTGAGTGAATAGAAAAGAAAGAATGTTTCATTTCTGTGCTGCCTGATGAATTCACGTGATTTATTTAAGAAGGTCAGGGGCATTTCTTCATCAGTCCACCTGGCTTTTGTTCCGCCTTTCATCCACCCGATCCGCCCAATGCCGTTGACAATGGTCATGTCGTGCCCATGATCAGGTGAGTTCTTCATTTTCAATAATCCGGGATTTTCTTTACCGGTGGGGTCGTGCCCGATCTTCTCCTTGTAATTAACTTCTATAGGATCTGCCGTGTCTGCACCTACTACAAAATGATTTTCCAGGAATACCGTAGGTACGCGATCTGCTGTAGCCGGGAAGATAAAAGACTGATCAAATCCGACCTCGTTCGGTCCAGGACTGATCTTTCCATTCCAGTTCTTTTCTATTGATTCACCAAGACCCAGATGCCATTTGCCTACAATACCTGTTTTGTAACCTGCCTGTTGACATACCAGTGGCAGTGTGGTCCTTCCGGGTTCAATGATCATGGCTGCATCTCCGGGTAACACGCCTGTTCCTTTTTTTCGCCAGGGATACTCACCAGTCATCATCCCATAACGCGAAGGCGTACACGTAGCAGAAGTGGCATGGGCGTTGGTAAACCTCAGACCCTCTGCTGCCAGCTGATCAAGCACCGGTGTCTTGATCCTGGTGGCACCATAACTGCCCAGGTCACCATAGCCGAGATCGTCGGCATAAATGATGATCACATTGGGCTTTTTCTGTGCAGTTGAAATAATAGGTGAAAAGGCGAGGAGACAAAACAAAAAGATGCTGAACGATCGCATGGACGGCAATGTTTTCGTAAATATAGTTGTTAGCGGAAAGAATCTGAGCTTAGCCTTTTTAATATGGGCCTGCCTTTGTACATTCATAGGGATATATTTACAGTCAAACTGCATCACATGTCCCTACTTCCATCTTCGATCAGCGATTTCCTCCGCCAGCCCTATGATCTGTCACAGGAACAGATCGGGTTTTATCAGCAAAACAGGTTCATTAAACTAAAAGGGATGCTTAATGATGAAACCCTGGCATATTATGCGGAGGTGGTCACGGCAAAAGTGTATGAGATGAATAAGGAGACCAGGTCACTGCAAGAACGTTCAACATACGGGAAAGCTTTTTTGCAGTTGTTCAATTTATGGCGGGAAGATGAGCGGATCAGGGAGTTCGTGTTCAGTCCGAGGATTGCCAGGGCTGCGGCCGAGCTGATGTTATGTGATGGCGTGAGGCTTTACCACGACCAGGCTTTATATAAAGAGGCAGGAGGTGGCTTCACACCCTGGCATGCAGATCAGTATTACTGGCCATTAGAGACCGATAAGTCAGTAACTGCCTGGATACCTTTGCAGGCTACGCCATTCGAGATGGGTCCGCTTGAATTCAGTGCGGGCAGTCATGTTGTAGTGGAGGGCAGAGAGCTGGAGATCGGGGATGAGAGCGAGCTGATGATCCAAAGCCGGCTTCGGGTGACAGATTTCAAGCATGTAGTTGAACCTTATGAAGCAGGGGAGATGAGTTTTCATTCTGGTTGGGTATTCCATCGGGCAGGTGCCAACCAAACCGATCAGATGCGTAAGGTGATGACCGTGATCTATATGGATAAGGACATGAAATTGAAGCAACCAGAAAACGACAACCAGGTAAATGATTGGAATACCTGGTGTCCGGGTGCAATAGTGGGTGAAGTGATCGACTCACCTCTTAATCCTGTGCTTTATCCTGTTTAAGATCAGATCGGTAGCCAGATCTTAAAAATGGCACCCACACCAGGTTGGCCTTCTGCTGTTATTTTGCCAGAATGCCTTTCTACGATTTTTTTGCACAAAGCAAGCCCCAGTCCCGTGCCTTCAAAATGGTCTTTCGAATGCAACCTGGTAAAGGTTTTGAATATCTTTTCTGCCTGCCCCTGATCAAAGCCGATCCCATTATCCTGGACGGATATTTCGGCAAATCTTTCATACTTACCGGGCAGATTCCTCTGGCCTAAGTTTGTTACGATCCTGGATTTTATCTGGATCTGTGGTGGTGCATCAGGTTTTGAGAATTTCAGTGCATTGTTGATCAGGTTGGAAAAAAGCTGATATAAGAGTACCCGTGAGCCATGTATAGTTGGCAGGTTTTCGCATCTGATCTTTGCGTTTTTTTCCTGGACAGCCATTTCATGGTCCGATTCAATTTGTCTGATCAGATCGGTCAGGTCAATGGATGAAGAAGTATCCTGTTCAATATCGATCGAAGAATATTGAAGTATTCCGTCGATGAGATCGTAGAGTCTTTCTGATGACCTCTCTATTTTTTCGAGGAATTTTTCTGCGCCGGCAGGGAATTGGTTTTGGAATTCAGTTCTCAGCCTGTTGCTGTATGTCTTGATCTTTCTTACTGGTTCCTTAAGATCATGCGATGCTACGTGTGCAAATTGCTGTAAGTCTTCATTCGATATTTTTAACTCAACTGCCTGCTGCTCCAATTTAGTATTGAGTTCTTCCAGTTCATTGGTCCGTTCATGTACCTGTTTTTCCAGCAAAGAAGAGATGTCTTTGAGATGCTGAATATTGGTACAGGTTCCGATCCATTGGGCAATATTGCCGTTTTCATCCATTACGGGCCTGCCCCTTACCAGGAACCAACTGTATTTATGCTCATTCACATGCCTGTACCTAAGCTCCACTTCCAATGGCTGGCCAGATATCCTATGTCTTTGCCAGATCTCATGGAGTTTTGGAAGGTCATCAGCATGAATCGCCCTGGTGCCCCCATGGGTCAATGCTTCTTCTTCAGAGATGCCGGTATAGTCATACCAACTCTTATTGTAATAGGTAGCCTTGCCATCGGGAGATGCTATCCATGCCATCTGAGGAAACGCTTCGATCAAAGTCCGGAATCTTTTTTCACTGTCCCTGATCTCCCGTTCCGACTTTTTTTGCTCTGTTATGTCGGTGGAAATATTCAACACCATCCTGACTTTACCGCCTTCGTCAAATAATGGTGAGGACCTTGAAAGCAACCAGATCGATTTTTTATTTGTTTTGTCCACCATCTCCACGGTCATTTCCGAAGGCTGGCCTGTTTCCAGGGTTTTATCTGTAGCGGATTCCAGATCTGCGAGTTGATGTCCCTGTTCATCGAACATGAGATACCTGTTGGCGATCTCTTTCTTAAATGCACCAAGGGTTTTCAGCTCAAGTATTTCCTGGCTGTTGCTGAATCCCCAGATCCTGGAGCCTTTTTCATTGACAACAAGCAATTCCCCCTTATCGTTGAAAAGATAAATGGCCGCGGGAACATTTTGGAACATCAGTTCCAGTTGTTCTTTGGCAAGTGTTAATGCTTTCGCAGTTTCCACCCGTTCATTGATATCGGTATTGGTTCCAATCCATTTATAAACCTTGCCATCTTTATCTTTGATGGGCACAGCACGGGTAAGGAACCACCGGAATTCCCCCGAATGATGCCGCAAAGGAAATGTAAGTTCAAAAGGTTTTCCGGCTGGCCAGAGTTTTTTGCTGATCTCCAAAATACGGTCTACGTGATCAGGGTGATGGACTTTCTGCCAGCCCCAGCCTTTCATATCTTCCAGGGTTTTACCGGTATAGTCAAGCCATCGCTGGTTGTACCAGAAAATAGATCCTTCACCATCTGCCATCCATGCCAGGTTGGTGATATTGTTGCTGAAATGCCTGAACAGTTCTTCACTTTCTTTGAGTAGTTCTTCGGCCTGTTTTCTTTCCGTGATATCCATGGAAGATCCTATGAAGCCGAGGAATTCATTGTCTGCTCCAAATCTTGGATTGCCATGAGCCATCAGCCACCTCCATTCTCCGTCATACCTTTTTATGCGTCCTTCTAGTTTATAGGGTGAGATCGTTCTAACTCCCTCCATGATTGTAGCTTCGATTCTTTCTCTGTCATCCGGATGTAATTCGATATCCCAGTTATCCGTCTCAAGGTTCTTCTCATTTTTGCCCAATAATGCCAAAAGCGTCTTGTTATAATAATATGATCTTCCTTCTTTGTCTAATAACCATACCATCATTGGAGATGAATCAGCCATCAGGCGGAATCGTTCTTCACTTTCCCGGATCCTGATCTCCGCCAGTTTCTGCTCATGTATATCCGTATTCATTCCCACCCATTCAAAGATGTTGCCAGCATCGTTAATTATCGGAAGGGCATGGGAAATAAAATGCCTGTATTCTTTTGATTTATGGCTCCAAATGCGGCCTTCGGCCTCATGCTCTTTTTTTTGTTCAACAGATTCCATCCAGG
>DATGXN010000205.1:0-2151 GCA_035298945.1 Chitinophagaceae bacterium | reverse complement strand
TATTTGCTGCACCAGGCTGACCATTGCTCATCATGTAGCCCGACATCACATGGCTCAAAGCAGCGTAATAAAAAGGCAACCACTGTGTTTTCTCAGCATCCCCTATCCTTTCAAATGTGTTGGCCATGTTCTGCCAGCCGGATACCGAACTTACCGTATCAAGGGCCTTTACTTTATCTTCCATGGTTTTGACGTACTTGTCCGATTGTGCACTGGCTCCTATGGTAACCAATAACATAACTCCTGTGATGAACTTTTTCATAATCCTGTTTTTATTTGTTCTGTTCTTTTTTTAATTTCTCAAACTCTTTTTCAACTGAAGTTTCCTTCGGAAATGCATATGCGCCGAGGTAGTTAAATACGATACCTATCCCCCATCCAAGGGTAGCCCATATCGGCCAGGGGAAACGGCTGTCATTATGTTTACCTACCAGGGCCCAAATGGCCCATAGGAAACCAATGACTACAACATAACTGAGCAAGTGCCGTTTGAAGGAAGCTCTTCTTTTTGCGATCTCCCAAAGCCCCCTCTCCTGGGGATCATTGAACTGATTTTCGTAATTCATGATTCTTTTTTAAAGATTACTGTTAATTACATCCTGCGACCTGTCAATTCCGAAGCTGATGAATGCTCCGACGAATACAAAGATCTTCGACGGAGGAACGATCGCTTCTTTCCTAGCTCCATTGTATGAATACTGGTAATTGTAAACCTGGTTGAAGCCAAACACATTGCTGACAGACAATACATAAACAGCAAAGGCTTTGGCATCCTTCTTCCCAATACTGGGCAGATAATTGAATGACACACTCACGTTATGATAGTCCGGGGCGGTACCCCTGTCTGTAAATTTATATTCACCACTACCTGTTGGCGCAATAAAATAGTAGGGCCTTCCACTGCCATAATTATAGGCCGCATTGAATTGCGTCTTCCATTTTGTTACGAATTTCTTTACAACAAATGAAGCGGTATGGCGGGCTGCGAAATTGGGTTGAATGGCAGATGGAAAATTCAGGTAATCCCTTTTCGTATCCAGGTAGGAATAAGAGATCCAGTAATCGACGGATTTGATGGTCTTCTTATCCCGCCAGAATATCTCTATCCCCTTGGCATCACCAAATCCAGCATTACCGGTAGCAATGGGCCGGTACTGTTGCAAGCCGGTCTTGATCAGATCTTCATATTTTTTATAAAATAATTCGGTCCGGAATGTGATCAGCCTGTTCACACGCTGGTACTGTAAAATATAATGTGTGGCTTTTGTGAATGTAAGGTTGTTGAACGCGGGGAAATACTGGGTCTCCGGATTCTGGTAGAACTGCCCATAGGCAAATGCAGCCTGGCTTTCGTTATTGATCTTATAAGCCAGCGAAGCACGCGGTGCAAAATTCGTTTTGTTCAGCAGTTTGGAGTGTTCAAATCTTCCGCCCAGTTTTGCTGCGACATCATTGGTGATATAAAGATCTGTTTCAGCAAACAATGCAGTTATATCTTCTTTTACTTCCCTGCTGAATTTCTGGCCATTATAGGCGGTGTAGTCGGAATGATCATCGAGGTGATTGAGCTCACTGCCAAAACGCACAGCGTTCAGCCCTGCAAATTTTCTTTCTATGATCAGTTTACCGTTGAAATAATTTCCCTGGTTGTCCAGCTTGTAATTCTTGAATTCAAGCGGCGAAACCACCACGGGTGTTTTATCTTCTGAATTCAAAGAACTCTCGATCTGGTCACGGTTATTCGTGTAAGAAAGGCCGGTATATAATTTCCATCTTCCGATAGATTCGCGGTAAGAAAGGTTATGATACATGTTCCTGTTCTTCAGCGAAAATCCATCGAGATAGCCAGTGGTATCAATACTGGGTGTATAGAATTTAAGGTCATTGGTGCCGAACAGGCCATAATATTTGATCATTCCCGTTTTGGACGTCTTGATCCGGAAATTCACATCCACATTGTGGAAGATGGGAACATTCTCGTAATCCTGCCTTTGTTTGATCAATGAAAATGCCAGCCTGAGATCCGTGTAACTATAGCTACCTCC
Source organism: Chitinophagaceae bacterium (assembly GCA_035298945.1). GTDB lineage: Bacteria > Bacteroidota > Bacteroidia > Chitinophagales > Chitinophagaceae > Pollutibacter. The sequence goes on along the minus strand of DATGXN010000205.1, from coordinate 106 downwards.
AAATGAATAGCGTTTCTTCTTATCAAGATGCTGATAGCCACCACTAAGACCTATAACCGAAATGCCCACATTGGCAGAGCTCTGGTCGGGCAGATCGATCGACTCC
>DATGXN010000204.1:0-1550 GCA_035298945.1 Chitinophagaceae bacterium | reverse complement strand
ACACAGAGACACGGAGAAAAACACAGAGACACAGAAATTACTCCGTGTCTCCGCGTTCCCCTCCGCGTCTCCGCGTCCCTTAGAAAGTACTGAACCTGATCCCCGCCATCCATGGGTATTGCTCTACGCCGTACTTATGCAGGGGATTGATAGAGTATGATCCGTAAAATTTAACAGGACCAAGGCCAACTTCTGCTACCCAGGCTGCTTTCCAGCGATCCAGGTTGAAATCCGTCTTTTGCTTTTGTTTTCCTCTCTCATCGCTTTTCTGTTTCTGCCTTGCACTGTATAAGAGACCGCCGCTGACGCCTATGCTGAGCTGCAGCCCGCCATTCCTGCTATCTGGGTTTGTGCAAAAATTGAGCATGAGGGGAGCCGTGAAATAATCCGCTGCGATCTTGTTCTTGGAGAACAGCACATCATCGCGTTTTACATACACTGTTCCACCGTCTACATAGGTAAGCGGAGTTTTATAATAGTAGTTGGTGTTTTCAATACCGAAACCATATTTCAGGTTGACCACATGTTTATGCAGGTTGAGTTTCTGCATGAAGAACCAAAGGTTGAAGTTGGAGATCCCCAATCCTTTGATGGAAAAATCGCCGGAATTGAGCGGGGTGCCATTTGGGTTCTGAAGAAAGGCCTGCGCTTCCGCTCCACCATAATCTGTTTTGTCTGTAAAGCCGGAATAGCCTATGTCGAAGATCAGCCAGTTTGTGGTGATGTTGCTTTTCCGATAATACTTCTTGTTGTAATCATAACCTTTGTCTTTGTAGACATCGTATTCAGATTTATCGCCACCTTTTTTGATGATGATGATACTGCCTACGCGGATGGTGTCCACTTCCTGTGCTGTCTTAGTTGAGTCTTCTTGGGCAAATCCTGCCTGGAAACATGCTCCCATGAGCATGATCAATAATGCTTTTTTCATACATCCTGTTTTTAAATAACTGTTGTTAACGTGGTGTTCCTATTTCAAAGTTTGCAACTTTCACCAATGGCCTGTCGAGGTCCGGGTTGGTTACTTTATTGTAGATCCTGTTTGCTTTTCTTATTATACCCCTTAATCCTTTACGACGGCCTTCTTCCTGCAGGGGTTCCATTTCCTCTTCATGATTGTTGCCATTCAGGGCATCGGTAGCATAGTTCGTTTTCACATTCAATGCCACCGCCGGTTGAACATAGGGAGCAGGTGCTGTTACTGTTTCTTCAGCTTTTTTAGCCTGGAGATCTTCCGTGCTGATCCTGGTTTCATTTTTTTCGACAGCAGCGATCTGCTGGGTATTGTTCTCCGGATTCTCGTTCAGGGCAGGTTGTTTCTGTGGTACAGCAGGCGCATGTTTAATCTCAGCCTGACTTGTCTTTGTCCCTGTACCTGCAACTGCAATGGTTACATTCTTATCTTTCGTTTGTGCCTCTACGTTAGTCATGTCAGTGCTTTCGCTGGTAGTTGCAGTATTTGCATCCACATTGTTGACTGAGGCGGCATTTTTGCTGCTGTCATCTTTCTTCATTCCTGAAGCACCCCCGGCTTGTGCTATAGGTTGCTC
>DATGXN010000203.1:0-8725 GCA_035298945.1 Chitinophagaceae bacterium | reverse complement strand
AACCTGCAACCTGCAACCTGCAACCTGCAACCTGCAACCTGCAACCTGCAACTACGCCGCGTCAGACAAGAACTTAACCAAACTCCTTTTGGCAATGGGCAGTAAAGTTTCTTCAATGGGGAAGCTTAGCTCGGTCTCTATCCCATACACTGCTGGATTAGGCAGTTCAGTTCTGTAGCGGATGAGTTCTGACTTGATCTGTTCGTAAGTGTTTACAAAATTCCTTTCCCAGCCTGCAATGAATTCGGTTCTCATACTCCTGTATTTCTCATCATGTTTTTCTATGATGCTGAGGCTGTACTGGTATACTTTTGTGTCCCTTAATTTTCCATTGCTCAGAAAGAAATATCCTTCCCTGTTTTCCAGCGGGATGAGCCCAACTGGAAATATCTTGAGCTTGTCTTCCACAAATTCATAGATCTCTGTACCATTCTTAATGGTTGAATTCATCTTGTCCACTGCATATAAAATGATGTCTTCTAGTTCTTTCATTAAATCATCATCGTCAATGATGGACTGGTACAGCACCTCGATCTGTTTTATATCCAGCTCGGTCAGCTTCTTGGGGAACTGCTGCTGCAGGAATTGTTTGTTATGCCTGAACGCAAGCAGATTGTTGTAATGCATGATCACATCGGCCAGCTGCGGATACAGTTTCTGCTGGTCAAAATGTTTATGGATCTCCTGCAGGTAAGCAAGCAGTGTGTATTTTTTCTGTTCGAAATCAATGAAACCTTCAGCGAACCATGTACTTGATAGAGTTTTCATAGACTATAATTTAGTGAAAATTCCCAACTCTTACAAATTCACATTCTGCTTTTCTACGGCAGGGACCCCATCGCTGATCCACCGTGGTGGCTTCTCCCCCTTAAGGAGCCAGTCGAAGAACTGCTGTTCGCGAACAGAAATATCTTTCTTGTTCTTGCGTTCAAGAAGACCATGTTTCTCGCCGTTATAGTTCAACAGCCATACCTTTTTGCCATTCCGGCGCATTGCGGTAAACATTTCAATACCCTGCCACCAGGGCACGGCATCGTCTTCATCATTGGCCATGATCATCAGGGGCGTGGTGATCCTGGGCACATAAAAAAGCGGAGAGTTCTCAATGTATAAGTTCTGTTTTTCCCAAAGTGTGGCTCCTATTCTGCTTTGCGTTTTCTCATATTGGAACTGCCTGTTCAATCCACTCCCCCAGCGTATGCCACCATAGGCACTGGTCATATTGGCAACTGGCGCTCCTGCCCAGGCTGCTGCAAACAGTTTGGTTCGGGTGATGAGATAACATATCTGGTAACCGCCCCAACTCTGGCCCTGCAAACCCAGCCGGGTGCTGTCTGCCCATCCTTTTTTAACTACAGCCCTGGCGCCGCTTACCACATAATCGTATGCCCCCTTTCCAGGATAACCTTTCTGATAACGGATATCAGGAACAAAGACGATATAGCCGCGGCTGACAAAAAACATAATATCCAGATTGCTCCTGGTAGGTGCCGGTGGTCTGTATTTGTATAGTGAATCAGACAGCCTCTCATAGAAATAACTGATCATCGGATATTTCTTCCCTTCTACAAAATTTTCAGGTTTGAATATCATTCCGGTGGCATCCTTCCCATTGTATGCTTTCCACCTGAATAATTCAACCGTTCCCCAGTTATAGTTTGATTGCTGCGGATTGACTGACGTGATCTTCTTTTCAACTCCATCCACACCTCTCAGGTAAAGGTCCGGCGATTGGGTGAAAGACTCTTTCGTATATACCAGCACGTTAGTATTTTTGGCTTTCTGCACTGCACTCAGCATGAATGGACCTGCAAAAAGTTTCAGTGGCTCGGATCTTCCATTAAGGTCTGCCATGTACAGGCCCATCTGTTTATTATCCTCATGGTGAGAACGTAGCATGACCTGACTGCCGTTTTCAGGTTCTTTATCTTCATTTACCGGTTGAAAATAACTGAACTTATTGTGGGTCTTCCTCCCTGACCCTTTGGTGATATTGATGGGTGCGGATCTGCCAGCCGGATCCAGCTTCCATACATCATACCGGTCCTGGACGATGAATCCATCATCGTCACGCAGCCATCTTCCCCTGGAATAAGGTTCAGGGTCGTTGGGCGTATCGTGTTCCTCATCATAAAGCTTATAAGGAATTGCAGCGGAAACATTTACTGTGATGCTGTCACGCCAGGTGAAGAAATGTTTCTTCTTCGTATCATACCAGGATATAAAATTGCCTTTCGGAGAAAGTTGCGGGAGGCTCTCAATGCCTTTAACCACAGTCCTGGTTCTTCCTGTATTCACGTTGATCGCAAACACATCATGAACTACTTCGCCCGTCCACTGGGAATCATGATGGTCAGATGTAAATCCAAGCGCCTGGTCAGCATCTCCTTTTTTTGTGATGACCACATCTTTCATTTTCTCGTCTCCCAGTTGTACCACCTTCTTCCAGTTCAGGTCAAACATGGCCAAATAACTTCTTTTTTCGTCACTGCTCAGTTCAACCAATTGCTGGGGCTGTAATCGCTCGTCGTTATAATGCCATATGTCCAGTTTTACCCGATCGATATCAGGTATACTGGTATCACGTGCAGCCTTGATCGGGGCCGTGCCAAAATATAAACGGCTACCATTGCTGCTGAACATCAGATCGCGGTTTTCACTGATCGTCCATCCCAGTTTCATCCCCATTGAATTTTTGTCGGCAATGAGTACCGCGCTGTCCATACCGTTTTTCCAGTACCAGAGTTTATGGAATTTTTGTAAAGATCTCCTGCTGCTGTCTCTTTCTGCCGTAAATGCAACCTGGTATGCATTGGAGTCTATTGCGAAGTTTCCGAAATCGTTGCCACCCCTGCAAATAGTATCCAGCTTGTCTTCAAGAGCACGGTAAATGATCACGGCATTGACAGATCCCTGTACTGCAGGAGACCTTCTTCCTTCCAGTACCATCATTTTACCGTTTTCATTCCACTCATATTCAGTTACATTTTTCACCTCCCTGTATACCACACTGTTTAAACTCTGATCAATACGAAGTTCTGCTCCCTCATCCGTTTCTGCCGGAGTTTTCCTGGCACTGTCGGACTGTTTGTACATCAGGTAGGCCAGCGGACCCGGGGCATTTTCAGGAAGTTTATAGGATCTCACTCCGCCAGTTTTCTGAATGTCACCGTTGGAAAGATTGACAATTGCCAGCGAATCCCTGGGCATGTCTTCCGGCTTTTTCTTTTTGATCCTGGCATCCCTGGTATCAGCATACAAGGGTTTTATCAGCAATACAGCGTAACTGCTGTTGGAATTGAAAGTCAGATTGTAGCCCCTGGGAATTCTAACGGTACGGCTTCCGTCAACCGCTGTGATCAACAGTTCATCGTCTCCCTCCTGGACGGCTTTCACGTACCCGGCCCATTTGCCGTCATTCGATATTCTTCGCTCTCCTATCGACTCCCATTTATCATATACAGTATGATCGAGGGTTTTTTTCTGGGAAAATGCACTAAATGAAAACAATAAAAAAAGGATACAAGAGAAAATTCTCATACAGTTGATCTTGAACAATGAATGTAAGAAATGTCAGTAAGATTTCTTCTTCCATACCCGCCAACTCTGGAGAACCACAGTGAATATAATTATGGCGATGCCATAGTAGAATCCTTTATCCAGATCCCTATCTTCCCTGTAGATCAGGAAAGCCAGCAGGATCCCGTACACCGGTTCAAGGTTATAACTGAGGTTAACCGTGAATGGCGAGATCTTATGCAGGGCCTCAAGAGAAAGATTAAAGGCCAGGACGGTGCAGAAAAGACTGAGCACAAGCAACCAGCCTGTATTGCTCCATCCGGGTAAAAGATCAGTAACCGGAAAAAAATACAGATATATAGGCAACAGTAAAGTCAGGATCAGCCACCCTCCGGTGAGTTCATGAAATGTGAGCGCCCTGGCATCATGTTCACGTAGCAGCACTTTATTGATCACTGTGAATAAAGCGGCCAATAAAGATGATATCACACCCAGCACTATGCCAACCTTGAATCCACTATCGAAATGAAAGATGAGGTAGATACCCAGCATCACCAGGATGCCCATGAACAACTCCCAGGGATCGAACCTGCGTTTCATAATCACCGGGTCTATGACAGACGTGAAAAAACCCACTGCGGAAAAACAAACCAATGCAATGGATACGTTAGCGTATTTGATACTGCCGTAAAAGAATACCCAATGCAGGGCCACCACACCGCCGGCCAGGTAAGCCTTCCAGAATGATCTGCCAGACCTTCCCCTTGTTCCGGGAAGCAGGTACCAGGACAACCATAAAATAATAACGGTAAAGAATAACCGATACCAGACGAGGAGACCTTCATTAAGCGTGATCAGTCTTCCCAATACTCCGGTAAGCCCCGCAAGTAACACGGCAATATGTAACTGCAGGAAAGCTTTTTTCATAAAAGCCTATGATTGATTGGAAGCAACAGGCCGGGGAGTTGGATTACTGAGCCGGCGCCTGTAATTTTTGAACATGCTTTGCCACTGGATGGCGATCACACCAAGTATTCCTTCTTTCACTATACCCTTGTTCATTTTGGAAACGCCGAGTTTCCTGTCGATGAATGTGATGGGTACTTCCTTAATGATGAACCCGAGTTTCCACGCAGCAAATTTCATTTCAATCTGGAAGGCATAGCCTACAAAGGTCACTTCATCCAGGTTGATCGCGGCAAGCACTTCTTTTTTATAGCACATGAATCCCGCCGTTGGATCTTTAACCGGCATCCAGGTGATCAGTCTTGTATACAAAGCCCCGCCTTTAGACAGCATGTTCCTGTCCCAGGGCCAGTTCTCCACTTTACCATCTTTCACATACCTGGATCCAACTGCCACATCAGCACCTCCATTCTTACAAGCCTCATATAACCGGTCAAGGTCATCAGGATTATGGGAATAATCAGCGTCCATTTCAAAAATGAACTGATAGCCTTTTTGCAGCCCCCATTTGAATCCATGTATATAAGCGGTACCGAGGCCCAGTTTACCTTTCCGCACTTCCAGGTGCAGTCCTGAAAATTCCTGTTGCATTTTCCTGACAATCTCGCCAGTGCCATCAGGGGAACTATCGTCTACAACCAGGATATGATATCCTTTATTGAGATTGAATACATACCTGATAATGGACTCAATATTATCTTTCTCGTTATAAGTGGGTATGACAACTAACTTCTCCAAATCTTTCAGTTTGACTTTGAAACCTTACGCTTTTTTCAAAAGGGTGCGATTGAAAATTTCTGTGAGTTTCTGTTTGGTATGCATAGGGAAATCACCCTTCATCATCCAGTCGTAATACTGTGGCTCCTGCCTGAGAACATCGGTAACTGGCCTGCCTTTGTGTTTTCCGAAATTAAAAACTTCAACACCATTTTCAAAAACAAAGCGCCGTGCAAAATCTACAATCGGTTCATCTCCGAGGAACTGGTTGATCGCATCAATGCTGGTGCCCAGCTGGGGATATTTCTCAACCTGTGCAAGCAGGATCTCCCAGGTGGCTGTTGCATCAACTTCTGCACTGTGTGCATTATCGAGGGTTTTGTTGCAATAGAATTTGTAGGCAGCACCAAGAGTCCGCGGCTCCATCATATGGAAAACTTTCTGTACATCTATCATCCGGCGCTGGGAAAGGTCGAATTCGAGGCCTGACCTCAGGAATTCTTCCATCAGCAAAGGCCAATCGAACCTGTTGGAGTTATAGCCTGCGAGGTCACAGTTCTCTATGAACTGCTTGAACTCATTGGCTACTGTTCTGAACAGGGGCGCATCTTTCACCATGTCATTGGTGATGCCATGGATGGCTGAAGCCGCCTCCGGGATCTTCATATCGGGATTGATGATCTTCCTTTTGACCGTCCTGCTTCCATCAGGACTGACTTTCACGATCGCGATCTCCACTATCCTGTCTATCGCCAGGTTTGTACCTGTGGTTTCAAGATCTAGGACTGCAATGGGCCTGACTAATTGAATATTCATGTTGTAATGAGGGAATAGTAAGTTTGCAAACTTCGCTAAAATCCGTCTAAATCGTCCATATCCCCGGTTCGATTTTGTCCAGAGGTGGATAATTCTCAAAAAAATCTCCCCGGCTAATTGTCTGAACCAGAAAATTTTAAGATTCCGACTGGATAAAGGGATAGTATATGCCTGCTAAAACACTTGCAAATACCGCAACTATTTGTTTCCTTTGTACAGTATTTCTCCGATACCTACCGAATCCCAGATTTTATCCTTGCCCCCTATCGAATTGCCAGTTTGACCGGCATCGATTCCCTAACGTATATAAAAACCGCAAAATGAAGAGGTTAATTCTAGCATTCGTACTCGTAACAACTGTTGCTGTTTCAATGGCATCCTGCACAACTGCGAAAAGCAGTACTAAAGGTGGGTGCAGAGCCACACAAGGCATGATCGGCTATAAGTAACAGATTTGTACAGCAAGATATTCGAGAGACTGTCAAAGACAGTCTCTTTTTTATTTCCGGTAATAGTTCAGGGTCACGTCAAGCACTCTTCGTTCACTTAAGGTGAAATATCCCTTCCCGTCGTTCGTAAATGTTATAGCCTCTCCCTGCAATTCGCCCTGGTAGGGAAGTTTGGTAAAACTCTTTTTCAATACGGTGGTCATGGATTCCCCCGGAGCAACAGGGTAATAATTGATGTCAGAATATGTCTTGAGAGCCAAACCCAGGTTATCGGGTTGCAAAGCCGCGCCCACAACACCATTGTAGGGTAGATTGAATAAATAACTGACCGTGTTGGCTGCGCTCAGGCTGTAGGGGTACTTTAACAGATAGACCCTCGATGGTTCATCCCTCTTTGTGATAATATATATGTCATTGGAAGATGGGTCCACTATGAATGCCTCGGCATCATGAAAGCCATCAGGATACTTGAATTCTATCTTTTCAAAACTGAAAACGGTATCCACAGATTTGGACGGTTCGGGGAACCTGTAAAAGAAATAACTGGAAAATTGATAATAATTATCTCCCATGTCGGAGATATATACATAGTCTTTGGCGGGATCCGGACCTTTCGCAATGGCCATATCTTCCCAATCACGGTTCCAGGCATTTTTTATGTAGATCTTCTTCAAAAACTCACCGGTATGAGACAGCAAGGCTATATCTGAAGGGGTGTCACTGTCTTGCTGAACCCAAAGGTAGCCAGGGTTGGCTTTGCTGTCAGCCATTCCTGAGGCTTCGTCCACATTTCCTTTTACTACCGGGTACGAAACTACCGCTACCGGAGCGGGTGTATCTTTACTCTTTGAACAGGAAACCAGGGATATCAAAACAATCAATGCAACCCTGAACAGGACTTTAACTGTCATATTTTTCAATTTCACCACTGTATTAACACCAGACCCCTGATTTTATTATAAAAGGCAGGAATTATATAGTTGAGCTGCAATTTAGTAAATTTGCAGACCGGGGGCTGACCGGTTTTGACAGCATAGATCTTTGTAAGTAAGCATGCAGTGCGTTGCGTAATTAGCACTATACTCTGAATACGAGAACATTAAATGGCAATACACAGTATGCCATGGCTGCCTAATTAGTAATTAGCGCACCCATTATGGCCGGGGATGCGGGCCTGCCTTTGCCAAGCTCCCCCGCTGAATCAAAAAGAAATAGGCCGCTGCAACAGAAGGCTGTGACTGTTGCCTAAGACCATTCAGCTAAGGCGGTGATCGGTTTGCCCGGTTCCTGTTACTGCCCGACAATCAATTCCGGGATAAGCATGTAGAAAGTTTATGGGGAATATGTTTGGACGAGGGTTCGAATCCCTCCAGCTCCACAAAAGCCAATGAAGTTTTTCATTGGCTTTTGCTTTTCTTGGATCATTTGATCCATTCTGTACTTTCAAATTAGACGTTTGTCTATTTTTTTTATATTTTTCCACCAAATTTCTGCTATAAACCAACAATATGAGAAGACTACTGCTTAGCTCAACATTACTAATGATGTTTAGCACTTTGGCCATGGCCCAGAATGAGGACCTGAATAATACCACAGGATGGGGTATTAAGGCCGGTGTTAATTACTCAACCCTTAAAGTCAGTGGTTCCAACCCGAACAATTATGATTTCGGCTGGAAACCAGGCTTTGTCGGAGGGTTTTTTGGTCATATTCCTATCGGAACAGGAAGATGGGGATTACAGACTGAATTATTGTATTCCCAAATGGGTGGAGACGTCAAAAGGGGATTGACTACAGGTGATGTAAGGTACAACCTGAACAATTTTTCCCTTCCTATCCTGTTAAAATTGCATATCGGTTCAGATCTGCGACTTTTATTAGGACCTCAATTTGATTACACGTTCTCTGCCAAGAAAAAGACCGGTGCAACTACTACAGGTGCTGATGAACTGATGAGTAATGGTCAGTTCCTCATGACTGGGGGAGCCGAATGGTGGCCAGCCTACCATTGGGGAATTGGCGGCCGTTACATGCAGGGATTGAACGATATTGATGAAGCTGGATATCCATTTGCACTGAAAAGCAGCGGAATGCAGTTTTATATCAGCTACAGGGTTGATAAGAAGCCTGTTCCACCACCACCTCCTCCTCCACCAGCTCCGGTGGTTACAGACAGGGATAATGATGGCATAGCAGATCCTAACGACAAATGTCCTGATGTTCCGGGTCTGGCTAAATACCAGGGTTGCCCGATACCT